>JBBSOG010000082.1:0-16089 GCA_038259985.1 Cytophagales bacterium
CATTTTGAAAAAATGCTTTATGACAACGGCCAATTGCTCAGTTTATACGCCGAAGCTTTTGCACTGACCCGCAAACCGCTGTACAAAAAAGTAATGGAAGAAACCATTGCTTTTGTTTCCCGGGAGATGACCAGCCAGGAAGGTGGTTTCTACAGTGCCCTGGATGCCGACAGTGAAGGTGAAGAAGGTAAATTTTATACTTGGACCTACGATGAATTTCAGGAGACATTAGGGGTGTCAGCAGCCTTGATAGCAGAATATTTCAACGTAGAAAAAGAAGGTAATTGGGAAAAGAACCAAAACATCCTTTACCGAACTATTGCTGAAGACGTGTTTGCCAAAAAACATGGGCTGGACAGAACAGCCTTTTCTGATCTGCTCCATAATAGCAAGCTAAAGCTTCTTGAGAAACGTAAAGAAAGAATCCGTCCCGGCCTGGATGACAAAATCTTGTGCAGTTGGAATGGCCTGATGCTCAAAGGCTTGGTAGATGCTTATGCGATACTTCAGGTAACCAGTATCCTGGAACTTGCCTTACGCAATGCCCACTTCATTGTAGATAAGCTGATGCGTAAGCAGGTGGACAAAGCAAGCCTATACCGCAGCTACAAAGACCATAAAGCTTATCTGGAGGGTTACCTGGATGATTATGCTTTTGTCATAGAGGCGTTTATCGCGCTTTATCAGATTACTTACGATGAAAGCTGGTTAGCTCATGCGGAAGAATTGTGTGACTATGCTGTTGATAATTTTTATGATGAAGAAGAAGGCCTTTTCTATTATACCAGCGGGGATAGTCAACTCATTGCCCGCAAAAAGGAGCTTTTTGATAATGTGATTCCCTCATCCAATTCCGCAATGGCCCAAAATCTGTACCGGCTCTCTTTGCTCCTAGACCGTCGGGAATATAAAGATATCAGCGAGCGCATGATGAATAACATGCTTAATATATTGGATACTGATCCGGCATATTTGAGTAACTGGGCTACACTATATATGGAAATGATGCAGCCTAGTGTGGAAGTTGCCATTGTAGGAGAACAATACAAAAAGTTCAGTAAAACTCTTTTATCCCATTATATGCCTAACAGAATATTTGTGGGAACAGAAAATGAAAGTACTTTGCCTATGCTTCGGGACAGAACTGCGATTGATGGAAAAACAACCATTTATGTCTGCTTTGACCAAGCCTGCAAAATGCCAGTACATACTGTGGAGGCTGCTTTGGAGCAGCTCGCAGGAAATGGTATGCTATCCTAAAAATAGGCATTGTCCAGAAGCATAAGTGAATTAGTCTGACCATGTAAAATTGAATATCCTTTCATTTCTAGAAGTGCATGAAGTTATGTATTTTTCAGGTTCGTAAGATGAAATTCTTTGCGGCATAACGCTGTTTACACATTACTTTGGATCAACTAAAACTCAACGTAGAAGCCCCTGATGAACGCATCACCTGGTTTGCCGATGTCATGCTGCCGGTGCCTATTCCCAAGCTTTTTACATATCGGATTCCGGTGGATATGGAGGAGTTTGTGCAGATTGGTAGCAGGGTAATCGTTCAGTTTGGCAGCAAAAAAGTGCTCACCGGAGTAATCGGCAAGCTTCATCAAACTCCGCCCCAAAAGTACCAAGCGCGTTATATTCTAGAAGTGTTGGATGAGCAAGCAGTCGTCCATCCCATCCAGATTAAGCATTTCCACTGGATCGCCGAGTATTATGCTTGTACTATCGGCGAAGTGCTGAACGTAGCCTTACCGTCAGGACTGAAGCTGAGTAGCGAGTCCAAAGTACAGCTTAACCCGGAATTTGACCTGGAAGATTTTGAGGGTAGTTTTAGCGATAAGGAATACCGCATTATTGAAGCTTTGGTAGAAAAACAGACGCTATCCTATCATGATATTGGTAATCTGCTGAATGAGAAGAATTTTTATCACATCATCAAATCACTGATAAAAAAGGAAGCCATTCTCATTTTTGAGGAAGTCAAAGAAAAGTACCGTCCCAAGATTGTTAAGCGGATCAGGTTAAGCCGTAAATACGCACAGGATAATATTAGCTTAGAACAGTTATTTAACGAACTGGAAAAACAACCTAAGCAGTTGGATGTACTTTTACGTTATCTGCAACTCAAACCTACTTTTCAGGATAGAGAAGCCAACGAAAAAGGACTGCTTAAATCCTCGTTGAATAATGAAAGTGTTTCTACTTCTTCTATTAATACCCTCATCAATAAAGAGGTTTTTGAGGAATTTGAAGAAATTGTTTCCCGTTTTCAGCCGGTTGCAGCTCCCTTAGAAGCTAAAATTCAGCTTACCGAATATCAGCAGGAGGCCAAAGATCAAATTCTCAAACATTTTGATGTCAAAGAAACGGTGCTGCTCCACGGAGTTACCGGAAGTGGCAAAACCGAGATTTATATTGACCTGATCCAGGATGTGTTGTCCAGTGGCGGGCAGGTGCTTTATCTTTTGCCAGAGATTGCCCTAACTACCCAGATTGTCTACCGCCTAAAAAAAATCTTCGGCGACCAGATGGGCATTTATCATTCCAAGTTTTCTGATAATGAGCGGGTAGAAGTCTGGCAAGGCATATTGGATGGCCGCTATCCGCTGGTGGTCGGGGTACGTTCGGCGGTGCTGCTTCCTTTTGAAAACCTGGGATTGATCATCATTGACGAAGAGCACGAAATTTCCTATAAACAATTTGATCCAGCGCCTCGCTATCATGCCCGCGATACCGCTTTAGTGCTTTCAAAATTACATCACGCCAAAACTTTACTAGGGTCGGCCACGCCATCCATAGAATCTTATTACAACGCCCTGCAAGGAAAATATGGGCTGGTAAGCCTATACAAAAGGTTTGGCAAAGCTCAGCTACCGGAAATAGAGTTGGTAGATATCCGCCGAGAGAATAAACGTCGCACCATGCGGGAGGATTTTTCCTCGGTTTTGTTGCAGCACATGGAAATGGTATTGGGCCTGGAGGAGCAAGCCATCATTTTTCAGAACCGCCGGGGCTATTCCCCCTATATTATGTGTGAAGATTGCGGACATATTCCCAAGTGTGAGCAGTGCGATGTCAGCCTTACCTATCATCAGTTTGCCTACGAATTGCGCTGCCACTATTGCGGGCATCATGAAAAACTACACCTGGAATGCGAAGCCTGCGGGTCTACCAAGCTTAAAACTGCTGGTTATGGCACGGAGAAACTGGAAGAAGAAATACAGATGCTGATCCCCCAGGCACGGGTACAGCGCATGGATTTGGATACTACCCGTAAAAAGAACAGCTATCAGCAAATTATTGAAGCCTTTGCTAAACGGGATATGGATATTCTGGTGGGCACCCAGATGGTGAGCAAAGGACTGGATTTTGATGGCGTTAGCCTGGTGGGTATCCTGGACGCTGACCGTATGATACACTTCCCTGATTTCCGCTCCCACGAACGGACTTTCCAATTGATTACCCAAGTGAGCGGACGTTCAGGAAGAAGAGATAAGGTAGGGAAAGTTATCATTCAGACCACCAACCTTGAACAGCCAGTCCTGCATAAAATTGTGGCTAACGATTATATTGGTTTGTATCAGGAAGAAATCGCTGAACGGCAGGAATACCATTATCCCCCTTTTGTGCGGCTTATCAGGATTACCATCAAAAACCCTGATAAATTAACCTGTAGCAAAGCCGCCAAACAGTTGAGCGAAAACCTTGCAAATGTGCTGGGGTTGCAAAGGGTACTGGGACCGGAAGAGCCGTTAATTTCCCGCTTGAGGAACCAATATCTGATGCAACTAATGATTAAGCTGGAACGTAAGCAATCTTTTATCCAGCAGGCCAAGAAAATTATCATAGATGCCTGCAATGCTTTGGAAAAAGATAAGCACCTGAAGAGAACAAATACAGTGATAGACGTAGATCCGTATTAAGTTCAAAGTTGTAAGTTCACAGTTCATAGTTAAAAAACTTTGAACTGTGAACCCTGAACTAAAAACTTTTTAAAGTTCTTTAATTCTTATATTCCGCCATTGTACCTGCATGGGTTCTTCTATTTTGGTACCATGAACCTGCAAGGCGATAAAGCCAGTGTCGGTCATATCATCCACCAATTCTGCAGTTTGAATGCCGTTGATAAAAGTACGGATGGTGTCGCCTTTAGCTTCTACCCGATATTTGTTCCATTCATTATTTTTGAAAGCAGTCCTGCCTTCCTCATTTTCTGATAAATCGGCCAACCATCCGCGACGGGCTTCATCATAAATTCCTCCGCTATATCCCCGTTCTGATGGATCAATTTCTACTTGGTAGCCATGTACCCGTGGGCCTTCGACTGTTTTTTCAACAGTATTGCCTTCCGCATCGGTATAGACATAGGTAGTATCAAAATCATAGGAGTGACTGCGGATTTGTACGCCGGAGTTCATTCGGGGATCTACATTTACTTCATACTCCAAGATAAAATCACCGTACATTTTGTCGGTTGTCAAAAAGCTATTCGGTTCCCCAAGTTTAGTGGTTCCGGTCACTATGCCATCGTTGACCTCATAGGTTGCTTTACCATTAAGTTGAGTCCATCCATCGGTGGAACTACCTTTCATCATTGTTACCCACTCTTCTTCCTCAGGCTGGGTAGTAGATACTGCTGTAGTATCTTCGGAAGTAGCTTCTTCGGTCGTTCCCGATGAACATGCGCTAAAAGCCAAGGCTGCTACCGAAATCATTAAAGTTGATAAAATTAGGTTTAATTTTTTCATGGTCATGCTAAAACAAAAGGTTAGTATTTATAAAAAGTGATCCTAAATTGCCATAATTCGGCTAAAAATGCAATTAAAGAAGCCTATAAAAAAACCCGGCGATCAGACCAGGTTCAAAAATGATAATAAAATCTGATATCTAATTACTCATCGCCATGAGTAGGTCAGCGCGGGTAATGATGTGGACCCGGTTGAGGCGGTCCCTTACCAACAGTGCTTTATTGTTCTTATCGATCAGCGATGATAATACATCCAGTGTATCGTGGATGGAGATAAACTGAAAGGGCTTATCCATGATTTTGGAAACTGGTTCGGTTTTCATGGAAGGATTATCAATCAACTGATGCAGTAGTTTGGAATCAGTCAGGCTGCCCACATAGGTATCTTCATCCAGCACCGGAATTTGAGAAATGCCCTGTTCGTTCAAAATTTTGATCGCCTCTCCCACAGTAGTATCAGACTTTACGGTTACCAGTTCGCTATGTCCATTGCGCCCTTTTAAGATATCCTGCGCGGTAGCAAATTCCCTTTTCTCCAGGTAACCGTGGTCTTTCATCCAGCTATCATTGTAGATTTTGCCCAGGTAGCGGGTACCATGATCGGGCAAAATGATGACCATAATGTCATCTTTCTTGAGATGCTTGCGGGCATATTTGAGTGCGCCGAATACCGCCGAACCACAGGACCAGCCGACAAATAATCCTTCTTCACGGGAAAGTCGGCGTGCCATAATCGCTGCATCTTTGTCGGTTACTTTGACAAATTCATCAATCAGGTCAAAGTTTACATTCTTAGGCAGAATATCTTCACCTATGCCTTCAGTCAAATAAGGGAACACTTCGTTGTCATCAAACTCACCGGTTTCTTTGTATTTTTTAAATACTGATCCGTAGGTATCAATCCCTAAAGTAAATACGTCAGCATTTTGCTCTTTGAGGTATTTGGAAACACCGCTCACCGTACCACCTGTGCCTACCCCGGCAGCAAAGTGGGTAATCTTCCCATCGGTTTGTTCCCATATCTCGGGTCCTGTCGTTTCGTAGTGGGCCGTCCAGTTAGACTCGTTGTCGTACTGATTAGGGTACAAGGAATTAGGAATGGTCTCATTGAGTTTCTTGGCGACTGAATAATAGGAGCGGGGATCATCAGGAGTCACGTTGGTCGGGCATACCACTACCTCTGCACCCACTGCCCGGAGAATATCTATCTTTTCCTGAGACTGTTTATCGGCCAGGGTAAAAATACATTTGTAGCCCTTGGCGATGGCAGCCAGTGCCAGGCCCATGCCGGTATTGCCAGAAGTGCCTTCAATGATGGTACCGCCCGGCTTAAGAAGTCCTTCTTTTTCGGCATCCTCAATCATTTTGATAGCGATACGGTCTTTGACTGAATTACCAGGATTAAAATATTCTACTTTAACCAATATAGTACCCTGAATTCCTTCGTTCACCTTGTTCAGTTTGACCAAAGGTGTATCCCCTATTGTTTCTATTATTGAATTGTAATACATACTTTCTGCCTGTAATTAGTAATTTAGCGTAAAATTAGGATTATTTATGAGCAATGTCCCTGTGTTAAGGTCAAAAAATAAAGTCAGTTTAAAAAAAAATCAACAACATAACTTCATGTCGCCTTACTTAAGACATACGAAATTGATACCCAGTGAGGACATCTGGCAGGCACAAAAGTAGAAAATAGACTAATGTAACTGTCTATGACTATTCCCCGATCCTACGTCCTCACCAATGCTACGGCTGGTGGGCGAGAGTCATACTCCAGAGCAAAAGTTTAGATTAGAAGAAATCAACAAGCCAATTAAACAAACATTAAAGTAAACCCCACTTATTATGGATAATAGAAAATTCTTACCATTCATCGTCATAGGCGTAGTCCTTTTTATCGCTATTATTTATCTTTCTTCCAGCGTTTTTCTGACCATCAATGCCGGTGAAAGGGGCGTGATCTTCCGAAAGTTTGGCGAAGGGCTGGATAAAGAACAGATTTTTCAGCCGGGCTTTGTGATGATCGCCCCCTGGAATGAGATGTACGTCTACGACGTCAAAGAAAATAGTGTAGATGAACCCATGGATGTACTGGATAAAAATGGCCTCTCCCTCAAGGTAGATGTCACCGTCCGTTTTCATCCTATGTATAATAAGATTGGCTATATCCACGAACTTTTTGGGGAAGACTATGTGAGCAAGCTCATCATTCCTGAAACCCGCTCAACGGTACGCCGGGTAATGGGCCGTTATACGGCTGAAGAAATTTATTCTACCAAGCGTAGCGAAGTAGAAACCTCCATCATTGACGAGACAGAAGCCATCCTTCAGGATGCGTCTAATAATATTCAGATGAGGGCTTTGTTGATCCGTTCTATCAACCTGCCAGAACAAATCAAGGAGGCTATTGAAAATAAATTAAAACAAGAACAGGAGGCTTTAGCTTATCAATTCAGGTTAGAGCGCGAAAAGAGCGAGGCAGAACGCAAGCGCATTGCTGCTGAAGGTGAAGCTGAAGCCAATAAAATTATTAACAGCAGCCTGACCGATGAGCTTTTGAAAATGCGTGGTATTGAAGCCACTACCCGTTTGTCCGAATCCAGTAACGCCAAAGTAGTCGTTATCGGAAACGGAAGTGATGGTTTACCGCTAATCCTTGGCAACAATTAATCGTTAAAATGTTTTATTACCATGTTATCCATTATTTTTAGCTTGAATTTTATTACTCTTTAAATCATTCCGAAAATGTCCAATAACACTGCAGAAATTAAAGTAGATGGAAAAACCTTTGAACTTCCGATTGTAGAAGGAACGGAGCAAGAAAAAGGAATAGACATCAGTAAGCTGAGATCTGAAAGCGGCTATATCACGCTTGATCCCGGCTATAAAAACACCGGTTCTACCACCAGTTCCATCACTTACCTGGATGGGGAGAATGGGATACTTCGTTATAGAGGTTATTCCATTGAAGACCTGACCGCCAAATCATCTTTCCTGGAAGTAGCTTATTTACTGATCTACGGTGAATTGCCCAACGAAAGCGAATTTCAGGCTTTTAAAGAAGAGATTACCCATCACACGCTGGTACACGAAGACATCAAAAAAATCCTGGATGGATTCCCCTCCAGTGCCCACCCCATGGGCGTGCTGTCTTCTTTGGTTTGCGCGCTTACCGCTTTTTATCCAGAGTCTTTAGATCCCAACCGTTCTAAAGAAGAGGTTAACCTGAGCATCATCCGCATCATTGCCAAGATGCCTACTTTCGTGGCCTGGGCCTTTAAACATAAGATTGGCCATCCGGTAAGTTACCCTGATAATTCACTGGATTATTGTGAAAACTTCCTGAAAATGATGTTCGCGCTTCCCGCAGAAAGCTATGAAGTAGACCCTTCCCGGGCTGACGCATTGGACAAGCTATTGATCTTGCATGCCGATCACGAACAAAACTGCTCTACCTCTACGGTGAGAATTGTCGGCTCGTCCCAGGCCAGTCTGTACGCTTCTATTTCTGCGGGCATCAATGCGCTCTGGGGGCCGCTACACGGTGGTGCCAACCAAGCGGTGATAGAAATGCTGGAAAAAATCAAAGAAGATGGTGGCGATGTCAATAAATTTATTGATAAGGCTAAAGACAAAAACGATCCTTTTCGCCTGATGGGCTTTGGACACCGTGTTTACAAAAACTTTGACCCCCGCGCCAAGATCATCAAGAAAAACGCGGACGAAGTGCTTAGCGGACTTGGCATCACTGATCCTATCTTGGATATTGCCAAAAAACTAGAGCAAACTGCGCTGAATGATGATTATTTCAGCGAAAGAAAGCTTTATCCTAACGTAGACTTTTATTCAGGCATCCTTTACCGTGCTATGGGCATTCCCACTGACATGTTCACCGTCATGTTTGCGCTTGGCCGCCTGCCCGGCTGGATTGCCCAGTGGAAAGAAATGCGTGAAAATAAAGAGCCCATCGGCCGTCCCCGTCAGATTTATACCGGTAACAACCTACGTAAATTAGACCGCTAAGTATCAAAATCAAGTTCACTTGGCAACCACACTGGCGCGCGTTTTTTCAACGCGTGCCTTTTTTGTTTATATTGATTTTGGGTCCGATAAAATAATGCAAACCAAGCAAAATCTATGAGTTCAGAAGAAATTGATATCCATGAAAATCCATCTCAGGAAGTGGAAATCCATACCAAACCTATCCGAAAACGCTGGAAGTCAAACCAACTCCTGAGCCTTATAGCACTGCTGATTAGTTTGGGTACCTTTATCACCTTCGCCTACCAAAACTACCTAATCCGAGAGCAGCAATACCGAAGTGTCTTGCCTTATTTGATGATCAATCCCTTCACCGGTTTTGACGAAAACGGTCAACCTACTTATGTTTTGGCACTTTTTAATAATGGGGTTGGGCTTGCTTTTATTGAAGATCTAAGCATTATATATCAAGGAAAAGAATACAGCAGTGTAAGGAGCTTTTATTTGGATAGTATATATCCTATAAAGTGTGGCTTTACCGAAATAAATATAGGTTATGCGCTTCCCGCTGGGCAATCCATAACTATTTTGGATTCTAATGACTCTACTGCTGCCCAAGTACTGGATAATGTGTTTCAAAATACTCAAATAGAAATAACTTACTCGTCTTTGTATGACCAAAAATGGAAAGTCATGTTTGGAAATCAAAATCATAAAAGACCTATCAAATTTGATTAAAAAGCATACCAATAAACCTTAACGTAACGAAGCATTGCAGAAAAATCACTTTCTAAAAAAGCCTCTCGCCTTATTCCAATAATCTTCTATTAGCTTATTGACCTCAGTATCGGTCTTGGACCAATATACTGCTGATGTAAAAAGCAAAGTCACCATTATTCCCCGGATAAAAATATCCAGGTAAAAAGGTTGGATGTTAGGAATGAAATATACCACCCCATAGGTTAGTAGAGCAATGGCTAAAATCTGTAGATGTGACCGGCTGTAAGGCTGAAAACCAAATTTGATATACAGAAAAATAAAGCGGGCTATGGTGACCAATAGCACCGAAATTAGGGACGCCAGCGCCGCACCAGAAATACCCATCACGGGAAGCAGCCACATATTGGTGATGATGATCAACGCCAGCCAGGCCAGCATGATATACGTATTGATGCGGTAATATTGTGAATAGCCGATAATTACATCATTTATACCGCCTGCCATGCGGATAATATTCATCAGCCCTACATATAAAATCACATACTTACCTGCCCTAAAAGATTCGGGTAAAATCTCAAACACATTGTCAATATTAGTCCAGATGCCCAAAAAAAAGAAGCAGCCAATCACCAGCTGGGTAATGGTACTCTTGGCGTAGATACGTTCCACCGTTTTCGGTTGGTCATTTTTAAAAGCATCGGCCACCATCGTCGGGGCAATGCCCCGCAGCGCCCGTGAAGGCAGCAAAACCAGCGTCCCGAAGTAAAAAGTAGTCAGGTAAATACCCACCTCCGCATCGGAATAGTAGCTGTTGATCATGATGCTGTCTATTCGGATAATGGCTAGGTTACCAAAGCCAGTCACCAGGCTGAAAAGGCTCAGGCTGAGCATACCTCGGCGCCGTTCTTGGGTGAGCAGGCTGAAATCAGGACGCAGGCTGAGTTCACCTTTCCAAAAGAGAAAAACGAGCAGCAAAAGCACCAACACGCCCCTGGACAGCACGTACCAGTTTAGGTAGTCTGAGAAATCGTAAATATTCCAGACAAAGAGGAATACCAAAAACAGCACAAAAATCCGGGCCACTGTTTCATTAAGCAGTGATCCGGTAGAGGCATTATACAATGCCCGATTGTACATATCCAGTGAGGTAAATATCAGCGAAAAGAGCGTAAAAGGAATGAGTAGATCAATGTAATCTACAAATAGGGAATCTGCTCCCGCGTCGCGGATCATCCAGGGTTTGAGCAGAAAAAAAATAATGAGAAATACGCCTATACCAATGATCGTGATCAGCAACATCAAAAATAAGAAGCCGTGATGCTGTTTTTCTTTATTGCGGAAATAAGGAAAAAACTTGATGGTGGTGCCATTGAAACCCAGGGTAGCCAGTTGGGCAAATATGGAACTCCAGGAAACCAGCAGCCCGATTACCCCAATCTGTGATGCTGTCAAAAACTTGGGATACACCAAAGCGCTGGTGACAAAACCTATCAGTACACCGGTGTAAATATAAATGGTAGACTTGATGGTTTGTCGCTGTAGTAGACCCAATACGATAGGAAGTGTTTAGGGTGAAGGCTTGTTTATCGTAGCAGAAAAGCGGAAAGGTTACGGGCTTCGCTGGTCACCTTGCGCGTATGTTGCTCGGGGAAAGGCGAAAAAGCCAAGGCTGTTTCGTTGATACTGGCAATATCATCAGGATTTTGTTCATCAAACAGCCAGATACCTACTATTTCCTCTCCTTCATGTTTTAGAGTAGCCCCGACTACCGTGAACTGGGTATCATCTTCTAATTTTTGTGCAGCGACATTGGTAGCGAGCACACCTTCATTCAGGTTGAGGCTTACCGCTTCTATCTGAAAATCAGTAGGGGCAATAATCTTAGTGGTATCAAAATCCTGGCAGGCGCTGACAGCAATGATCAGCAGCAACAATGAGAAAATTCGCAACATAAGCTAAGTTTTTTTAATTGAACGTAAGCAGGCGCCTTGTGTTTTATACAATTAACCGTTAATCAAAAACGGTCAACCTATTTCAGGGATATACAGCTAATCATTACTTATTGATCATTATACATCATTCATTCGTCATCACGCTTACTGTAAGGCCTATACCATTAGCCTCTTGGGCATCTAAGCGTACTTACTATCTCTGAGACTGTTTCAATATGATACACCCAATGTTTCAGAATAGGACAGTTTGATGTACCTTATTCAGTTACAGATGGATCAACTTCGTTAATTCGTCTATACTTAACCTAGCGGCATTAGAGGAATTGTATTCAAAGCCTAAGGGGACAGGGGTTCCTTTTGCTTGCCAAAAGTCATAGTTTTTTGCTTGCGCATTGACCATCACGAATAAGTCTTCCCAATCTACGGTGTACCTTGACTCTTCGGAAGATAGCGCTATCTCATGCATCTTCTCGGTAAGGCGCGGTCCGGTAGGAATTATTTTAAGCTTGTTGTCCCAAGCATGGATCAGGTCACCCAGTTGGTATGTAGGCATTTTGGGTACAAAGATTTCACCACCCCGCATAGCTTCCAGAACCTTAAATGTATGGCCTGTACTTTCTTCCATTGTCAGGCTGAACCTGCTCATCGCTGGATCAGTAATGTACACCTCCTTCGCAGAAAGCTTTTCCTCTATGTTGGAAGAGATTGATCCGCGGGAGCCGAAAAGATTACCTAAACGTAGTACTGAAAATCGTGTAGGGTTGTGAGTGGTTTCATTGGCGGCGAGCATCAGTTTTTCAGCACAAAGCTTAGACGCACCATAAAGGGTCGTAGGATACACAGCTTTGTCGGTAGAAATGGCAAGCACTTGTTTTACATTATTGCTGGTAGCAGCCATTACAACGTTTCGGGTGCCTTCCACATTGGTTTTGATAAACTCGTCAGGAAATTGCTCGCCGGTAATATTTTGTTTGAGTGCTGCCGCATGGATAATGACGTCTGTACCCATAGTAGCCTGCCGTACTGCCTCAGCATCGCGGACATCGCCCAGCATGAACTTCAAAGCGGGAAATTGGGCATTAGGAAACCTTTGGCGCATCTCGTGCTGTTTGTATTCATCCCGGGAAAAGACCATCAAAGCTTTCAGGTCAGCACACTCTCGCAACACCCCTTCTACAAGAGCCTGCCCGTAAGAACCCGTGCCCCCGGTGATGAGTATGGTTTTGTCAGTCAAATTGATCATTCGCAGATGAATAGCTTTTGATTTGACGAAGGTAAAAGAATTCTAATTACAGCTAAACATTTGAATCTACATTTTCTAAATTGCGCCGTAACGATTTTTATATTTCACTATGAACTTATAAAGAATATTCATTTCAGATAATTTTAATCGCATTTGAACGGCATCATCATTCTCGCGAGATTAGACTCCACACGTTTTCCCAACAAGGCCCTTACTCAAGTGGGTGGTAAGCCATTGATACAACATTGTATTGATGAGGTCAAAAAGTTGAAAGGCGTCAGAATCATACTGGCTACTTCAGACAGATTTTTAGACGATCCCTTGGCCGAAATAGCTAACGTAAACCAGATCAGTTGTTTTAGAGGAAATCTGGTAAATGTGGCCAAAAGAGTACTTGACTGCATCATTGAATACAAAATTGATAATTTTGCCCGTGTGAACGGCGATAGTCCTTTGATTCAGTCAAAGCTTCTCATAAGAGGTTTTCAAATGATGAAAGAAGGTGAATATGACTTGGTCACCAACCTTTTGCCTAGAAGATATCCTTATGGTATAAGCGTAGAAATTATCAGTGGGAGTACTTTTAAAGGCAAATATTCGGAAATAGCTAGTTCAACGCATTATAGCGAACATATTACGTCAATCTTTTATGAGCAGGCGGAAAGATTCAACATTTGTTCTTTTCCTTTTGAAGATGTACCAGATCACAGCCAGGTACATCTGACAGTGGACACAGCTGAAGATAAAGTTATGATGGACAGACTGTTCGCTTCTGATCCTGATATCCGGGACAAATCCATTGAAGAAATTGTTAGGCAGTATTATAAAACTCACAATCAGTAATAAGAACATCTCCCATATTTAATTAATATCATTGTAATGATCAATTTGTATTCTATAAGACCCAAAGGCTTCAATATCGGTAATGATGTTATCTACCTGGGAGTTAATCATTTTATCAGAAACGCCTTCAAGGAAAATTTTAATGTGATTTCTTTACCCGCTACCAGCAAATATGAGAGCCATAAGAAAGCGGGGGTGAGTTCTCAAACCGTTTATGAAGTTAACCAGTTTGGTCATGGCTTGATCATAGGTGGGGGAAACCTCTACGAAAACGGTGAACTAGAAGTAAGTCCCATAGCACTGAAAGCCCTAGAGAAACCAATGATGATTTTCAGTGTCTCCCGTGGAAAAATCTATAACAAAGCCCTTGAACTGGTGGACAGGACTGATGTTATGGCCGATGATAAGATTGCTTTGCTCAACAAGAGGGCAGATATTTCCCTGTCCCGTGACGGTGCTACTTACGAACATATCAAAAACTTGGGTTGTAATAATACGCTGGGCGGCTGCCCCACTTTGTTTATTGATGAAATCCCACAGCACCTGGTGCCTTTGATGGAATCTGATCGGACAGATGCATTAATCTCTATTCGCACACCCACGCTGATGAGTATTCCCGTTACTTATCAATACGAATTAAGGGAGCAGCTTTTGAAGATCATTGCTTTGCTCAAAGAGAAAGGATATAATAATATTAAATTTTTATGCCACGATCATCGGGATATCCCTTTTGCAGCGTCATTTAGTGAAGTAGACTATGTATATACCGAGGATGTGTACACCTACCTGACCTACCTAAAAAATACCCGACTGAACCTGACTTTCCGTTTGCATTCATTTATTCCTTGTCTGGCATATAATGTGCCTACCATCAAGATAAGCTATGATCAAAGGGCTATTAGCATGTTAGAAACGCTGGGCCTGGATGATTGGAACATCAATTTGTTGTTTGATGATATTGTAGAAGAAGTCAGGCATAGACTGGGTCGGCTAGAAGAATTGGAGGAAAAGAAAGCTGAATTAAAAGAAAATACCTGGGCGGAATTAAGGGAAACGATTGTGGCCAATGCCAATCTTTTTGCTGAAATGGTAAAAGAAAATATGTAAATTTTATATGGAAGATATTCATATCATAGCAGAAGCAGGAACCAACCACAATGGCCAGTTAGACAAAGCAAAAAAACTGGTGGACATTGCCCATCACTCTGGGGCTGATTCTATCAAATTTCAGATTATTTACCCCTGGGGCTTGTACCTGCCGGGAGATTATGAGTATGGTCACTATGATATCAAAGATGTGATTCGCATCAGAACGGAGGGAATGCTTGAGGATGAGGAATATGATGATTTGGCGGCCTATTGCAAACAGAAAACAATCGCCTTTTCAGCTTCCGTTTTTGATGAAAGAGGACTTGACCTACTCATGAAATTTGACCCTCCATACATCAAAACGGCTTCCTGTGATCTCAACAATATCCGCTTTCTCAGACAAGTGGCTGAGCGGGGGAAAAAGATGGTAATTTCCACCGGAATGTCCTCTATGCAGGATATAGAAAGATCCATGAATGCACTTCAAAAAGCCGGACATTCAGATATCGTGCTATTACATTGTGTATCTGTTTATCCTGCTTTTCTGGAACAGACTAACCTCAGCTTTATCACGAAGTTGAAAGAGCACTTTGGTGTAGAAGTAGGTTTTTCTGATCATACCGGAAACAGCATTGCTGCCTGTATGGCGTTGGTGAAAGGCGCTACTTGGTTTGAGAAGCATTTTACCGAAGACAAGGCTCAGCAAGGTTTTGATCATGCTTACGCTTTAGAAGAAGCTGAGCTAAAAGCGTATGTAGAAGACCTTCATAAGGCACAAACTGCCTTGGAAGAACAGGACGAAAAAATTTCCGACAAGGAGCGTTATACTAGAAAACGGGCAAGACGTTCATTATACGCTGCCCGTGATATGAATGTAGGGGAAGTCATCAAAGATGAAGATGTACTGATTGTAAGGCCGGAAGGTATCATGGATGCTGATCAGATAGATGAGTTGATTGGTAGAAAATTGACCCAACCCTTGTCTCAGCATGCCCCTTTCAGCATGAAAGTAATTTCTTAAGCATGAAGGTACTCTTCATTTGTAAGGCATCCACCCAAGTTGGTTTAGGACATCTGATCAGAAGTAGAAGCCTTGCTGCCTGGTTTTATCAAAAACTTCAATACCAAGCCGAGGTCAAAATGATTGTCATCGGGCCTCAAAAAATGATGAAAAGGCTGATAGGCCAGGTGAACTTTCCGGTGCAATTATATGATACTGAAGAGCAATTAAAATTATGCACTTCCCACGATATCGTTTTTTTTGATATGCTGGCTATCAGAGATAAAACGCTTCAAGATATTAAAGCCTACGGAAAATTATTGGTAAGCATATCCCCGATCTTTGATGGCATGAAGGAGATGGATATCTTATTTCATAGATCTAAATATCTCGGCTTAAGTGAAAATAATGCCCCAAAACAAACATTTGCTGGACTGGAATATGCTATCATACAGGAAAATTGCTTACGCATCAGTACCGCACGCTACGAAGAAAACCTGGAAGGATA
>JBBSOG010000083.1:0-15932 GCA_038259985.1 Cytophagales bacterium
AGAAAATTCCACCGGAGTAGTGCATCAGACCCGAGGTGGCAAAGATCCGGCTTCTAAGCATTTGTTGAGTGAACCCAAGATTGTAGCAGAACTGGCCAAAGCTACTTTGGGAGAAAATACTACTGTAAATTGGGACAACATGGTGGCTAATTATGATCATATCCGCGAAGCGATAGAGAAGACCATTCCCGGTTTTGACGACTATAATATCAGGGTGCGCAATTCGGGAGGCTTTTACCTGCCCAATGGTGCCCGGGAAAGGAAATTTACTACAGAAACAGGCAAGGCTAACTTTACCGTCAACGAAAACCCTGACCACCAACTGGCAGCAGACGAATTTCTGATGATGACTATTCGAAGCCACGACCAGTACAACACCACCATTTACGGCCTCCACGACCGCTACCGGGGCATTCAATATGCCCGCCGAGTAGTGTTGATGAATGAAAAAGATATGCAGCAGCGCGGTTTAAAGAAAGAAGATGCTGTGGACCTTTTTAGCTATTATGACGGTGTAGAAAGAGTAGCCGAGCGTTTTCTGGTCGTTCCCTACAGCATCCCCAGGCAGTGTGTAGCGACTTATTTTCCGGAGGCCAATGTACTCGTTCCCCACAACCGCATGGCCCGCAAAAGCAACCAGCCAATTTCCAAGTCGGTAGTGATCAAAATAAAGAAGAGTTCTTAGTGCTTTCCGTAGGCCAGAGGCCCTTGAGATAATGCTCACTGCTCCGGCAGCCCGGTCGGCAGGAGCCGAGTGAGTGGGTATTTTTAACTGAACAAGTCTAGCTGCTCCTATGCGTCACCCCTTCCATCAGGCCGCGGATGTAGCCAATGGCGAATAAGGTGCCAATGGTGCTGTAGCCCGGATGCTCATTGCTGTCTTTGGCCATCGTAGGCACATGATCGGGGCGTATCGGCCCTTTGAAACCTACATTATAATAAGCCTGCATGGCCCTGTACATGTCGGTCTTGCCATCATCATGGAAAGTTTCTTCAAAGTTATTTTTATCGCCCCTCACATCCCTGAAGTGTACAAAGTGAATCTTTCCTCTTTTACCAAAATACTCAATGGCAGCCGGAATATCTACGCCCTCTCCTTCTCCTCCCATAGAGGCAAAGCTCCCCTGGCAGAAAGTAAGGCCATTGCTATCGCTGGGTACGATTTCTATCAAGCGTTTAAAAGCATCTACGGAGGTCATGATGCGGGGAATGCCCCTGATCATATCAATGGGAGGATCATCAGGATGAAGCGCCAGTTTGATGCCGTGCTTCTCCGCTTCGGGCACCACTGCCTTAAGAAAATATTCCATGTTTTTCCACATGGTATCGTGAGTAAACGCCCCGTATTTCGTCATCGGTTCTTCCTTGATATCTTCGATGTCAAAAGCACTGACCAAAGCACCCCCGCGGCTGGCACGGTCTATCGAAGTGCGTGCCCAACTGATCACCGGCATCCAGTTGTAGCAAATCGTGTCTATCCCGAGTTTGGAAATATTTTCCATAAAAGTGATAAAGTTTGCTATCTCCTCATCCCTTCCATCTAAGCCCAACTTAGTTTTTTCATACAGAGAGGGAGGACCTTCTATGACCTTCAACTGCAAGCCTTCTTTTTCCCAGGCTTCTTTCACCGCTTTAATGACTTTGTACTCCCAGTTGGGTGAGTCCTGCATCCCGACCATGTGCGGACTGATGCCGCCTACTGCGCCCAGTACTTTCATTTGTTTGGCTAAAGCTACTTTATGCGGCTCTATGCCCCAAAAATACGCCAGGCACATTTGCATACCAGCGTCCCGCACTAAGGCTAAAGTAGCTTTCAAGGATTTGTTGGCTTTGTCGGGCGTCTCTGCTACCGCATGAATTCCGCTGATGGAAAGCGCAGCGACTGAGGCACTCTTTTTGATAAAGTCTCTTCGGTGGTTATTCATAGCCGTAGGTTTTACTTAAATAAACAGTATTTACCGAATAGATACAAGGCTTGGCCATTTCTCAAATATGTCGGAACTTAGTCGGGAAGATGTGCATTAAACACCAAACAATTAAATAATTTTGAATACACTATCGCCACAAAGTGCCCCGTTAGCACTACAGAAGGTGAATCATCCATTATGAATCGTCGGTTATACGCTTTTAGCTTTTTTGTAATCATTTCTTCTTTGGGCCTGCACAGCTATGCCCAGACAGCCGATGCAGACCAAGAGCCTGCCCCGCTGGATACTGCCGGACAGTTTATTCTTGACCCTACCACCAAAATACCGCTTACCATCAACCTGGATGCCGAGGAAGAGGAGGAAGAAGAAAAGGATAAAAAGAAAGAGAAGAAACGGAAGAAGAACGTTTTTTATGACATCAAAACAAAAAAAGGCTATGCGGAAACCGGCTACGGGCAAGATGTGGTCATTGAACTTTTTCACTACCTGAAAGAATACGAAGCGCCTGACCCTTATGTGCGCGATATCTATTGGTACGACACCAACCGCAAGCAGATCCGTAGTACCCGCAATATCCAGCAAGACAAAGCGGAGATATTGCACGGCCCTTATCAGAAAATCACTGAGGATGGTGAAGTACTGGAAGAAGGACTTTTCTACAAAGGGACCAAGCATGGCCGTTGGGTGCGTTACAACAAAAGCTATATACTACAGGATAAAGAAAAATACTCCAAAGGCTGGCCCCGCGATTCTGAAATCACTTATTATGACGAAGGTAAGTGGACTTCGCTGAAGGAAGTGATCCCAATAGAATATGGTCTGAGGGAAGGTTACTATTTCTATTTCCACGAAGGCGGACAGGTGGCAGTAGAAGGGGAATTTCAGCAAGATCACAAAGTAGGGCTGTGGACAGAATACTACGACTACAAGACCCTGCTCCCCAAGAAGCAGATCAAATACCCGGATGATACTTTTGACGAAACCCCGGGCTATACCACGAAAGAGTGGGCGCCGGATGGGAAAGTAGTCTATGAGTTTAAGAAAAACTGATTTCCCATGAAGGTTAATGCCCAATACTGGATAGATCACCTCCATATGCAGCCTCATCCCGAAGGAGGTTTTTACGCGGAAACCTATCGTGCGGAAGGTACTATTCCCGGTTTAGACCGCGCCTTCAGTACAGCTATATATTTTCTTTTGCTAGAAGATAAATTTTCTGCTTTTCACCGTATCCATTCCGATGAGATGTGGCACTTCTATGCTGGTAATCCTATGGAAGTGCTGGTGCTGGAAGAAAATGGTAAACTCACTATCCATCGTTTGGGTAACAATCCTGAAGCAAAAGAGGCTTTTCAGCTGGTGGTGCCCGCCAAGCGTTGGTTTGCCTCTCGCATGGCAGAACCCACTGGCTATGGCCTGGTAGGTTGTACGGTAGCGCCCGGCTTTGACTTCCGTGATTTTGAAATGGCAAAGCGCAGCGAACTGATACAACAGTTTCCCCAGCATGCCCAAATCATTACTGAGCTTACGTATGCCTTGCCCTGATTTACACCCTCATTTCCTGGAAAGGATAAGAAATAAAGTCAGGTAATCATAATCCGCGTAAATTCCAGGATTGCCTATTGTATTATCCATTTTGACATACCTCAGGCTTGCACCGCCGCCAAAATGTTTAAATGATTTTTGCATACCCACTCCCACCCAATAACCAAGTTGGTAATTACTCAACCAAAGGCCATCAATTTCAGAGGTATCCTTGGTATCGCTCACGACTCGCTCGCTGATGACTTTGATATCTGAATCTAAGATACGATTATAATGAATGCCGGCTTGAAAATACATAGTGATTTCCCTAAGCAGAAAGTTATATTTGACAGATAGGGGTACCGAAAGGGAAGTCAACTTAATATCTGTATACAGGGTTTCTGTTAATGATAAGCCTTGTTTAACTATCAAAGAATGAAAGCTTGCCTGATGAAAATGTATTTCGGGCTGAAGGCTAAGCCGTGGGGCTATCCTGGGTGAGGATATCGCGGCAAACAAACCAAAGGAGGGATCTGTAGACGTATAGTGGTAGTCCAGATATTTGTATTGTGTAATATTAGATATATGGTCTATTTGAATGAAAGATCGGGTCAGCCCCGCCATCATCCCATAGTTCACTTCTGCCCAGGGTTTGTTTTCCTGATAAACAATGTATTGCGCCCCCTTACATTCATTATAATTTGCAACAAAATTTGTCAAACTCCTTTCGCTCAATTTCAATGACTTAAGCTGTTTGGTATCCGGATTGCAATCAGCAATAAGATAAGCAACCATACCTCTCCATCTGCTATCTTTGGTGCCCATGTATTTTGAATCCCCATCTTCACCTTCTACTACCGTTTTTATTTTTTGATAAGAAAATTCATGAAGTTTACCCTCTGATTTTTGGACGAAGTAGGATAATCCATTTTTGTATAAACTTAAATATCCCTTTACCAACACTTCTACAAAAGAATCTTGTATGAGCCCGGAAGTAAAAAGCTTGCCATTGGTATAGCCATAACCGCTAAGCTCAGCAGGAACATATTCGGTAATAATATTGCCATTTTGAAATTTGCAAATCTGATAGCTCTGTGCATTGGTGCGATAATCAATTTCTCCTTTTATGGTATTATTCTGGGTCGTAATAATAAATCCATCTTGATAACCTTTCTGTGCGGAGACATAAAACATAGCGGTAAAAACAAAGCTTAAACAGCAACAGTATATTTTTTTCATGGGCAATTTTGAGTGTAGATGGATTTTGGATATAGTTTTTTAAGCCATCAAAAATAAACTAAATTCCGTCATTTTTTAGAAAACTACATGAAAGAGCAGCCGGCTTAGTTTTTTGCATTTAATTTGGTAAATCTGATCCTAACTTCCTTTAGTATAGCCATCTACAATTTACGAAGGGCGTGAGCGTTACATTCTCACCCGTAAAAATATGCTATGGCGTCAGGAAGAGAACATACCCTTGGAACGATACTATTGACCCCGCTGGCAGGCTTATTGGCCTGGCAACTGAGCGATAGCGATCAGGCGGTGACTTTTTTGGCCACAGCAGGCTGCTTAAGTGGAATCTTTATCAGTCCCGATCTGGACATGCCAACCCGCACTGTTTCAGAGAGCACCCTGCTGCGCTGGTCCTGGGGCGTCGGTTATATCTGGATTTTTCTTTGGTACCCTTACGCAGTTTTTTTCAAACACCGGGGCATTAGCCATTGTCCGTTGGTAGGAACTTGTACCCGGCTGGTGTATTTGGCAGGGCTGGCGTTTTTACTACAGGAAGTCTTAAGGCAAAGTATGGAGGTAGATGGTCAACTTATAATTTGGTTACAAGATCATTACCTGCCTCTCGTCATTTTTGCTGCCGGATTGGCTATTTCTGATATTG
This sequence comes from Cytophagales bacterium, assembly GCA_038259985.1. GTDB lineage: Bacteria > Bacteroidota > Bacteroidia > Cytophagales > Cyclobacteriaceae > Catalinimonas. The sequence continues at coordinate 5,350 of JBBSOG010000083.1, forward strand.
GCCACTGGATTATGGATAATTTTTGACGCTAGGAAAGTATACAGTAGTCGAGCTTGTTCAGCTTGATTTGCTTCTTTTAATGGGTCAGTGCTTTCATTTTTGCTGAAGCTTGCGTACATTATATGTACTAACAACCTACCAAACTTATGCAAGTACTTACCACCACCGTTGCCCGTATCCTTTTTGCTGTTCCCTTTGTTATCTTCGGCCTTTTTCATTTTATGAATGGCGCTGCCATGGCAGGAATGGTTCCTGTTCCTGGAGGAGTATTTTGGGTTTATTTTACAGGAGCGGCTATGGTAGCGGCTGGAGTAGCCATTTTGGCGGGACAATATGCCCGCTTAGCCTGTCTTCTATTGGCGCTTTTATTACTGATTTATGTAGTTACTGTCCATTTACCGGGGGCAATAGAAGGCAACCAACAGGCCATTACCAGCTTGCTCAAAGACTTGGCCCTTGCTGGTGGCGCTCTGGCAGTGGGCAATCAGTTTAGAAAGTAAAATCAAATTGTTACTTAGCGCTTTTTATCTAATAACGCTGGTTTCAACAGCATTCTTTATTTAAACAGGATGTTGTAGTAATCAAACATTAGGATGAAAGCTGGAATAGTAGATTTTCTCATTGTACTGGGCGTAGTCGTTGAACTGTTCCTGAAATTTTTTGTAAGAAGTATAGGCTTTGCGACTGGCAGTATCGGCAGCAATCATTTCGTTGACTACTTCTTCACTATATTGCCGGAACACAGCGAGGACTTCATCAGGGAATTTGCGGAAATCCACATTTTCTTCATCTCTCAGCTTGCGGGCATAGAGACTATTCATCACCTCTGACTGGGAGAGCGACCACATATTTAGCCGCTGAGTGCAGGTGGCGAGTATGGCTTGCAGGTCGCTGGGAAGCGAGGCAAACTTATCTTTGTTGGCAAACAGTTCCAGCGCAGTACCCGGTTCGTGCCAGCCGGGATAGTAATAATGCTTGGCTACATTATAAAAACCCATTTGATAATCATGAAAGGGTCCGATCCACTCCGTAGCGTCAATGACGCCTCTTTCCAGATTGGTATAAATCTCCCCTCCGGCCACCAGTACAGAAGTGCCGCCTGCCCGGCTGAATACTTTGCCCCCGATGCCTGGAATCCGCATTTTGAGTCCATTGATATCTGTCGGGCTGTTGATTTCCTCGTTGAACCAGCCGCCCATCTGCATTCCGGTATTTCCACCCGGAAAAGGGAGCAGGTTATAATCTGCGTAAGTCTCCTGCCAGAGTTCCGTACCGCCGCCGCCCACCAGCCAGGCATTCATCTGCGGGGCATTCATCCCGAAGGGGACCGTAGCGAAAAACTGCGCTGCCGGAATTTTGCCCGCCCAATAGTAGGCCGCTCCGTGTCCTAACTCGATCGCTCCATTGCTTACGGCATCAAAAACTTCTAAAGCAGGCACCAGTTCCCCACCACCATACACCGTAATTTCCATCCGTCCACCCGACATTTCCTTGACCCATTGGGCAAACTTATTACAGCCCTCTCCCAGAATAGGAAAGTTAGGCGGCCAGGTAGTCACCATTTTCCAGCGAAAATTGTCGTTGAAATTGATGTAAGGCGCTTGTGTTTCTTTTTTTTGCGGATTGGAACTACAAGCAGTTTGGATGAGTAACGGAGCGCTTACAGCTGCGGTGAAACTACTTCGTAAAAACTTCCGACGGTTAGGCTTAGGAGTATGGTGCATGAATTTTATAAAACAGAAAATTATAAGGGAACGTGTAGAAATAAAATACGGTTAAAAGCTAAGCATTTGTAACATTTAAAACAAAATGTGTTAACTTTGCAGTCTTTTACGACAAATGGACGAGTTCCGTATTGTTTAACAAAAATTAATTATGGCAGTAAAAATTAGATTGGCGCGTCGAGGACGCAAGAAACTGGCAATTTACGATGTAGTCGTAGCCGATGCCAGAGCACCACGTGATGGTCGCTTTATTGAAAAACTGGGTATTTACAATCCCAACACCAACCCCGCCACCATTGACATCAGGGAAGACAAAGCCCTGGACTGGTTGCTGAAAGGCGCTCAGCCCACTGATTCGGTGAGAGCGATGTTGTCTTATCGTGGGGTCATGTTAAAAAAACACCTGCAAATTGGGGTCAACAAAGGAGCAATTACGCAGGAAGCCGCTGATAAGCGTTTCAACGATTGGATTGAATCCAAAGAAGCTGAAGTAACTGGCAAAAAAGATTCTCTGGCCAAAAAGCAGGAAGATGATAAGAAAGCCCGTTTGGAAGCTGAAAGGAAAATCAACGAGACCCGTGCTAAGGAGTTAGCAGCAAGCCAGCAGGCGGAAGAAGCCGCTACTGAGGAAGCAGCCAAAGAATCAGCCACTGAAGAAGCAAGCGCAGAAGCAGCGGTTGAAGAAACACAGGCTGAAGCCCCGGCTAAAGAACAAGCTCCTGCTGAAGCGAAGGAAGAACCCGTTGCTGAAAAGAAAGAGGAAGCCCCTGCCGCTGAAGAGGAAGTAGAAGCTAAAAAAGAAGCGCCTAAGCAAGAGGAAGCTGTTGCTGAAAAAGCTGAAGAAAAGAAGGAAGAGCCAGTAGCTGAAAAGGAAGCAGAAGCTGCTCCTGAAGCTAAAGAGGCGACCAAAGAAGAAGCAAAAGCTGAAGAACCTAAAGCGGAAAAAAAGGTTGAGGAGAAAAAAGAAGAGTCTCCGGCTGAAGAGTCTCGGACTGAAGAGTCTAAGACTGAAAAAGCTCCGGCTGAAGAGCCTGTAGCTGAGAAGAAGGAAGAAGCAAAGGCTGAAGCTAAGCAAGAAGAAGCTCCTAAAGCTGAGAAAAAAGAAGAAGCGAAAAAGGAAGACGAAGCTTCTGAAGAGAAGAAAGACGCTTAACATACTATGCGGATTGATGACTGTTACCAGATAGGATATGTCACCAAGACGCACGGTCTCCAGGGAGATGTCAATGTACTCTTAGATGTTGACTTTCCGGAGGCATATGAAGAAATGGAATCAGTATTTCTGCAACTTACAGGTTCGGAAACGCTGGTTCCTTTTTTTGTGGAAAACCTCAGGCTTCAAAAGGATAGCCTGATCGTTAAGTTTGAAGATATTGATAACATTGAGCAGGCAACAGCGCTGCTGAAAGCCGGTTTATTTTTTCCGCTGGATCAATTGCCTACCCTGGAAGAAGGGCAGTTTTATTTTCACGAGATCATTGGCTTCCTGGTACAGGATGAAAACGAAGGCCCGCTAGGCAGCGTGAAAGATGTGTATGAAGTCGGCAATCAGCACTTGATTGCGATGGATTATCAAAATAAAGAAGTACTCATTCCCCTCAACGATGACATTGTTCTGAAAGTGGACAAAGAAAAGCAAGCTGTCTTGACCCGTCTGCCGGAAGGCTTGCTGGAGGTGTATTTTGAGTGATGGGTAGTTTCCTATATTTCTCCCCGTATCCCCTCAGCTAAGCATCACAGATTACCGAGACCTACAAGTAATACTTTCATGCCGCGCTGTAGCAGCCTTAAAGCTATCGCATAATAATACTTGGGATTGTTTACGCCAGTTCGCAATTGGCTAACGCTAAATAATCAGGCCGGTCGGAAGCGTAGGCATGGCGGTAGCTTTTGAGCATTTCCCCTTTATAAAGCACAAATACCCCGGACATGCGAAACCCATCCCCAACTAACCAGCCTATCCCGTGACTTTTAAGAATTCCCGCTTTGATACCCCTGATCCAGGAGCGCCATCCGAATAGTTGACGAAATGTTCCCCTCTTGAGTTGAAAAGTATGGTATAATTCGCAATTTGGGTCACTGATGTACTTAAGCTTGCTGAGGCCATATTTCTCAAAGAAGAGTGTTCTTTCAGAAGATGTTCCCATATGCACCAACACAATTTCTAAGCCTTGTGCCTCTATTTCCTGACAATACTTTTGAATATCAGCCATAGCTTCCCGACAAAAGGTACAGCCAAAATGGCGGAGGAAGATCAAAAGAATAGGTTTACGAAAAGATAGATCGCGCAAAGATTCCCCTTCCTGCGTAGTGAATTTTTGTAATGTATCTGATAAGTCTGCTTCAGGATTGCTGCCGTCTTCGCGGGGAGACTGCCAAGCCCTAAAAAGATAATAGAGTACAATGCCAAATACCAGCGACCAGACGACATCCTTGAGTGCAAAGAATAAGCCTAATCTGGCAGGCATTCCAGTGCTGGGATAAAAACTGAACAGCATGACCATGCTACTTAGCTTGATGAAAAAGCCTACGCAGATAATTAAGACATGGCGGATAGGGTTAGCGGCAGCCAAGTAATAGGCAGCCCCAAAAATTATGGCTACCAAACCCAGCATTTTCCAGGGAAAAGGGAAAAATGGCTCAGGTATACCCGACCATCGCAACATCACATCGGTAAAAAGTGCGAAAGTAAGTCCCCACACCGCATTCGTGACACCGGCAAAACGCAGCACAACAGGCACCCAGTCAGGTAAATCTTTCATAAATTAGGGATAGTCTTTTTTTGTCGAACCTGGGAAATTCTAAAAAGAATGACAAGAAAAGGGATGACCCAAATCAGATCATTCATAATGAGATGGAAAAGATATTGTTTAGTAAACGAGCCTGCCAGGATAAACCAGTAAAACCAGGCTGCCCCCAGTATTTTGGAAGCAATACCCGCAGCAAGTAAGTACCATAAAGTAATAGGATACAGGGCTATCGCAATATAGATAATGCCAAAAAAAAGCACTCCCATTCCCTGCCAACTGATAATATTGGGAGCAATCTGCACGCTCTGACTAACCCACTGATAAAAAGAATCCGGGAAAATATAGATGAAAAGTCCCCAGCCTAAGTTGTAAGTACCGGCGAGCAATAATAGCCCTCTCATCCAAGGTTCTACCTTCAGTTCTTCTTCCATCATAATCTTCCTCTAAGCAGTATAAACATTGAGTATTTAATGTACATAACTACCAGCATTAATATCTATGGTACAGCCGGTCGCATGGTCTGCCAAGCCACTGGCCAGAAAAGCTACGGTAGGGGCAATATCTTCCGGTTGGGTAAGTGAATTAAGCGCCAGATCATCTTTGATATAAGACTCTCCGTATTTTTTGATAAAATCTTCAGCCATATCGGTATGGGTAAAACCGGGGGCCACGATAAAAGCTTTGATACCTTGTCGGCCATAAGCCCGGGCAATGGAGCGGGTCAGGGAGACAACACCACCCTTAGAAGCGGCATACGCTAAAAAATCAGAGGTGTCGCCCCTGAAAGCAGCGCGTGAAGAAATATTAATGATACGCCCGCCCCCGCAATCCACAAAGTGTTCAATGGATTTTTTGCAAAGTAGCCCGGTAGCATGCAGGTTGACCAGCATCGTCTTGGACCAGGCATCGGTGAAATCAATGTCGCTTCCATCCACATCGGAGCTGATGGCAATACCTGCGTTGTTCACAATAGCATGTAGCCTCCCGAATTTCGCCAAGACATTATCAAATAGCTGAATGACTTCCACAGGCTTACAAAGGTCTGCCTGAAAAGTTTCTGCTCCATGTCCAATATCTTCGGCCACCCGATTGGCGGTATCGCTATTACGATGATAATGGACAGCAACTTGCGCCCCTGCTCCGGCAAGCTGCCCGGCAATAGCTTTCCCTATTCCCCGACTAGCGCCGGTAACCAATATCTTTTGTCCTGACAAATCTATTTTCATAAAAAATGCATGTAAACCGCTTGCAAAAGAAAAGTTAAAAAAATTCTGTTACAAGTATAAATTTTTTTGTGTAGAATTTTATGAACTTCAATGAGGTCCTGCTAAGGATTTGCTATACTTGTCCCTTCCAATAAAACACAGATAAATGAATATTACTCCCGAACAAACGAACGAACTTATAAGAAAGAGAAGGTCAATCCATCCGCCTTTGTACAGCGGTGAAAAAGTAGACCAGAAAGTTATTGAACAAATGCTGGAAAATGCTAACTGGGCACCTACCCATGCCCTTACCGAACCCTGGCGCTTCACGGTATTTGCCGGGGCAGGGCTGGAAAAGCTAGCTGATTTTCAGGCTGAACTATATAAGAAAACAAGTTCGGCCAAAGGTAATTTTGATGAAAAGAAATACCAGAAATTGCATGATATGCCCGGGCAATGTTCTCACATCATAGCGATCAGTATGAAGCGCGACCCTAAAAAGAAAATACCGGAAATAGAAGAGGTAGAAGCTACGGCCTGCGCGGTACAAAATATGTACCTAACCGCTACCGCTTATGGCGTAGGTTGCTACTGGGGTACTGGCGGAGTGACTTACTTGGAAGAAGCCAAAGCATTTTTCGGATTAGAAGAAGAGGACAAACTGCTGGGATTTCTCTATGTGGGTATGCCTAAAGAAGGAAAATGGCCGGAGGGCAGAAGAAGTCCAATCACAGAAAAAGTAACGTGGGTAATAGAATAAGCTTACCTCCAGCCGCTACGCTGAATCAGGCTCCCGGCATCATCAGAAAAGTTTGCAATATCACTTTGCGAGGTAGTGTCGGGATTGAGCGTCCCCATACTGCCTAGGCTGGGAGGGATTTCTACATCCGGTCGGGCGGGATAAAGAAAATGTAGGCTGGCATATTGCTGCATCACCTCCCGGGAGAAAAGATAGTTGAGCAGCAAATGTGCCCGGGAAGCGTGGGGGGCATCGTTAGCAATACTGACACCCGTGACATGCAGGTAAGCCTCCGGAACCGGCATGATTAGTCCGCGCGAAAGCGTGCCCTGATTATTTTTAAGGGTATTTTGGAAATACTTGCTGGTATTCACTAGGCTGAGCCAGGCAATGCTGTCAGCAATGCCCGTTAATTTGGTGGAAGGAGTATTACTGCTATCGGTCATGTTTTTGACTATTCTATCCATCCACTCAGCAGTAGTGCTTTCCCCCTCATCGGCCAGCATGGAAGCAAGTTGGGATTGGTAAACCGCTTTTTCCCTGCTTCCCCTACCTAGCTTGCCTATCCATTGGGCATCTGCCAGGTCAGCATAGCTGCGTAGCTGGAGCGTATCTACACTATCCCGCTGGTAACCAATTAGATTGGCGCTGTAAGCCACGATCAGCCACTGCAAGTCACGGTCACGAAAGTGGGCGGGAACTGTATTGACAATGCTACCTTGAGATAAAGTATCCAACAAACCAGCCTGTTTTGCCTGCTGAAGATAAGTGATTCCCTCTAGCACGATTAAGTCGGCCAGCATGCTATCTTGTTCAGCCAGCCTGCTGATGATGCGGTCACCCGTATCGTTAATGATATTTACTTTGATACCTGAACTACGCTCAAAATTAGAAAAAAGCGGCTGATCAGCAGCACTAAGTGTGTTGCTGTAGATATTGACCACTTCCCCTTCCTCCACCTGACGCACGGGTGAATCACAGGCAAATAGAATGCATACCAGAAAAATAAATGTGTAACGAAATTTATCCATAGGCTGTGTATTCCGCTAGTTTAAGCATGAGTGTTAGACCGGATATTTTTTGCTTCAAATATCCGTCTTCATCAAGAAGAAAAGCTTTGTTGCCATCTCCCCTTTAGTAGACTGCTTGCACTTTTTGTACCGGCGAAGATTTTTTAAGTAACTTTTTGCTAAGGTAATGGAAGCGGGCGAAAAGTAAAATGGCAGCGATGGTCAAACTCAATAACAGACCATACCAGATACCGTGTGGCCCCAACTCCATGCTAAATGCAAGCCAATACGCGATAGGCAGTCCCACTACCCAATAGGCAATCAACGTGATGATAGTTGGAATCTTGACATCGGCCATGCCTCGCAAACTGCCCAAGCCCACTGCCTGCACGCCGTCCGATAGCTGAAAGAAAGCGGCTATTACCAGTAAAGAACCGGCCAACTCAATCACTTCAGGTTCATCAATATACAGAGAAGGAAGAAAATGTCGGCCCGCTACGAAGAGTACTGCCGAAGCGGTCATAAGGATCAAACCCAGCAGAAAAGCACTGAAGCCGGCACGTCGCATATTAGGAATATCATGCTTGCCTAGCTGGTTACCTACCCTTACCGTAGAAGCCGCAGCAATACCGGTGACCATCATATAACTCACCGCCGCCATATTGAGGGCAATCTGGTGGGCAGCCAGTGCTTGTGCCCCCAGCCAGCCCATCATAATCGCGGCGCAACTGAAAGCCCCTACTTCAAAAATATATTGAAAGCCAGTAGGTACGCCTATCTTCAGCATACGGACGATGAGTTTTTTCTGTAAATGCTTAAGCCTAAGTCCTTGTTGAAACCAACTGGCCCTGGTCACATAAGCCACCATGACGACCATCATGATAATCCTGGAGATCAAGGTGGCCCATCCGGCACCATTCAAGCCCAGGGCAGGAAAGCCTAACTTGCCATAGATCAGCAGATAGTTGAGCGCTATATTTAGTAGATTAGCACTCAGCGTAATGAACATCGCCGTGCGGGTAAAGGACAACCCTTCAGCATACTGCTTAAAAGTCTGGAATAGCATAAAAGGCACTAAAGACAACGTAATGATTAGTAAATAAGGAATGGCGATTTTGACTACTTGCTCCGGTTGCTCCAGATGATAAAGCAGGGAGGATCCGCCCAAAACCAGTAGCCCTAACAGAAGCGCGGTGCTCATATTGATAACCAATCCGTGACGAAAAACCTCACCACTCTTCTGTGAATTTCCCTGCCCGTCAGCAGCGGCTACCAGGGGGGTAATCGCCATAGACACGCCAATACCAAACATAAGTACCAATGAGAAAAGGCTATTGGCGAGTGACACTGCCGCCAGCGGATCGGTACCCAGTTCGCCCACCATCATACTGTCAGCCACGCCTACGGTAATATGTCCCAGTTGGCTTAGCACAATGGGATAGGCAATAATTGAAGTTGTTTTAAGGTGCGTACTTAGTGGTTGTAAAGACATGCTTAGTGATATAGACTGGAAGTTTTGAGGCATTAACCCTCAAATTACGCTTTATGTAAGTTTCAGCAAACGGGCTACCTTCAATATACCTGCTACGCTGATCGCATCGGTAATGTTTCCCTCCATGACCATATTGAGCGCTTCTGAAAAAGGTAATTTCTTGATGGCCAGGTCTTCTGTCTCATCAAATTCTGTTTCGCCTTCTTCCAAGCCCTGGGCTAAGTAAGTAAAGCCTTCTTCATCCGTCACTGAATTGGAGGTATGGAGTCGCATAATTTTGGTCCATGTATCGGCACTCAATCCGGTTTCTTCCTTTAACTCACGTTTAGCAGCAGCTAGGGGGTCATCGTAGCGGTCGCCACCACCCATCGGGATTTCCCAGGAATATTCGTCAAGCGTATAGCGGTACTGGCCTACCAGCCAGGTGTTGCCTTGTTCATCAAGGGGGATAATCGCGATGGCTTTATTCTTAAAGATTACTTTACCATATATACCTTTCCCGCCCTGGGGATTAATCACCTGGTCTTCGTACACGGCTATCCAGGGATTTTGATAAACCTCCTGGCTACTGAGTTGTTTCCAGGGATTGATATGTTCTTCCATGCTACAATTATATTTTTTGCTTCCGAAGAGCGCGCACTATTTTATCTTTAAGATTTTTATCAAGCGCAAATATAATGCAAGCTAAACGATAGGAAGGGATTAAACAGAAATCATATGACATGTAGAATATCTAATCCACCAATTTTTTATAAAAATCCCACATCACGATGCCGATACTGACGGAAATATTGAGGGAGTGCTTGGTGCCAAACTGGGGGATTTCTAAGCAAGTATCCGCTTGTTCCACCACTTCATCAGCTACGCCAAACACTTCATTCCCAAATACCAGGCAATATTTATTATCCCGGTAAGGAAGAAAATCTTGCAGCGGCACACTTTCATCGGCTTGTTCAATACATAAAATCTTGAAGCCATCTTCTTTAAGCTCCTCAATAAGTTCCAGCGTTTTTTCGCGATGCTCCCAGCTTACCGAATCCGTAGCCCCCAGGGCGGTTTTGTTAATCTCGCGGTGAGGCGGGGTAGCCGTAATGCCGCAGAGGTAGATTTTTTCTATCAAAAAAGCGTCTGCGGTACGGAATGCCGAGCCTACATTATTCATACTACGGATATTATCCAGTACGATGACAATGGGATGCTTTTTCTTGGCTTTGAACTCTTCCAGACTGAGACGCTCAAGTTCTTCGTTCTTTAATTTTCTCATAGACACATTTGTATTCACTTTACTACAAAATCCCACAAACTTACGTTAGGATTTGAAAAACTTATCTAGCATTTTGCCCTGTAGTAAAAGTTGGTTTTGGCTAAGTAATGAATATATAAGATATTCATCTGAAGGCAATGGATTTAAAAACTTATCTACATTTTTGATAGGAGAATTGTTTTGCAAGCACTTAGGCTTCTCTTATTTTTGTAAATTCCCCTATCCGAAAAATGACCAACCTATGCCCAGTGCAAAAGATAAGACTGTAAGGAAACATTCACCGAAAGACGCCCAGCGTGGAGACGCCCAGCGTTGAGACGCCCAGCGTGGAGACGCCCAGCGTGGAGACGCCCAGCGTGGAGACGCCCAGCGTGGAGACGCCCAGCGTGGAGACGCCCA
>JBBSOG010000084.1:0-15910 GCA_038259985.1 Cytophagales bacterium
CGTGCGGATCTTGACGCACCCGCAAAAGAGAAATGGCATGAAAGCCCAGCATATCGCCGCGCGAGGAGGTAATGTAAATGCCTACTGGATTGGGATATACCAGCTTGCGCCCCCCGTTATAATCAGGATGGCAGGCAGCGTACAGTATCCGTTGAAAGCCCTTAAAATCCTGAATGGCATTGAACACATAATTGTATACCGAGGCAAAGCCTACCTGTATCCACTGTCCGTACAGCGCGGGATTCACCCACTTATGCGGATCTTCCCCCCGGCCGGATGCCAAACGCATCATTTCATTATAAATCCTATCCAACTTAGGCACCAGCACTACGGATACAGCGTCAAGGTTATAATCCAGGTTATTTACCAAGCCTTTTCCTATCAGGCTGGACTCCAGTTCGTGCCCTTCAAAGCGAAATGCGAGGTTATTTTGCGTAGCTGCCGTAATCACTAAGTTGATCAGCTTGGCTGGTGCATGTTGGCTCCACATGCTGATCCCCCTGGCTGACTGGCAGGTAGGGTTATTGCCTTGTCCAACGCCCAGAGGCTGGCCCAGAATTCGGATCAGTGCTCCGATGAGATATTGAAGTGCCTTTACATCTGGATGTTTCTCTACAATAGAAGCAATAATTGCTTCTTCTGTCTTAGGATCTAGCCGGATATGGCGCATGTTGTCCAAGCCAGCACGTACTGCTTGGCGAGAGAACATACCTTTTTCCAGCATCTTAGCAAACCCGTATATGCATTGGGCATTGGAGGGATGCGCCACTTCTTTAATCAACTTCCTGACGAATTTTTTGTGCCGGTGCCACTCTGCTTCCCCCGTATCGCTTAACTTTAGCGCTACCGGGACCAGATCATCATGCTCTTGGGCAATCAGATGTTGCATAAGTATGCCGTGATGTCTGCTTACCAGGCCATGCGCCCGCATAGACTCGCCTATTTCTTCAGCTTCCTTTTGCAGTTCTTCAGCAGAAGCTTTGTTCAGAAAAGCTTCATATTGGCTGAGTTCCGGATGCTCCCCGATTTGCGCTGTAGGCGCATAAATTTCGTCCACATACGTCTTTAAGATACGGTCGCTTTCTGAACCGCCGCTCAGGTCCATCTTTTCTTTGACCAGATAAATGATATCCCGGGCGGGGCGGGTGACCACCGGGCGCTGCTCGCACACGATGGTCACTTCTTCGGCAAGCTTTTCTTTGATACCTTCCAAGCGAGAGTTTGCCAGCAAGAATTTGAAAAGCAGGTTTACCTTTTTCATTTCCCGCTCACTCATGCTGAGGCGCGTTTCTTCATTGGCCTCCTGAAAAACGAACTCCAGGTTATGCACCAGTACTTCTTCCAGAAAGGTAGCTGCCTCGTTTTGATTTAACTTTTTGGACTTGATATCACCACGGGCATACGCTAGCATGCGCAGTTCGCTGAGCAACTCTATGGTAGAATTGGGGTGACCACTTTTCAGGGTGCCTTTCACCAGCGTCGCTACTAATCTGTTGGGATCATTCCAGGCAGTTCCTTTGAAGATACCTGCTTTTTCCAATTTGCCAACCTCGCTGTATAAGTACTCTATACCCTCAAAAGTCAGGCTGAGGGTATCAACCTGACTCATGAGTTTAGTCGCTTTTTCTGGTCTTGTTAGTTCAGTAGCTTCCAAAAACTCCTCCAAAGAGCGTTGAAAGTTGTCCATCGTATGGTCTGTTGAAACAGTGTTAGTCATTCAGATATTTTACAGATAAAAATCTACGTTTTCGTAATGCAATAGTAACTCCGTCATGCGGTCGGGGTCTTCACCGCGAAAGTTAATGCTTCCAAAATGGTTACCAAAGCCTTCTCTTGAATTGATTTTCTGGGTGCTCAGCGGCGGCACCAAATTGTGATCAATGAAGTAAGGCTCCTCTGTCAGTTCATCAGGAATTTCCAGTTTGGAGATGCTGTTTTTGCGTGGATAAATCATCACATTGCCGTAATGAATTTCTGGCTTGTGTCCTTTGGGCGGGAATATCGCATCCAGTTCTTCTTCAGTGATGTTGGGATCGTGGCAAAGCACAAATGCGCCTAGTGCATCAAAATCATAGGCTTTAGAAGCCAGTTCCAGAATATGCCCTCCGGGAATACGGCAGGCTACTTCGCCAAAGTTCATCTCATCATCTTCAGTTAGGAACCACTCAGGGTGGATCATGCCATATTCTATTCCAAAGATGTCCACCAGTTTTTGTACTTGCTTGTGGATAAGGTCGCGCTTGCTTTGCAGATAATGTCCTTCAGGAATAAAGTTAGAATAGCCCAGCTTCACATATTCGGTGATGTTCAAAAACCTGATTTTCCCTTTGTGAATAAATGCTTCGCAGGAGAATTCGCGGCCGCTCAGGTGGCTTTCTGCCATGCAAGGAAAATCAGTGTCTTCTACTTTTCTATCTACATCTTCGATAGAACGCAGCAGCCGGTGACCTACTGTACCCGCAGCAGCAAAAGGCTTCAGGTGTACCCAGCTATCTTCATCGCCCGGTACCTGCAAATTGGCCTCGTTTAGGCGCTTCATAAACTGGCGTACTTGCTCACGATTATATACTTCCTCAAAAAAGCCTACTTTCAATCCCCCGATGAGTGCCTTACGCTTCATCATGGCTTTGTTACGGAACAGAAAAGCACGGTTGAGCACCCGAGGGTCATTTCTATAAATAGAATTCAGCGCACCAGCCCATTCTACGGTTTCCTCAAATAAAGGAACTGCCACATCGGCGTTAAAGGGCTTTAATTTTTCATGCAAATCTATAGAATTGGAGGTATCACTCCACTCGTCAAACTGATAGGAAACAAAAGGGATATCATTCTCTCGAGCATATGATTCAAAGTCAGGAAAAGAAACTACTACATAAGGTTTGTTGAGCTTTTTCATACTCTCGATCACGGGTAAACTCCAACCCATCAATGCAAAACACTGTGCCATAACTTGTTTGTAATTAAAAATTAATCTGGTGAAAAAATTATTTCACGTTAATACGATGTACTTAGGTACACACTTACACAACGGGAGGCAGGGGCAGGTGTTCCCTGATTTGTACATTATCTGGCTAAGTGGGTGCAATTGTCACTAATCTTATTACCTATTCTAGAATTTGTCCAGTATTGGTGCCCGCAATAGGCACGCCATCGCTATCGATAGGTTGATATTGCTGGCGGGCGTAGGCAGAGATGATAGTTCTCTTGTATTGCTTTTTGTTCAGTTCTTTCGTCACAGCAATTTGAAGATCGCTCTTCCATTTTCTTCTAGCTTTGGCCGCCACCAAATAACGTATTGTAAGGTTGGTCCAGGAATCGGTGGCAGAAACGAAAATCTGAGGTTCTTGCGCTACATTTTCGTTGATATTGGCTTTTCTTAAAATTCTGGTGTATTCTGAAGCAGGTTGCTGCATGTAGTCTCCCAATAAATCATCGGCTACTTTTTGTAGCACCTCCATCGCCAGCATCAGGTCGGACTCGTTAGCAATAGGTACAGCCAGTTCGTCCCATACGTAGGGGAAATCGCGAGTCAGGTTGATCACTGTGCTGGTCAGGATTTCGTTATTGGGAAAGGTAACCAGCCTACCGGTAGGTTGCTCTGCCTGCACCGCGCCTATCTGGTCGGGTGAGCCTATTTCCCAGACGGTGGTCGTCAGTGAATCGATCTGGTACACATCACCAAACACTTCGCCCACAGCGATGCGGTCGCCAACGCTATAATAGCCTTTGAAAGAATTAAGCAGCCAGCCGGTAAAGCTTTCTATGGGCGTTTGTAAAGCCCAGGAAAGTGCCAAACCGACCAAGCCAACTGAACCTACTAATGCCCGAATATCCCCCGCTAATATGCTTAGCGCCACACCTGCTGCTAGTAACCACACCGAAATAGTTACCATCGCTACGAGGCCATTGGAAATATTCCACTTCTGGCTGGCTTTGCGCAGTAGGGGGCGCAACAAACGAAGCAGCCCCCAGGCCAAAAAAAGCACCAATAATGCAATGAGAAGTTTGGGTAAATTCTGATAAAAACCCACCCACAGATCTTTCACAGTACTTAGGGCTTCATTTGCCGCAGCAGATGTATTCACTTTAATATCAGTACTTTGGCTTGCAGTGTCCTGAACACTTACTACTTCTGTTTCAGTAGTTTGCTGTGCCTGTGAATCTTCTGTACCGGGGACGAACATCAGCAGTAACATGGTGATGGCTACCGTAACGATAGAAGCCTGGCGGAACCTGCTTAGCTTCTGGTTAGCCTGGTCCGCCGTTTTCCTCCCATCTAATCGCCTGCGCTTTCTGGCACGCTGGTAGGCGCTTCTGTTCCTTTTGATTGGTTTTCTTCTCAGTGTACGGCCGGAAACTATTTTTTTCCGCTTGCTTGGTAGGGCTCTTCTGGTTTTCATGAAAGAGGATAAAGTTGATGAATTCGCTACTGTGCTTTGAATAACTTCTAAAACGACTACGTGTTCATGAATCGTAGGTCAATCTTTAATTATGGCATGCCGCTGGGAAAGCAACCTTTTCAATTTTGTACTCGTTTTGAGCATTATTTGGATTTCACTTTTTAACTACTAAATTTTTTAGCTATGGATGCCCGTGAGAAAATAATCAATACTTTAAATGAACTACTGGAAAAGAATTACGATGCCGAAAGAGGCTATCGTAGTGCTGCTCAAAGTATCAAAAATCCACGATTGGGCAACTTTCTGTTGCAGAATGCCGACATCCGCAAAAGTTTTGCGATTGACCTGACTGAAGAAATCTTGGAATTTGATGGAAAACCTTCTGCCGAAACCAGCACATTGGGTGATTTACACCGGGCCTGGATTAATTTCAAATCTGCCGTCACTACGGACAGCAACGAGGAAGGTGTGCTGGAAGAATGTATTCGCGGCGAGGAAGAAGCCCTCAAAGATTATAATCAGGCGCTAAAGACGGAGCGTCTGGATGATTCCACCGTTGTAATGCTGGAAGACCATAGAAGCCAGATTGCCCTGGCCATCAGCGAACTGGAAAGCCTGGAAGGCGCCGAAGAAATATTGTAAATACTCAAATAGGAGAGGAACTTCCCTCTCCTTTTTTATTGCTCCAAATGTTGCATCAGCAGGTCATATACCGCAGTTGGGGCAATGTTTTCTGTAGGCAGTAATCCTTTTCGCTGACTGATCAGCAAGGGACGGTCTTCTGTTGATTCGGGAATGCGCCCGTGGGAACCTTTAACCAGTGTGGCGTCCAGGGGAATGACATCCATCAAATAGCGGAAGCCTAGTTTTTTTTTCAACAATTTCATGCCCACCTTGGCTTTCAACAATCTGATTTTGGGATCAGCGAAGACTTCTACCGGATCATAGCCCGGCTTTTGGTGAATGTCTACCGTGCGGGCAAAGTCGGGTGCTTTGGCATCATCCACCCAATAGTAATAGGTAAACCAGGAATCTTTATCGGCGACTACCACAAAATCCCCGGCGCGTTCATGGTTGATGTGATACTGCTTCTTGCCTTCTGTATTCAACACTTTCTCTACGCCAGACAATTCTTCCAATAGCTTCTTGACCTCCGGCAAAATACTTTTATCATTGACATAGACATGCGCCAGTTGATGATCGGCAACCGCAAAAGCCCTGCTAGCCCCGGCATCCAGCCTTTCTAAGCCTAGTTCGTTTTTAATGGTAATGTAGCCTTTTTTGCGCAGCGCGCGATTGATATGCACCGGATGATTCACACCGGTGATACCGTATTCGGAAAGCAATACGACTTCCGCCCCTCTCGCTTCATAAAAGGTAATCAGGTCACGGCATACGTCGTCAATGTCCCGCAAATCCTGCGAAATTTTGCTAAAATCAATTCCACAGCGTTGCAGGTTATAATCAAGATGGGGCAGATAGATCAGCGTAAGTGTAGGATCATGCCATTCCTCTACTTTTTTGCTGGCTTCGGCGATCCAGCGGGTAGAACTGATATTCGCATTCGGGCCCCAGAAACTAAAGAGCGGAAACGGTCCTAATTCATGCTGTAATCTATCCCGCAAATCCATCGGGTGGGAATAGATATCCGGTAATTTACGCCCGTCGGAAGGGTAAAGGGGGCGCGGTGTCACTGAATAATCCGCGCTGGAATACATATTGTACCACCAGAACATATTGGAGCAGGTAAAATTAGGATCAGCTTTTTTGGCTTCTTCCCAGATTTTAGGGGCCTGTACCAGATGATTGGACTGTCGCCAGAACTTAATTTCACACTCATCTCGAAAGTACCAGCCATTGCCCACAATACCGTGCTCTTCGGGGTGTTTGCCAGTCAGATAAGTATATTGAGAGGAACAGGTGACCGCCGGTAGTACTGGGTCTATGGAAATTTGTTTGCCTTTATCTCTCCATTCTTTTAGGAAAGGGGTATGCTCTCCGATGAGCCGTGGTGAAAGGGCGACTACATTGATGACAACTGTTTTCTTCATACTTCTGCTGTAAAATTTTCTTTCACCCACTGTAATTCGCGTACGATAGAATCTCCCAATTCCAGGCGAATAGCTGTAGGAAGCACTTCCCAGGTATAGGTTTCTACTTCCAGGTGATTGGTAAGATGGTGTTCTTTCAGGTAATTCGACGTTTTAATCACATCATCCTGTGTGGATTGCAGTTCGCCATAGTTTTCCAGAAAAACCGGAACATGAAAATGTGTCCTCCATTCTTTGATTTCAGGTTGATTGATCTCTTTCAATGCTTCCGGCAGGTCAGGATACTGTTTTCTATTTCCCTGCGCATCGATAGCCACTACCTGATGCAGATAGGTGGACTCGGCAAACTGCCGGAAAGCGGCTTCTTTAGCCTCGCGGTCTCCTTCGGGCAAATAAGTTTTCAGGGCAGCACTGATCTGTACCTTGCCGATGCGGATATCTTCTGCTTCAAATTTTTTAAGTGCCATTTCCGGGGCTTCATTCATTACCGCGAAGTGGCATACATCATAGCAAAGGCGGATATGCTCACGCAAACATTCTTCCGCCTCTTCAGCGCTCAGCCCTTGATTGTCCACTAATATTTTTACTCCCATCGGGATGAGCCATTCTTTGTAAAAGTTTACAGTTGTTTCAGTATCTTCCAGCAAGCCATCCGGCTCCGGTTCTATATCCAGGTGCAACAGTTTTCCGCTTTTCTGCCTGATTTGATATAATTGAGTGGTAATCTGCACCAGATGATGCACACTCTTTTCCATTACCTCCTTTACTTCAGCAGTTGATGTATGCCAGTGTTTGTAGGACAAAGATGAAGTTGAAATTCCGCCATCCATGCCTTCCGGCAACAACTCGGCTAAAATAACGAAGAGATTTCGAGTATACTCATAACGCTCTTGAGTAGTCCAGTCAGGCTGATGCACATCATCTTTGACCCGCTGGCGGTGAAAGCCTCCGTAAGGAAAACCGTTCATGGTAAACACATAACAATCGTTCGCTGACAGCCAGTTTTTGAAAGTCGCCAGATGATGAGCATTGATTAGTTGATCTGCCGCCTGCCGGGAAAGCCTTAAGCCAATACCGAAAGGTGCATCGGGTGATAGCGCTGCTTTAATTCTGGGAACATAAATATCCAGGGTTTGCATCACACTATCCCAGTCCTCTCCGGGATGGATATTGGTGCAGTAGGTAAGCTGGTAGTTTTGGTTGAGTTTCAATGGATCAGAAGTTGAAGGTTAAAAGTTGATGGTCAAAAGTGCTACACTTCCATGTCCATTTTCTCAAAAGTTTCCAGTTGGCTGATGGCTTTTTTGATCAGGGCGGTATCCATTTCGTGTACTTCTATGCCTTTGCCAATTTTTTCCAGCAACATGATGGTAAGCTCTCCCCCCAAATGCTCCCTGAATTCACCCAATCCCCTGATAATTTCTTCTTCTTTAAGTTCGGGTACATAAAGCGTGAAGCCCAGCGTTTTCATTAGCTGAACTACTCTTTGCAAGGCTTGTTTATCAATCATTCCCTTCAAAAAGGAATAAGTCACATCAAGGGCAATGCCGATGGCTACGGCCTCTCCGTGACGGATTTGATAGTTGGTCAATTGTTCCAGCTTATGAGCTGCCCAATGCCCGAAATCCAGCGGACGGGAAGAGCCCATTTCAAAGGGATCACCACCGGAAATATGTTCCAGGTGCATCTCTGCACAGCGGTAGATGAGATCCTGCATGGGTTTCATTTCACGCCGGGCTAAGGCTTCTGCCTGTGCTTCCATTTGGGCAAAGAAATCGGCGTCCTTGATTAGCGCTACTTTGATGGCTTCGGAAATACCAGAACGCCAGTCACGGTCGTCTAGGGTAGATAAGAAATCAAAGTCATTGATGACGGCAAAGGGTGGGGCAAAAGTGCCGAGATAGTTTTTTTTCCCGAAGTAATTGATACTGTTCTTTACGCCCACGCCCGAGTCATTTTGTGACAACACAGTCGTAGGAATCCTGATATGGCGAATGCCCCGGTGGGAAACGGCACTGGCAAAACCCACCATATCCAGCACCGCCCCGCCGCCAATGGCAATGATGTACGAATGCCGGTCAATCCCATATTCGTGCGTAGCCCCCACAATCTGCTGTAAGTATTTGGTATCATTTTTAGACTGTTCTCCTCCGGGAATTAGCAATGGTTCTGCACACAAAGTGAAATCATTCGCATAAAATTGGGCATATTGCTTAATCTGTTCTATCAAGTCAGGATGGGCATCCGCCACGCCAGAATCTATGACAAAATACGCTTTGGGTTTTTGCTGAGCTTTTATAAGTTCCGCTAAAAGGGTATTGTCAGTATGAAAAAGCTTCTCGGTAAAAAGAATTTGGTACTGGAAAGGTACCGAAAAAGATTGCTGTATGGATTTCATGGATATGTGTAGTTCTGAAAGCTAAATCGCAAGATAATAGTTATGCTACAAAAATAACTACAAAGCTTTCCTAAAAGTGCCTTTGATCCCGTTGTTTAGGTTACCGCAAAAGCTTTGGCTACCAAGCGGGAGATGGGAAACAGCAACAAAACGATCAAACCATAGAGCCAACCGGCAAAAGCAGTAGCCAGGGCAGCATCCAGTATGATGAGAGAAAGCACTCCGGCTTTAACCGCCAGTCCAATGAGCTTTGGTTTAGGATTCCGCATCGCCCGAAAAAGTGGGGGAAAGATAAAATACGCTAATAAAGCTAAGAAAGGAATAACCTGCCAGAAGTCAGGATTGAAGACAAATGCCAGGACTGTGAGGCTGATAAAAATAATTCCGTACATCAGCCCTGCCCAGCGGATGGTAGTGCTGCTTCCGCCATGCACTTCGCCCCGGCTGATCATGGTGATGGCCGCAATGTAAATAATAGGAATCAGGCTGATGTACCAAAATTCTGTCACCATGGCCGGAACCGCGCTAACACCGAGTAGTAAATTCGCCCCCCGGCATATCCCCATATTGATGGGCCCCAGTACATTTTGATGCTTTCCCCAGGCATCATAAATCAGGGCAGAGACTGATACAAAAAGTGCTAATAATAAACTTGTGTTAGAAACCATCCAAGCTGAAAAAATCCCCAGAATTAGCAATAATGCGCCGAATGTTCCGGCACTCCACACACTGGCAGCCCCACTGGGAATCGGACGTTCAGGACGTTCTACGCGATCAAGCTCCGCATCAAATACATCGTTAAAGACTACACCTCCGGCATATAAACCGATGGTAGACAACACCAGCCAGAATAAGTTTTCTCCGTTTTCTCCGCTAATTACCCACCACATGGCTACGCCCGACGCTGCAAAACCCGCCATGATATCAGCTATCGCAGTGACAACATTAGCCGGCCTCATCAGTTTGATATGGGCAATGAGTTTTTTCATGGTTTATACGTGCACGCCGTAAAATCAGAGTCCTTTCTTTATGGAATGAATCTTTTTATATCAAGTTCATTCTTCCTCAACAATTCTTTGTTTTGTTCAAAAAGCCTTTTACCAACAACTTGGTTTTCCCGATAGGGATAGTTTATGACCCAATAAAGAATAAATTCATTTCTATTCTTTTCGTGAATGTCAATCGCCATTAAATAATTGATTACTGAAATATGCTTCTCATTAATAA
Organism: Cytophagales bacterium; assembly: GCA_038259985.1. Lineage (GTDB taxonomy): Bacteria > Bacteroidota > Bacteroidia > Cytophagales > Cyclobacteriaceae > Catalinimonas. The sequence goes on from JBBSOG010000084.1 coordinate 10,077, forward strand.
GCCAAGTTACTTTAATTTTCTCAGCCTCATTTAAGTACCCTTCTATTAAACCTCCTTTACTTATCAACAATTTTAAAATTTCTACATTTCCACTTATTCCAGCTTTTCTAATCGGTGCTCCATTTTGGATATTTGGATTAGCTCCTTTTGTTATAAGATATTTAGCAATTTCTGTCTTATCGTTGACGATAGCGTTTATAAGTGGCTGATCATTTTTTATATGTAAATCAGCGCCTTTTTCATCAATCCACTTTATGATGTCAAGATTACCAGTCTGCGAGATCATTAGAGCCAATGTTCCATGTTGGCAGTTAACGTCAATTCCTTTGTCAATCAAAAATTTTATACTATCAAACTCTTCGTTATGACAAGCCCAGTAGATATTATCCTCCTGATTACTATATAAGTCCGCTCCATTCTCGAGAAGTAAGTCAGCAATGCCAAGATTGCCATAGGCAATAGAAAAACCAAAAGCTTCATCTTTTTTATTTTGATGAATATTTGTTTTGAGCATTCGCCTAACAATGTCAATTTGATTATCAATAGATGCATCAAAAAATTGCTCTATTTTGGTTTTACTCGTCATTTTGTATGAGTTACAACTTTCTTTCTTCAATTACAGCTTCACTGAAAGAACCCTTATAGTCAGCAAGAAGCTTTCTTGATTTCTCAAAAGAAAACTTTGATTTCTTCTGCTTCGCTTCAGCTTCTTCCTCTAGAAAAGTAACAATGACTTTTAGTGGCTTATCTGAGTCTATCGTTTTATCTAACGTAAGTTTTCCTTTATGATATGTACCATTTAATGCGATCATCATAATTCGTTTTTAGTTAACAAAAGTCATATTATCTCAATTCTCCACAATATTCGATGAGCCTTTGACTTTGGGGGTTTGTCCGCCACGCAAAACACTGTTGCCGGAATATTTTTCTCTTTGGTCAATAGAGACACCTTGCTGCCAGTCGCTTTCTTTCATCTGTCCACTCTGGCTGTAGGCTGCCAGGGCATTCTGATAGCATACCTGGTGTACATCGGCTTCTGGAATACCTTTGTCCAGCATCATTTGGGCAGTTTTCGGCACTGCCAGCGGATCACTCACGCCCCAGTCGGCAGCACTGTCTACGATGATGCGCTCCGTACCGTATTGCTTCACGATATCCACCATGCGTTCGCTGCCCATTTTGGTATGCGGATAAATAGTAAAGGCTGCCCAAAATCCCCGGTCCAGCACTTCTTTCACCGTCTCTTCATTATTATGGTCAACTACAACCATGTTGGGCTGAAGGTCGTGTTCAATACAGACATCCATGCTGCGGGTAGTGCCCCGCTTCTTATCCCGGTGTGGGGTATGGATCATCACCGGCATATCTACTTCTTTGGCCAGTTCCAGCTGCGCGCGGTAATATTTATCTTCGGCAGGGGTTTGGTCATCGTAACCAATTTCGCCTACGGCCACAACGCCTTCTTTGCCCACATAGAGGGGCAGCAATTCCATTACCTGCTCGGCCAACCTATCATTATTGGCTTCTTTGGAGTTGAGTCCGATGGTACAATAGTGTTTGATGCCGAACTGGCTAGCCCGGAATCGTTCAAAGCCCACTAGGCTGTTAAAATAATCCTGAAAGCTACCTACCTGGGTGCGGGGCTGTCCCAACCAGAAAGCGGGTTCTATGATGGCAACAATACCGGCGGCCTGCATGGCTTCGTAGTCGTCGGTAGTACGGGAGGTGACGTGTATGTGGGGGTCTATGAATTGCATAAGCGTTTAGAGTTTGAGAGTTCAGAGTTTGAGAGTTCAGAGTTCAAAGCCATACGTCATTGTTGCTAAGATAGGCTAGCCCTTTTGAACCGCTCAATGCGTTAAAAAATTAAAATTATTAGCCATATTAATCATTCATCATTACGCATCAATCATCAATATGATACCGTTCGCCGATGTATTGCCAATTGATTTCCCCGTTGTCAATACGGCCTTTGATATCCGGGTGCTGGTCTAATAAAACTTTGCCTCCACTAAAGTTATTTTCTGAGCAGGCCAGGAGTGCTGCTTCTACTTCCAAGGTTTGCCCGTCCTTGATGGATTTTTCAAGGTCAGGAAGGTAAGCATCGTCCAGGTAGGGGGCTACAAAACGCCAGATCTCCGGGCTAATCTGACGGTGGGCCGCCCAGCGTTCATGGGCAAAGTCCATCAGCATGCGCGCCAGTTCGGGGTTTGTACGCTTTTCAGCGTGGTAGATTTTATAGAGTGGACGGTTCATAAATACTGCTTTGAGCAGCAACTGGTTCCACGCCTCCGGCTCCAGATAATCCGCCGGATAAGGGTTATTCAGGGCGATCGCATCAAATACATTGGTCATATTGGTACGCACGCCTTCAGCAGTTCTTCCGGTGAGTTCTTCCGGGTATGGTACTAAGGGCAAGGCAGCATACAATGCCTGCTGTTCAAACATATCTGCCGTTTCGTACATCCGGTTGATGGTCAGCAGGTATTCTTCAGCGTCATTATGGGGAAGAAAAAGCAATATATAAGTGCGTACCAGCTGGTCCATATCCCAGCCTGCCGGATAGAACCCAGAGCGCAACTGTTCAGCTTCTTTCAATACTTTTTCAGTGTATGGGATAGAGGCCTTTCCCACAAAGCGAGGGACCGAACTGAAAGAGAAATAGAAAGTACGATAGCTCCACTGCTGCGCTAGTTTTGCTATTTGCCGGTCTAACCATTTGAGCCCGTCCGGGCTGGTATTTTGTTGAATGAGCTTATATAAAAATGCTTTTGCCTGCTCCAGGTCAGCTTGATAGGTGGTTGTTTGCATATCAAAAAATTTGAGGCTTTAAGTTAAGGTTTATTTTTTATTCTGAAAACCTTCGCCTTTTACTTCATCTTCCAAATTAATAAAGAGGGTAACTACGCTTATTTTTTTGGTGTTCAATAAGCAACTATGAAGCCCTTACTTCCTGCATTGTTTGTGCTTAGACATCCCCATTCCATTCCTGATAAAATTCATCAAGGAACTGTTCCATAAATTGATGTCTATGTTCGGCCAGCTGCTTTCCTGTGGGGGTGTTCATCCTATCTTTAAGGAGGAGCAGTTTTTCGTAGAAATGATTGAGGGTTGGGGCATTGCTTTTTTTATATTCCTCCCGGCTCATGTTGAGGTCGGGCTTGATCTCAGGATTGTAAATTTCCCGATGCTTATATCCGCCATAGTTAAAAGTCCTTGCGATACCAATGGCTCCCATCGCATCCAGCCGGTCAGCATCCTGGATCACATCCAGTTCAGGTGATTTGAATTGCTGAGGGTCTTTGCCTCCTTTGAAAGAAATGTTTTTGATGATCTGCTCAACATGCATAATTACATTTTCTTCCACATTCAGCGTACTCAAAAATTCCCTTGCCTTAAGGGGGCCTACTTCTTCATCACCATCATGAAATTTAGCATCTGCAATATCGTGCAGTAAGGCACCAAGTTCAACGACAAACAAATATACGTTTTCAGTCTGAGCGATATGTTTTGAAAGGTTCCAAACTCGAAAAATATGCCACCAGTCATGCCCTCCTTCAGCATTGGATAAAGTTTCTTTTACAAAATCTGTGGTCTTCTGAATTACAGCTTCCCGGTTCACATGCATAATAAATCCATAGTATTACATAAGGTTAAAGTGAGCTCGATTTTATATTTTGTTCGTTAAAACTCATAACTTAATGACAATCAAACATTTGTCCTCAAGCCGGACAGGCTCATACTTTTTTCATCGATAAAAAAGTATGCAAAAAATCTAGGAAAGTTTGAAACTCGCTGCGCTCAAACAGCAAACTTTCCCATGAAAAACGAAAAAGGCATATTTAATACCGAACTTACGCTAAGGTTAGGTAAACGCCAATTGCACGAAGGAATGCCGTCTATCACTCAGGTACTTAGGGCTTTTTGCTTCTCTTTCTTTTTGTTCTTTTTCTTCATTTTATTGATCCAGATGATGGTACCGGTCACTGGCAAAGAAGTAGCGACCAGGCAAGCAATGAAATAGAGAATTTTGGAAAAAGTGCCGTACACATAGCCCATGTGCAGAGGCTTGATGGAAGCGGCAACTCTTTCGTTTAATGGCTTCTCAGCAAAAATATCACTTGCCAAGACCTCTCCACTATACTGGTCCAGTTGCAACTTATCAGAAGATGCCGGAGCAAAAAAGCTGGTTTTGTTTTTAGAGATATTAACCACAGCAGCAGAATCAGCAGGCAGCGAAATTTGATAATCACCTTCATAATTCAAAACTCCATCGCTGATGCGGATAAGTTCAGCTACTGATAAAGGGATTGCATTTTCACTGGGAACTGTAGAATTTGGGCTTTCCACATCCCCTTTTCCACCAAATACTTTGGTGCCCAGCACATTGCCCAAACCCTCGCGGTACCACTCAAACGACCAGCAGAGGCCAGTAAGCGCCATAACTAAGAGTAGAACAGATGCATAAAAACCCAGGGTATTGTGCAAGTCGTGGTTAATTCTCTTCCAATTAGCAGAGGTTTTGATTTTAAGCCCCTGCCTGATATTTTTTAGTTTTTTTGGCAACCATAATATCCATCCGCTGAAAATCAGAAAAACAAAAATGATAGTAGCAACGCCTACAATTGGACGGCCTATGGCACTTTCTAAAAGTAGCCAGCGGTGCAATTTGAATACTGTAGAAAAAAATTCGGAAGCCGGACTGTCAGTTGTCCCCAGCACCTCCGCGGTATAGGGATTCACAAAATAAGTTGTTCCCCTTCCCTCTTCCTCGGATTGCTTTATACTCACTTTATAGGACTGGTTCTCCGCATAAGGTATGGTGATAGAAGAGATGATACCTCCCGGCTCCTGCTGTAATTGATTAATGATAGCTTCAGCAGCCATAGCCCCTCCACTTTCAGGTACTTCTACCTTGTACTTTTCAGGCTCAATGAGTTGCTCAATCTCCTCACGGAAAGTATAGATGGTACCTGTGAGGCATACCACAAACAGGATAAGGCCGCTACCTATGCCCATCCAGAGGTGGATATCGTTGAATAGCTTGCGTGCGCTGAATGTTCTTCTTCCGGATTTTGTCATGAGACTATTTGGTCAATCTGCTTATTTAGACCAAATATAAATAAGAAACATCATGAGGTACAAATAATTAGGGGAGAAAATTAATTCTGGTGAGAAGATTAGGTATGAGGCTCAAGTAGGTGTTCGTCACGACGCTGGAGCGTCGCGACTGAGTACACCACAACTGCATGTTTCCAATAATAAATTATCTCAAAGATTCATTAATCTTCTCCAAAGCCTGGGCGCCAGGATTGAGATCTTTTTCACGCAAGGTGTTTAAAGGTTTTTCTACTGTATCTATAATATTATGAAGTTCTACACTTTTGGGGTCAATGTACAGTAGGCCGGTTAGGATTTCCCCTTTGGCTTTGGCTTGTTGCAAACGGTTCACGGCGGAGTCACGGTCAGTAGGGTCCCAGTGGGGACTGAGTTTGTTGAGTTGTATCAATGAACCATCATGCATGACTACTGAGGAAGAAGTGCCTTCTTCATAATCTACCGTGATCTCTTCTTTTTCCGGTACAAAATCCAGCATAGAAGTCGCTTCAATGTGGTCTCTTACATAATCATAAGATTTGGTAGAACCGGTATTGTTGTTAAAAGTGACACAGGGGGACAGGATATCTATAAAAGCAAAGCCGGGATGCGACATGGCAGCTTTGATGAGGGGCACCAGTTGGGTTTTATCTCCCGAAAAGCTACGGGCGACAAAGCTGGCTCCCAGTTCCAGCGAAAGCCCCACCAAATCAATCGGTTGGAATGGATTGACCGAA
>JBBSOG010000085.1:0-15872 GCA_038259985.1 Cytophagales bacterium
GATAATCATCCATAAAGCAATATATTGCAATAGTATAGTCTGTCATCGTTTTGTTGAGTTGAAGCTTGAAAACTTCACCCTAACATACTTTTGATAGACTATGCTTCATTTATCAGAATATTCCGCAACTTGAGTTAATTAATGATTCTACCAAACCTACATAGCCCAGCACTACCCCTGACTGTATGGCATGGATAGTATTTTTGCCGATGACTGAAGGGGGCGCTTTCAATTGCACAAAGGGCAACTGGGCCGTATTAGAAGAAAGGGCCTTCATAGCCGATTTCAGTCCGGGTGCAATAGAGACCCCTAATAATTCACCTTCTTCGCCCACAATAGTCAGGGAAAGTGCTGTCCCAAAATCAACAATGATGCAGTTACTATTGTATTTATCAAAGCCTGCAACGGCATTCGCCAACAAATCAGAACCGATTTCCAGCGGATTGTCTATTTTGATGACCAAACCTGTATTTGTTCCAGCACTCACCATCAAAAGTTCCAGTCCGAAGATGTGATGAACCATGCGTCTGAAAGTCGGATTAAGGGGAGGCACTACATTGCTGATAATAACTAGCTCAATATCCTCCAAGATATGTCCGCTATGAGCAATCAGGGAACGAAACAAGACCTCATATTCGTCAGCGGTTTTGTCGCTTACCGTATTCAACCGCCAATGCTTTAGCCATTTATCTTTATAAATTCCAAAAGCAATATTTGAGTTTCCAATATCAATGGCCAGTAGCATTAAGAAAATTTTTAGGTGAACAATGCTTCAAAGGTGATGTTCAATTCATAAGTCAATAATAAAAAAAATGACGGTAGAAGAAAATCATATTATTACGATGAGTTACGAACTGAGGGATGGCGATGCTTCCGGGCATGTGATGGAAGTGATGGATATCGCTTATCCTTTCATTTTTTTCTATAAATCTGAAGGCATTTTAGACAGCTTTCAAGAAAATCTTAGGGGTTTAGGTTCCGGGGAGACCTTTGAATTTATACTGCCCGTTGATGAAGCTTATGGCCCCCATACACAAACCAACATTGCGGATGTTCCTATTGAAAGATTTGTAATAGATGAGGAAATGGCAGACTCTATTCGTGACGTTGGTGAATACGTGGCCATCACCGATGAAAATGGCCTTACTCAAAATGGCAAGGTAATCCAGAAAACCGCTACTCATCTCAAAGTAGACCTGAACCACGCAATGGCTGGAAAAGACCTGCATTTTAAGGGTAGAATTCTCAGCATTCGCAGGGCTACGGTGGAAGAAAATATTCAGAAAAGATACATTATGCCCGATGGAATCCGATTTTAAACAAATATTTTTACCTTTGTGCGCTGAAACCAAATTGCGCCATGTATCTAAGATTTTTCTGTCTGATAACCATTATTTTGAGCTTATCTCAAACAAATTTATCTGCACAAATCCTGAATGTAGAGAAAGTCCGTATCAGTAGCGATTCCGCGAATTACTTCCTGGGAAGTGCCGGCCTGGCTTTCAATACCAACAACCGGAGCATCAACGATGATGGGGAGACAATCTCATTCATCGGGCTTACTGCAAATGCTGATTTTGGTTATATATCCAAGTTGCATAGCTTCTTGTTTGTAAGCCAGTTCAATTATACGGCCACTTCTGATGATCCCATCAACAGCACAGGGTATGGTCATTTCCGGGTAAATTTTTTGCGTAACCGCTCAATATCCTACGAAACTTATACACAATTACAATATGACCAGGGAAGAGGCATGAAATCTAGATGGCTGGGCGGTGGTGGCTTGCGTTTCAGGCTAAAAAAGACGGAGAAGAGAAGTTTGTATGCTGGTGTAGGTGCCATGTATGAGGAAGAAACCTGGAACTATCCCGGGCCCAGTGAAGCTATGTTCACTACACAACTCTGGAAGTCTTCTAACTATCTCTCTGCAAGATTTAAATTAAATGAGCATATTAACCTTAATCTGATTACTTATTTTCAAACAGGCTATGATTTTGATGCGGAATATTTTCGCCACCGGCTCAGTGGGGACGTAAACCTCCTTATCAATGTTACCTCTAAACTTTCCCTCACTACGACCGTTTTTGCAGGATACGAGAATAAACCCATTGTACCCATCACCAAGCTAATTTACTCCGTTACTAACGGCATCATCTTCAGCTTTTAACAAAAAAAGGACTACCGAAGCAGTCCTTTTTATAAATACAATACCAATAAATTTTATTCCTTCTTCTCTTTTTCCATCTTCTTCTTCTTATGGCTAAGCGTGAGTTGGTCGCTCTTGCCATCATAATCGGCAGTAATGATGTCAGTAGGTTCCACATCGCCTCTCAGTATCTCTTCGGCCACGGCATCCTCCAGATATTTCTGGATAGCCCGGTTGAGGGGACGCGCCCCGTACTGAGGATCATAACCTTTTTCCGCAATAAAGTCTTTTGCCTTTTTGGTAAGTTCAATGGTGTAACCCAAAGCAGTTACGCGGGCAAATAACTTATTGAGGGTGATATCAATGATCAAGTGAATATCTTCACGCTTCAAGGAGTTAAAGACAATCACATCATCCAAGCGATTAAGGAATTCCGGGCTAAACGTCTTTTTAAGTGCACTCTGAATGGTAGACCTCATCAGATCATCCATATTTTCCTCTTTTGACTGCGTAGAAAATCCAATCCCTGCTCCAAAATCTTTCAAGTCCCTGGCACCGATGTTGGAAGTCATGATGATGATGGTGTTACGAAAGTCTACCCTTCTTCCTAAACCATCAGTCAGGATACCATCATCCAATACTTGTAGCAAAAGGTTAAAGACATCAGGATGCGCTTTTTCTATTTCGTCCAGCAAGACTACACTGTAAGGCTTTCTTCTCACTTTTTCTGTGAGCTGGCCACCTTCTTCGTAGCCGACATATCCGGGAGGCGCTCCTACCAAGCGGGACACGGAGAATTTCTCCATGTACTCACTCATATCTATACGGATTAGCGCATCTTCTTTGTCAAAAAGATAGGTCGCCAACACTTTAGCGAGTTCTGTTTTACCTACCCCGGTAGGGCCTAGGAAAACAAAAGTACCAATAGGCTTTTGAGGGTCTTTCAATCCTACCCGTGTTCTTTGGATAGCTTTTGTTAGCTTATTAATCGCGTCTTCCTGACCGATCACTCTGCCCTTCAGTTCACCACCCATACCCAGAAGTTTCACACTCTCGTTTTGGGCTACCCGGCTGGTAGGAATACCAGTCATCATTGCGATGACTTCCGCTACACTTTCTTCGTCTACCGTATAACGTTTGGTGCGGGTTTCTTCTTCCCACTTTTGCTTAGCGCTTTCCAGTTGGTCTAGCAGCTTTTTCTCGCGATCACGCAACTGCGCGGCTTCTTCGTATTTCTGGCTTTTGACTACCCGGTTTTTCTCTACTTTGATATTTTCTATCGCTTCCTCCAACTTCACAATCTCATCAGGAACGTGAATATTGTTGATATGCACTCGCGCACCTGCTTCATCCATCACGTCAATGGCTTTGTCTGGCAAGAAGCGGTCGCTGATGTAGCGGTCGGACAGGCTTACACAAGAGTCAAGCGCTTCCTGAGTGTAGTTCACATGGTGATGGCTTTCGTATTTATCTTTAATGTTGTTCAGTATCTGCATGGTCTCCTCAGGAGAGGTAGCATCTACCATCACGACCTGGAACCTACGTGCCAGCGCCCCATCTTTCTCTATATACTGACGGTATTCATCCAGTGTAGTAGCGCCTATGCATTGAATTTCTCCTCTGGCGAGCGCAGGCTTAAACATATTGGAAGCATCCAGCGAACCGGAAGCACCACCTGCCCCTACAATCGTATGTAACTCATCTATGAAAAGGATCACATCAGGAGATTTCTCAATCTCATTCATGACTGCTTTCATGCGTTCTTCAAACTGGCCACGGTACTTGGTACCCGCTACCAAAGAGGCAAGGTCTAGGGTTACTACCCTTTTTCCGAACAAAACACGAGAGACTTTTTTCTGCGTGATCCGCAATGCTAGTCCTTCGGCAATAGCTGTTTTACCAACGCCCGGCTCTCCGATGAGAATGGGATTGTTTTTCTTTCTTCTACTTAGGATTTGGGCTACGCGTTCAATCTCTTTTTCCCTACCTACAATCGGGTCCAGTTTGTCATCATCAGCGAGTTTGGTGAGGTCACGGCCGAAGTTATCCAAAACAGGTGTCCTGGATTTTTCCGAACCTTTAGACTCACGGCTTGAACTTGAACTACCACCGAAAATACGGCTGGAAGAGTCATCATCGTTATCATCTGTATCTGAAGAAGCCATAGGATTCTCTGTCTGGTATTCCAGGAGTTCTTTGACTACGTCATAGTTGACGTCAAATTTCTCCAGGATCTGGGTAGCGATATTATCTTCATCCCGCAGAATGGAAAGCAGTAAATGTTCTGTACCAATCAACTGGCTTTTGAAAATTTTAGCTTCCAGGTAAGTGATTTTCAGCACTTTTTCTGACTGTCTTGTCAAAGGAATATTCGCAAGGTTTTTTACATTGCCAGTAGCAGTGCCCTTGGTGGCTTGTTCCACTGAGCCTCTAAGTTCGTCCAGAGAGACACCCAGTTTCTTCAGCAGACTTACCGCTACGCCTTCCCCTTCCCTGATCATACCCAGCAGTAAGTGTTCTGTACCAATATAATCATGCCCCAAACGGAGAGCCTCCTCTCTACTGAGGGAAATTACTTCTTTTACTCTATTTGAAAATTTAGCTTCCATATAATAAGGAATTATAGTAAGTCTGAAATCATTATTTGAACTATCCTGCTTATGAGCAAGATAAAAATTTTGTATTAGAAATCAACAAGTCTGGGAAAGCAAATGTTCAACGATGGAGGAGGGCTGATTGTCCTAAAATCATATTGGCATTCGCACCTTCACAAAAGAGTAAATCTATTACACTGAGATTAGGAACAAAGTTTTTGCCAAAAATCTGATTATATTTTGTATAACCTTCTTTTTTATCGTCGGGGGGCATGGTCTTTATATCCATTTTTCCCCTCAGGTCAACGTACTGGCACTCAGAGGCTTTGACGTAAGAACTGGTAAGTGTTATTTTTTTATCATGCCAATTGAGCAGCCCGAGACATTTTGTCAGTAAATCCAGGTTCAGGTCAATTAAAAACTTGTATTTCCTGAATAAAATGTCATGAAAGCATTCAGAGAAAAAATCAAAGAAAGGAGACTTGCCATAAGCAGATTGAATCGCCCTCCAATGATTGTTTTGCCAATGCTGTATATAGTCCACCTTTACTTCTTTCAGCTTTGTTTTCCCATCATCTTTGCTGACTGGTATGCTTAACATTTGCACCTTATTCGCTGTAAGAATGTAGCACCGGTTCCTGTAAGTCTGCCTAGAATAATTTTCGTTTACTTCAAGCAAAATTTTACTAAACCGCTGTAACTGAACAAAATAAGCGATACTAGGCAGATGATGTAACTCCACCAAAACAGTATCCGCATATGAATGATTCATTAGCTACACAAATTACATAAAAGGCGCCAGATCACCCATGCCTTCCCTCACAATTTTCACCTCAACGTCATCGGTACAGTCTACTACCGTAGAGGCCACATTGTTACCGGGGCCGCCGTCTATGATAATATCCACCATGTTACTGAATTTTTCATAAATCAGTTCGGGGTCAGTAGAGTACTCCACGATCTCATCATCATCATGGATAGAAGTAGTAATGATGGGGTTTCCCAATTTTTTGACGATCTCACAGGGAATGTTATGGTCTGGTATCCTGATGCCTACTGTTTTCTTTTTAGAATCCATTACCTTAGGCACATTACTACTTGACCTCAGAATGAAGGTGTAAGGCCCGGGCAAAGTCTTCTTCATCAGCTTGAAAGTAGCGGTAGGTAAGTTTCTTACATATTCTGAGATATGGCTCAGGTCATTGCAGATAAACGAAAAATTATTTTTGGAAGAATCTACCCCTTTGATGCGGGCTACGCGCTCTACAGCATCTTTATTGTGAATGTCGCAACCAATACCATACACAGTATCGGTAGGATAAATAATGACCCCACCCGCGCGTAGTACTTCGACTACTTTGTCAATTTTTCTTTGTTCAGGGTTTTCAGGATGTATTTTTAAAAGCTCTGCTTTCATAAATAGATGTGTTTGGTGGTGGATGTAGAAAAAAAATGAGCTTAACTAAACTAAGCACTCGCTAAACGATGTTGGTCTAGGCGGGCATTTTACGTAAAATTTTTCCAAAAACTACATGTTTAAAGAAGGATTGTTAAAAATACAAAATCAAAAATGTCCTTCTCGGACAAATTACTAATTTTGCGGATGTTATAAAATACAGACGGAGCTTTTTCACATGCCTAACAAGCTCATAATGCTGTTGATGTTTTCAAATAAAAAAGAATGAAAAGAAATAAAATACTCATTATAGGATTAGTGGTGCTGACGGTAGTCATGGTGTCCTTTTCTTTTTATGCCTACCAGATGGCCATGTCCCCTAACATTCTAATTGAGCAAAGCGAGAAAGAAGTGTTGATCCCCACTGGCGCTACCTTTGAGGAAGTGCAGGATATGCTGTACGAAGAAAAATATGTCAATGATTTAATTTCCTTTAGCGTACTGGCCAAGCTGATGAAATATGATCAGTATGTGAAGCCCGGGCGCTATGTATTGAGTCCTGAGATGTCCAATCTGGAGGCTATACGGCTGTTGCGTTCCGGCAGACAAAGCCCGGTAAATGTTACTTTTAATAACGTACGGCTTAAACCTGAGCTTGCCGCAAGACTTACCGCCAACCTGGAAGCCGACTCAGCAAAATTTCTAGCACTTATCCTGGACCCTAAAGTCATCGCCCAATATGGATTTTCGGAAGATAATATCATGACGATGTTCTTGCCCAATACCTACGAAATGTTTTGGACCACTAACGAGCAGGAACTACTCGACCGTATGCATCAGGAGTACCAACGCTTCTGGACTGACGAACGACTTAGCGAGGCGAAAGCCCTGAATATGTCACCCACTGAGGTTGTTATTCTGGCTTCTATCGTAGAATCTGAGACTAACAAAATAGACGAAGCCCCGGTAGTGGCCGGTTTGTACCTGAACCGCTTGCAGCGTAATATCGCCTTGCAGGCAGACCCTACTCTGAAATTTGCAGCGCAGGACTTCACGATCCGTCGGGTACTGGACAAGCATAAGGAAATTGACTCTCCTTATAATACTTACAAATATACTGGGCTTCCCCCCGGGCCGATCCGTTTGCCATCTATCACTTCTATAGACGCCGTGCTTAACCATAAGGTGCATAACTATATATATATGTGTGCCAAGGAAGATTTTTCGGGCTATCATAACTTCGCTACTAATCTTCAGGCACACAATGCCAATGCCCGGCGTTATCAGCAGGCGCTCAACAAAGCAGGAATTTATAACTGATTGATGTATACGTATACTACCCAAATCAGAGTCCGCTACGGTGAGACCGATCAGATGGCGTACGTCTATTATGGCAACTACGCCGCTTATTTTGAAGTAGCCCGGGTAGAGGCTTTGCGGCATTTGGGGATGAGCTATAAGGCATTGGAAGATGATGGCATTATGATGCCGGTGTTGGAGAACCATTCTTATTACCACCATCCTGCGGTTTACGACGATTTATTAAGCATTGAAGTAAGCATCCGGGAGAAGCCATCGGCAAGGATTGGCTTTCACTATAAAATTTTTAACGAGTCGGGTAAGATGGTGCATTCTGGGGAAACGAAGCTGGCATTTATGCACGCGGATAGCAAGAAACCCTGTCGGCCACCGGAAAAAATGCTCGCCTTGTTAAGGCCATTTTTTGAGAATAAATAAAAATCTTGATTTTACCCTCATAAGCATTTGGCAATAATACGAAAAGCTGTAAATTTGCATTCCCATTGGCAATAATGGGCATACAGAGAGTTGGCGGAGCGGTCGAACGCGGCGGTCTTGAAAACCGTTGTACCGAGAGGTACCGGGGGTTCGAATCCCTCACTCTCTGCATCTTAGGTTCATCCTACAATAAAACCCTTCAAATTTTAAGATTTGGAGGGTTTTTTATTCCTTCCCCCTTCATTTTATTCATTGATTCTTGTATCTTAGGTGACCTATTCGGTTACCTTTTCAAGTGCTTTTTACAGGTAACCGAATTAATAAAAGCATCAGTAGATAGGCCTTGTATCCTTGTTATATATTTAAGAATCAAAAACTAGCGATAAAATGAAATACTCTCTTTCTATTTTGTTTTGGTTAAATAAGTCTAAAGCAGATCCTAATAGTTTAGCGCCAATATATGCAAGGGTTACAGTTAATGGTAAACGTGCAGAAATTGCTACTGGTGAAAAAGTGTTAGTTGAAAAGTGGAATTCCAAAACTGGCAGTGTCAAGGGTAATAAGGAGGAAACACGAAGAACTAACGTTCTACTTGATCAAATTAGAGCTAAGATTAGAAAGATTTACAACCACCTTTTAGAAGAAGGAAGACCTTTCTCATCTGCTATAATTAAAAGCATGTTTACAGGAAAAGAAGATATATCACATAGCCTACTTCAAATTTTTCAACAACACAACAAAGAAATGAAGGCTCAAGTGGGAAAAGAGTATGCTGCTGGTACTTTAGAACGTTATGCAACTTCTTTAAAGCTAACTAAGGAGTTTTTAAAGCACGAATACAAATGTGATGATATTTTTTTACACGAACTTCAATACAGCTTTATTACTAGGTATGAGTTTTTTCTAAAGACTGTTAGAGGAAACAGCCACAATACAGCAAGCAAATATTTAAGGAATTTCAAAAAAATTATCCGTATTGCAATAGTGAATGGCTGGTTAGAAAGAGATCCTTTCCTTGCCTATAAGTGTACTTTGAAAGAGGTAAAACGAGACTTCTTAACACAAGAAGAATTAGACAGAATTAAAGAAAAACTCTTTCCCACTGAAAGGCTGAAACTTGTCAGGGATGTTTTTATCTTCTGCTGTTATACTGGCCTTGCATACGCTGATGTCCATAAGCTCAAACCTACCGATATTTCAAGGGGTATTGATGGCGAATTTTGGTTGTTTGCTGAACGAAGAAAAACCGGAGTCTCTTCAAACGTACCATTGCTTCCTCCAGCTTTGGAAATCTTGGAAAAACATAAAGATTATGCAATAGCTACCAATGGGGAAAAGGTTCTTCCAGTAATCACAAACCAGAAATTAAATGCATATTTAAAAGAAATAGCTGATGTATGTGGAATTAATAAAAAATTAACCTTTCATACCGCCCGACATACATTCGCTACTACAGTAACCCTTACAAACGGAGTCCCAATGGAATCTGTGAGTTCAATGTTAGGTCATAAAAACCTTCGTACTACCCAGATTTATGCTAAAGTAGTAGAGAAAAAAGTAAGCGAAGACATGAAGATGCTCAAGGGTAAACTCTATCCTCAAGTGAATATAAAGAAAATGACCAGCTAATCGGCGTTACTATTTCATTTAGATTAGAGAGTTTTAGAGAAAGTCTCTGCTTTTAACTTATCAAACAGCCTCTCCAATAACCTACGTTCTTCAGTGATGATATCTGCCTGGCCCTGTAGATGCTGCTGGGCAGAGATCATTTTACCGTACTGAGTTTTAAGACCTTGTGGAAAGCTAATGATAACACGGTAATAACCTTGTTGGGGCAATTCTGAAAAATCTTCTACCTTGGCTGCCAAGGTGCCATGTTCTTCATAGGGATAGTTGTCCAGATAAACCTGTACTTTTTGCCCAACTTTTACCTTGCCAAAATTCTGGTATCTTCGGATCATCAAATCCTAAAAAGGGTTGTATGCTGGCCCTATAGGATAGCAATTGTTCCAAAGTGATATGCCGGTAGCCTGCCTTGCTTTCTTCTATCCAATCAGGAAAAATGTCAAAAAACTCAGTCTCCCATTTTATTTTTCCTTCTTCTACATATTTTGCCACCATAAAAGCAGTCATGGCTTTGGTGTTTGACCTTAAATGAAACCGATCATTTATTGAGGCAGTGTCGTCCAAGGCCAATGAGTGATGACCCAATACATGTATTTCTAAAATTTGCGAAACATCCACAATAGCATAATTTAGTTCAGGAATACGGCTTGCCATTGTTACGGAGTCAACGTATTCTTTTACGCTTTGAGCGGTATATACTGTGCTGGTCAAAACCAAAGCAAAAATAAATATCTGATATTATTCATACGGATAAAATCTTCAACTTTTATTGTATTTGCGGTTTATTTTCGTTAATTTCTGTTTTCTAATTTTTAAGCAGGTTTAGTCCAGTTCCCCGCTAATAAATGGTCTGATTTTACTTTTATCAGTTACAGATAGGGAATTATAAAAGGCATTAATTTTTTGCTTTATATAAGTAATCCTAATGACTCTCAAAATTGGCTCTTCGTTTAATTTTGTGGCCCGTACCATAATTCCCAGCAGTTGGCCGTCAACATTGAATACCCCTCCGCCACTCATACCACCAACAGCTTCAACATTTGCTAAAAATTCTACCTCCGGAGTATAGGATATATCCCCTTCAGGATCACCGTTTAATTTTAGAGATTGAATAATTTTTTCAGCATCCGTTTTAGAATAAATCCTACCCCTGGAAACAGCTCCATTAGGATATTTGATTTTATCTTGGGGGTAACCAATCGCCACGACAATTTCATTATCCTCAACATCTGACCAGGTTTGAATAGCCTGTGTTCTTTTGTCTGGGTCAAACATTTGCAAAGGAACAGAGACCTGGATCAAGTTTGGATAGTTACCTAGACCATTATCTGTAATTCTTTGATTGTCTATGATGCCTAAATAAAAATCATCTTTCGGGTGTATCGTTGTATTGGTAGCATTGGAAGGTATGAGCGGATGATAAAAACCAAAATTTGCAATCAGTTCGTTTGTTAGACTAACACTACCGTCCTTTGGAGGCAATTTGGAACCGATAAAAATTCCATTATTTATTGCAGACAAATCAATAAACTCCTCATTCATGGAACGCCATGTATCTACTCCATAAACGTGATTGGCCGATACAAATAGGCCTAAACCATGATCATTTTTCTTGCTCCAAATAACTTTGCTTCCGTTACCGTTTGTGCCTACACTACCCCTAACCTTATTGATAAGATTGATAAAATCAGTGCCTGAAAGGTTTAAGGCATCCTCAAGTTTGATTAAATTGGTTTCTTCAATTCCCGTTGGAGGATTGGGAATTGGATACGAAATATCATTTGAGCATCCGATTACTATAAGAATAGCAGTCAAAAACATCCCAAATAACTTTGCGCTAATTCCTTTAAACACGCTAAAAGTATATTTTCTAGGAAAACTTTCCCATTGGTTTTGGATCATGCGCAATTTGGCTTTTGTGAATGTTAGGTGTAGAATCAAACGAGCCGGTCAGTTGTAAATTAATCTGATAAAAGACTGACCCATTTGATGACACTTTGGTTGCTTATTCTCTTATTTTAAAATTGTAGCTTAGTTCGCCATAAAAAGGCAAGGTAGGCTTTGTCTTAAAATCCTGCGTGATCACCTGGCCAAACTTTAAAATAATATCGTTGCTTTTCAGGGAATAGCCTGCCTGTAAGCCATACCTAAAATTGCCTCCCGTAGCCGGCTCGTACCATCCATCTTTTACTGCAGGGAAGTTCTCTCTGAACATGGATGAATGTTTAAACCGGGTAACATTGGCTTTGTCAAATCCAAACTCACCAGCCACAAACCATTTAGGTCTATAATAACCTACTACGCCTGACATTTCGCTGCCAAAATTTTGCAGGCGCGCCAAAGGGTTTTCATACCTCCTGTAAATTCCGTATAAAGAGGCACTGAACTGAAAATTGTTAATTTGGTATAACCGTGCTTGTCCGCCTATTTTGGTTTTAAAGTCGTCCAGAATTTTTTCTCCCACGGGTTTGGAAAAATCAAGGTTTAATAAAATAGGCATTTGAGAATGCAGTTGATAGCTGTAGGCGACCCCATAATTGAAGGCATAATCAAACCCTGCATGCACATTGACAATATGCCGGTGCTCGCCTTGTAGGCTTGCCCAATTGATCGTTTGACTGTAAGCAGTTTTGCCCAGAAGGGACAAACATATGGGCAAAAGGAAAATCAATTTTGTGAATTTCATCATCTTTGAACTTTGAAAATATATCCTATTCATTTTCTTGTGTTAACTGTATTATTTGATTGTATTGAGGTAGTCCAGCATTACCGGATAGGTGTTGTTCCAGCCAGTGGGAAATGAAAGCATATCATGGCCTGCATTTTCTGTTTTGAAAAGCTGCACATTAGGGAACACTGATGAAACTCTTTGGGCATGGCTTAATCCATAAGCTTTGTTGTTAGCGCTATAGATAAAGAGTACTTTTTTATCGTAGCTATTCAGATTTTGTGTCCAATCAGGCTTTTCTTTATCTCCCATCTTCAGATAGGCATCAAACGTAACGGCTCCATCTCTCCATTCAGGCAGACTACCTTCATTACCAATTTCACTTGACTCTTGCGAGGTCAGCATCATCAATTTATAATCCAGGATGGCATGTTGATCTGCCTTTCCTGTAAGAAATTGATCTGCGTAAACCGCGTCGTTGAGGGTTTCGCCAAAGTATTTGAATTTACGTGAGCGCTCTATGTAGCCTTCCACGTCCTTCCAGATTAATCCTCCCGGCTCGCCCAGGATAGCCCCGTCTATCACTGTTGGATATTTGTTAATGTATGCGCTGGCAAGCATCGCTCCCCAGGAATGCCCCAATAGAAAGACTTTTTGAGTGGGTGAATTTCTGTAATGAGATATGACAGCACTCAAATCATCATAGGCCACTTGCATCGTGGAGTATTCTTTTGGGAACCGCTGCGACAATCCCGCCCCGCGTTGATCATAAAAAACGACCCGGTATCCTTGGTCAGCAAATGCTTTACAATTGAGAAGGTAGCGGTAATCACTGCCAGGCCCTCCATGAAGCGCCACTACCATCGGGCCGGTAGCAGGGCCATAAGCCTCCGCGTGCAGAAGGGCATTATTAACGCTAATAAAAGGAAGGGATGAATCCTGGTCAACCGTTTTGGGCACCAAATTACCCGCTTCGTTGATGTCCAACTCCTCTTGACATCCCCCAAAGATGCCAATTGTACAAATGGCAACTGCCATCAAAAAACTGTGTTTCATATCATTTTTGTTTAGAATTTGTGCAAAAATGAAAGGAAACACTGGGTCATTCGCCCCACCTTATAAGTTGAAACTACATTTTTAGTCTTTAAAACCTACGGCAAGAATGACCAGTACTTTTTAGTAGAGGGTTGATCTACTGATCTTGCAGGTTGATGTGGGTTTGCTTGAGGTATTCGGAAGGTGAAAACCCGGTGGCATTTTTGAAATTACGGTTAAAAGAAGTCTTGGAATTAAATCCACAATCATGCGCCAAAGCCAATAAGGTATAGCGATGGTTTTCGGGAATTGTAACGATCCGTTTAAATTCTTTTATGCGTTGGTGATTTATATAATCATAAAAGGTCTTTCCCTCAAATGTGTTAATTACTTGTGACAAATTATGAGGATGGACGTTCAATGCTTGCGCCAGTTGTCCTAAGGTAATTTCCGGATTGAGAAAGAATTTTTTCCCACACATGGATTCCACTAGACTTTCATGAATTTGCTGGGCTGCACTTTCGTTCAGACTGGAACGCAAATACTTGGCTTTTCTTTGTTCATTTGCACTCGTATTGATTTCAGAAGAAGAAGTGCTTATTGCCAGAATTTCAGTTGGCTCGGTAAGTACTTGTTTTTCAAGTAAAGCACTTTGTTGGGAGAAAATACCCACTTGCTTAATGCCGAAGTAGCCAATGAAGAAAACAAATACCACCACAGCGTTGAAGGTCATAACATCGTTGCCGAAAATAACAAATAGCCAGATAATGCCTATTCCATAAATTAAATATCGCAACCACTGCAAATTGATTTTATCCGCTGATGAAAATTGATCCCCTATGTTTTTTTTATGCCTCCTCAACAGCCATAAAGAAGACACAGTGTAAACCACGCCAGAAATCACAATGAATATTAACAAGATCAGCATTTGAGTTTCATACCCCTGACCTTCATTTTTATACACCATTATCCGTTGTTCACTGGGTAGTAAATAGAAAGGGAGAAAAAGGAAATAGGTAAGAAAAAAAGGGATAAAATGGACTAGGCTGTATTTTGAAGCAACTTGCTGGTTAGTGATTGCCCCAGTATATAAAAATAAAAATGGCTCATGCAGGAGTGGCATGGGTAAATGAATTCCTATCAAATATGGATATGAATAAACCTGATTAGTGAGGGTCAAGAAAACAAAAAACAGGTGTAACCCAATAATAGCCAACCAAATCGTAAGTATATGGTCTGCAACTGTTTTGTCCTTTTTCGTAACCAGGAGAACAGTCAGAAAAAATGTCAATACAATTCCAACAAAGTAAAACATGTAGTGATAACGATAAACATACAACTCTTTTGAAAAGGATCTCCGGAAGGTAATTATGAGTACGATGATCGCCTCATTTAGTTGGCAAGCGGTTTTCGGAGAGTATTACAAAGACGTATGTGAGAGGTATATATGGCTATAGTCGGTAAACAAGTAAATTTTTTGGAGGTGGATTCAAAAAGTTTGATACGAGACAAAACCCATAAATTTACTACTATTTCGCCTATTTTTTTTACAGTGTAAGCGGTTCGGCTTTTCTGTTTTTTTACATTTGTGTTAATAATTTTGCTATTCTATTGTTTTAGTAATTTCAGATTTTACCTTTCCAGTATGTTCAGTTGTTTTCGATTCGATTAACATCACTAACCATTTATTCTCTGAAGAAACTCGATGATTTGTTCCTTTTTTCACGACATATAAATCGCCTTTTTTCATTATAAAAGTATCTTTATTTTCAATTTCCATTAGAAGTGCCCCTTTTACAACGTAGAACAATTCATCTTCGTTTTCATGATTATGCCAAGGGACTTCTTGCCCCTTTATTTTTACGACTTTAATATATTGCTCATTTACTTCACCTATAATCTTTGGTGAGTAATAGTTGTCAAGACCTAAAAAGACATTTTTTAAATTCATATTTTAAACAATTTACCTTTTATAAAATTTTGCCCTCTTTTTTGGCAAGATAATAGAGTACTATTACGATAAATAATAGAAAAGATGCAGTAAAAATTGAACCTTCAATTCCAGTTGCACCTCCTATTAATAATTCAGATAATAGGTACTTATCATTCTGTTTTACTGTTTTCCTCATTCTATCAAAAATTTTATTCTAAATAACAATCCAACGGAGCCATCTTTCTCAAAGCGTATTTAAACAGAAAAAAACGGTTCAGGAAACCCAAACCGTTTTAGTATTTATTACAAATTTTCCACTGTTTTTAAATTATCGTCAGGTATGCGGTCAATCATTTTGTTATACGGATCGATACCTGCATTTACAGGTAGTTTTTTCGTTATGTATTTAAAAGTAGATTTTCCTGGTTTTACCCAAACTTTTTCCAAAACCAACGGCGTTTTAACGGTCATACCATTTTTGTTTTTTCCATCGGCGTCAAAAACACCTATTTCAAGTCTATTTGGTTTATCGCCAGTAGCGAGTAATTTTCCGTTCCCGTCAAAATAGTTTTTAGTACTTTCCACTTCAAGGGTTGTTTCATAAGTGCCATTTGCTAATTTTTTATAGCTAGCTTTGGTCACTTTGTTGGAGTACAAGGTTATTTTCTTAAAACTATCTTCCAAATAATACTGGTAATCGGGTGGTGTTGCCGCTTTCATATAGTCATACCATTCTA
>JBBSOG010000086.1:0-15802 GCA_038259985.1 Cytophagales bacterium
GCTTCCGTATGGCCAAGGAACGGGGCATTGATACCTACATTGTCAACTGGAACATATTTGTCAGTCCGGAATTTGCTAAAGCGAATAACGTAGCGATGGATAATCTGCAGCATGATATCCATGCTACCGGAGATACCTCGGAGATTGTCAAACGCTACACCCGGGAGTCGGTTACCCAGGTGCTGAAAGAATACCCTGATCTATCGGGCTTTGGATTCACCCACGGGGAGGCCATGTGGGAGATGACTCCCCGGCAACGACAGGATTGGTTTAAAGAAACCTTCATTGAAGGGATGCGCCTGGCGGGCCGCCCATCCAAGCTCATCCACCGGGTGCCGCTTTCAGCCAACAAAAAACTGGGTGGCTCTACCAGCACAGACACTGAGCAGGTTACCCGGGATGCTATGGAAGAAATGGATTTTTATAGTGGCCCCATCTGGGTGGAGATTAAGTTCAACTGGTCACATGCCTATTCCAGTCCTGACCTGATCAAAGTACACGGGGGCAGCTTGAGTGACACCTACTTCAAGCCCGAGCCTGAAAACTACAAGATTGCCTGGATGGCCCGCAACGAAGACTTCTTTTGCCTGCGCTGGGGGGCACCGGACTTCATCCGGGAACATATTGCCACCAACACTCACAGCTACGTAGGAGGCTACTTTGTAGGATCGGAATGCTATATTCCTGCCCTAGATTATTTTACCAAGAGTGAAGCCCCGGTAGACTGGCAGTATGCTTTTGAGCGGCAATGGCTCTATTATAAACTTTGGGGAAGGTTACTCTACGATCCGGACACCCCGGATGTGTTTTTTCAGCAGGCTTTCGTACAGCGATATGGCGAAGAAGCCTCTGTACTGCTTGATGCTTATGCCCATGCCAGTACGACTCCCCTACGTTTAGCGTCATCGTTTGATTTCACCTGGGATTTCACCCTATACAGTGAAGGCTTCTCAGCGCTGAACGAAGGCCGTACCGAATACATCTCTGTAGATCGGCAGATCCATCATCTCCCGGCTGACCCTAATTATGTAGGGGTGGATGAGTATGTGAATGCTGTTATAGATGGTAAAATATTTTCAGAGGAAAGAATTACTCCTCCTAAGCTGGTTCGCCTCCTGGAAGAAGATGCTAAAGCAGCTTTAGCCCTGGTTGAAGATCTAGATACGAAACAGAATAACTCGCTGATGTATGAGGTAGCCGACGTGAAAGTATGGGCTAACCTGGGACTCTATTTTGCCGAAAAGCTACAGGGGGCAGTTGCCCTACACACGTACCAGCTGACCGGAGAAGAGGGCCAGCAACAAAAAGCCATTGTGCACTTGGAAAAGGCTTTGGACTTCTGGGATCAGGTGGTGGATATCACCCAACCCATTTACAATGACATGCCTCTGACCCACTACAGTGAAGAAGACGACAGCCGCCGGTTTCATTGGTCTATTCTGCGACCAGAGGTAGCTCGGGATGTTGAAATTGCCCGGTATGCTACGGTAAGCACAACTATAAAAACCAAGCCCAGATGATATAATTCGTCTGTTCGTAAATCGTACTACACCATTCTATCCCTTTTCTTGACTGCTAGCAAGCGGCTAACTACTCATAACTTGAAAAACCTAACTTCTTTTTTTACTCGTCACATGATAAAGTAGCTTTGAGCTGGGTAACCCTAAGCTACTGGCTGCCTGTGGCTTATTCTAATCATCATTACTTTTCAAGGTCTACCCACCTCAAGCAGGAGTTTGAATACTTCCCTAATCCCAAGAACACCATCAAATTCGGCGTTTATTCTACCTACCATACCGTGGTGCCTGGCCAGATTGACGTATCGGATAACTCGAGCATCACGCCCCCTGATTTGCAGGAACGCTACTCCTGGGAAAATGCGTTATTCTTTTCCAACAACTGGACAGTTTCCGAACGGCTGAACATGGTCTACGGCTTGCGTTTGTCTTCAGCGTGCTAGGCGAAGGCTATTTTTATACTTTGGATAATCAAAACGAAGTAGTGGATACCACTCGCTATGGCTCGGGCGATTTTGTCAAGACTTACCTGAATTTGGAGCCGCGCCTATTAACCGCATACCAGCTCACCCCGACTTCTTCGCTCAAGGCTACCTACGCCCGTACCACACAGAATATGCACCTGATCTCGAACTCCACCACCTCCAACCCGACCGACCGTTGTATCGCCAACTCCAATATCATTAAGCCGGAGACTGGCGATCAGGTATCGCTGGGCTACTTCCGCAACTTTCAGGACAACGCCTACGAGTTCAGTGTGGAGACCTATTACAAGTGGTCGCAAAACCAGATTGACTATAAAGATGGGGCCGACATTTCCAACAGCAATACCATCGAGACCGAACTGCTGTTTGGAGACGGACGGGCCTATGGCCTGGAGCTGTTCTTCAAAAAACGCTACGGACGCTTCAACGGCTGGATCGGCTACACACTGTCGCGCACCGAACGGGCCATTGACGGCATCAACCAGGGCGGTTGGTACCCTGCTCGCCAGGACCGTACCCACGACATTTCGCTGGTGGGCATCTATGAAGCAAATAAGCGGTGGACCCTATCCGCTAATTGGGTGTATAATACCGGCAATGCCGTCACCTTTCCCAGTGGCAAATACACGGTAGAGGACCAGGTGATATTCTAATATACCGAGCGCAATGGCTACCGCCTGCCCGACTACCATCGGCTGGACATCAGGGCAACCCTCCAACTTAGAAACCGCAAGAAGTTCTCTTCGGAGCTAGCCTTCAGCATTTACAATGCTTACGGTCGGGAAAACCCTTTCATCATTAATTTTCGGGAGAACGAAAATGACGCTTCGCTCACCGAAGCGTACCAGATTGCCCTGTTTAAAATGATCACACCAATGTGGCGTATAGCGACCCGGCGGACGTGGCCAATTTCTACCGCTACAAGCTCTCTATCAACAACCGTCAGGTGCAGTCGCTCTATTACAGCGACGATGACCTCCGGGACGGCAATACGGTGGAGCAGCGGCTGTTCTTCTTCGGGAATGATGATGACGAAGACGACGAATTGGAGGCAGGAGACGTAGTAGAGGTAGAAATGCAGAGTATTGATCAGGGGGCGTATAACTACTTTTTCAGCCTGGACCAGACCCTGGAGCAGTCGGCGGCAGCCCCGGCCAACCCGGTGTCCAACATCAGTGGCGGGGCCTTAGGATACTTCAGTGCCCATACGGTGCAGATCAAAAGCATCGTAGTGCCATAAATTTTTCTTCATGTTTATTTTCCCTTTGTATGAGAGTCTTTATTCGTATCAGCCGTCATCTTTTGACCGTTTTTTCCCGTATCGTTATGGTCCGTTTTCGCAATGGTCATAAGCACGTCTTAGGACGTGCCCATCTATGCCTGGGCATCATGTTACCGCTATCCGCTCAGGTGCAAGGCTTAGACCGGTTCGTAGAGTTTTTTACCTTACACCCTAACCGAGAATGGCCCGGCGGGATAATTTGCTTACCCTTCCAAGCTGATTCTTACTCCGTTGGTAGCCTTCTCGCCGGAAACCAACCTGGAATTTGGCGTAGGAGCTAAATATCTGTTCAAGTTTGGTAAGTCCGGTCCGGAAACCCGCACCTCGAACATGCCGCTATCACTGACCTACACCCTGAACAACCAAATGCTCCTGTACTCCGGTTACGAAATCTTTTTCAACCAGGAGAAGTACATGCTCACCGGCAACATACGCTTTGAGGTCTTCCCCCAGCGCTACTATGGCATTGGTCGGGACAGCCCTAAGTCGGCGGAGGAAGAGTATTCGTTTTCGCAGTTATTGATTGCACCTATCCTGCTCAAGCAAGTAGGCTTTCGCCACCTTTTCCTGGGGACCGTAATACGTTGTAAGCAGGTATGTAATGTTACTTTTGAAGAAGAAAGCGCCCTGGCAAATAGCGGCATCTCCGGGGCCGAAGGATCTACATCAGTAGGCGCGGAGTTGGCCTTAGTGTACTACAGTCGTGACAACATCTTGACGGCGCACCGGGGCTGGTACACCGAACTGACGCATGGTTTTTATGACAAAGTGCTGGGCGGCACCCATAAGTTTCAGCTCACCCGCCTTGACTTACGCCATTTTGTCCCGGTCGCTCCCCGCCAAATCCTGGCGTTTCAATTTTTGGCCTCGTTTTCTTTTCAGGACGTGCCACTGGCCGAACTTAGTGCCCTGGGTGGCGATGATATCATGCGTGGGTATTACAAAGGCCGCTACTTGGATAACCACTTCATGGCCCTGCAAGCCGAGTATTGGTTTCGGCTATACGAGCGGTTGGGGGCAGGGGTATTTGCCGGGGGTGGCGACGTAGCCAATCAGGTCAGCGCGTTCTCCTTTGGCAACCTTCGCCCCACGGTAGGGTTGGGCCTGAGGTTTCCCATTGACCAAACCGAAGACCTCAACCTGCACTTTGACTATGGTTTCGGTCGTCGCACCCAAAATTACTATCTCCAACTGGCAGAGGCCTTTTAAGCGAATTCTTATGCTCACCTAAAGAATCGGTAGGGATATGCCCTTCTGAGTTTGTCGCTGCAAGGTTGGGCTCGCTAAACTTCAGAATGTTAATTTTTAATTATTTTTGAAAAAAAGAGTAGCATAATACATACATAGTGTGTGAGACAAGCGTACCGGTCCCCACCTGCTTGCCCCTACTGCCCAAAAGCTTTTCCGGAAGCAGGGGTAAGCAGATTGCCCCAATAAAATTGCTTTGACTCCATAAAGGAAGCCAATAATTTTAAAATCAGCATAATGGCATTAATTACCCATCCCAAAATCAGGAGCTGTTTTGTCATACCAAATGCGTTCTTCGTTTAGGTCCTGAACATCCTGCGAACGGGGGGTGAAACCCTGTTCCTGCATGGCATTCTCCCAATGTTCACGGTTTACCTCTCCCGGATCATCCAGCCAAAACCTACGAGGGATTACTTGTGAATAGGCTTGTCTTGGATAGTATTCCGAATCAAAAGTGGGATAACCGGTTCTTCTGGTAAATACAAAAGCTTCGTTAGGCTGGCGATAGAACTGTAAATATTGCTGTATGTAAATGCGTTCCAGATCATTCACACCATTCAGTGTCACATCCGGCTGACTCAAATACGTTGCAATCACCTCAGCACCATCGTCATTAAAAGCCACATCAGACTGCGCATCTTCGGCAATCATATTCATGGTACGAATAGAAGACGCAATACCCCGATTGTACCATTCTTCTGTTGATCCACTTCCATAGCCTTTTTCTATAAACTCAGCGATGTAAAAGCAGCTTTCCGCATAAGACACAATTACGTTGGTAAAGATACCGTTGGCGTTGTTGAGCTTAGGAGAAAAGAACTTACGATTGATGGGTGAGATCAGAAAATAACGGTTGGTACCTACCGCAATTGGATTATTGAAATAAGTAGAGACTTCCGGCTCCAGGCTCCAGTCTACCGGGCCACCCTGGTACTGGATCAAAGGATCATCAGGGTCAATGAACTCTGGTAAGCTCAAGCCATAAAAGTCCAGGGAATCACGGTAACTTCCCGTCAGGTCATTTTCTTCAAAATAGATTGCCAGACGAGGGTCATTCGTTCTTTTCAGATAATCCATGATCGTGCTGGTGGCAAAGCGGCGGCTTCGGTAATCTATATCCCCACCGGTACCAAAGGGAGTATAGTTATCATTGCTGTAGACCATTTGGGCTTCATCACTATCAATCGGCCCGATACCATCCTGCATGACTTCCTGAAAGATTTGGGCTGCCTGAGCAGCATCCTGGTTTTGCACCCGAGCCGCAATTCTTAGCTTCAGCGTATTGGCTAGCTTTACCCATTTGACCCAGTCACCCTGATAAAACAAATCGGCTTCACCAAAGCTTTCCTGATCACCGGAAAGATTAGCTGAAATGGTTTGTATAGCTTCATCCAGTTGGTCTAACCAAATGGTGAATAAGATATCCTGCTGATTATATACCGGATCAAAAATACCCTCGTAGCGGGCAAGCGATGCCTCATCATAAGGAATCGCACCATTCATATCACTCACTTTAATTGCATGAAGAATTTGTAAGATATAAGTCGCCATCTTCATGTTTTGATAGGGAGCAACATCTTCCTTTTTGTCAATTTCCTCACGTATTTCAACCAAGTTAGGCAATATTTCTGTATAAAAAACAGGATACCTGGAATTGACATTGCCGGAAAGTTCATAGGGGTCAGCCGTCACATGCTGAGAATACCTCAGCAAGTGCTCCATGTATTCCCAAACCCATTCCGTACCCTGATAGGTCACCAGTTTATCTTCCGCATAGGTAAAGAAATACCTTATATTGGGATCATTGACCACACTGGGGTCTGAGTTGATCTCTTCAAAATCATTGGTACAGCCAACTATCACCAGTAGGGATACCAAAAGTGCTTTATATATTTGATTAAAGTAATTCATATCTGATCAGGTTTATAATTTGGCATCACAACTGAAATCTTAAAGTAGCTCCCAGGGTACGGGTCATGGGCAGAAAACCTTGCTCTCCCGAAAAGGCAGTGTTGTTGGAGTTGTTAGAAGCCGGGTTAAAGTTATAGGGAAGCGAATTATACAAGTAAAACAAATCCCTGCCTATTAAACTGAGGCTTAAGCCTTTGAGATTTAACCTTTCCAAGGCTGACTGGGGTAAGCGATAGGTCATTGATATCTCCCGCATGGATATCCAACTGTTTTCAAAAATCCAATAGTCAGATACTCCTGTAGAGGATGAGCCATAGCGATAATAAAACTGTGGCGCATGCGTAGGCTCTACCAACCCGGCATCATAAGCCTCTTGAAATGTCAAGCCACCTACATCTGCCTGTGAGCCATCGGGTTGGGTAACAGTTTGGCCTTGCGCAAATACACCTTCAGGGATAAGTCCATCGTCGTAGGTTTGTCCGTCATAGGCGCTGGTCCAGGTAATGCCTCCATATTCCGCATCGCGCCCTTCCAGGGTATTAGGCAGCACCCCTGTGTGTGTACCGTAGCGATAGGAAAGCAGCACAAAGTCCCCTCCTACTTTGGCATCCAGCAGTACGCCCAGCGAGAAGTTTTTGTAGTTAAAAGTATTATTCCAGCCAGCGCGGAAGTTCGCATTGATATCGCCCACATCCCTGAGCTCGTTACTCCGTGCAGGGAAGGCAGCCCGGGCGTCTGCCCTCCAGCTTAGTTCTGGCAAGCCATTGTTTGGATTATCAATGGGATTGCCTTCACTATCAGTCGCCTGGAAAATCTTGGAATGGATGGCTGAACGTAGCGTTCCGTAAGACTTGCCCACTACCGCCCAGGTACTAATCTCACCGATATTCGCGTCTAGGTTATATTCTTCCCTACCCTCATAAAGGTCTACAATGAGATTTCGGTTACGGCTGAAGTTCAGCATGGTATTCCACTGGAAGTTGTTACCTTTTATCGGAGTACCATCTATGGATAGCTCAATTCCTTTGTTCTGAATATTACCGGCATTGATCAATATACTTTCTACCCCTGATTCCTTCGGAGCCGATATATCTATAATCTGATTCTTCGTATTATCCTGATATAAGCTTAGGTCAAAGCCGATACGATTATCAAAGAGACGGGCTTCCAAGCCAACTTCGGTGGCAATTTTTCTCTCGGGCTTGATGTTGTCTTCCAGCACCTGACGGCTGCTGAAGGTAGATAAAGGTAGATCGTTGCCCCTGATATTCGTAAAGCCATTAAATTTGAAGCCGGGGTTAAGTACAAAAGGATCGGTATCCCTGCCCAGTGCTGCTACATTCCCTCTGAGCTTACCGTAAGTGAGCCAGGAGGGAGTATTCAATGTTTCGGTGAATATCCAGGATAAGCTAACTGCCGGATAGTTGAAGAAATTGTTTCCTGAACCATCGGCATAAGTAAGCGCCGACGACCAGTCGCCTCTCCAGGTAGCCAGTAAGAATAATTGATCTTTAAATGAAACATCTACACTGGAATAAATAGAATTGATAGTTTTCCTATTCTCAATTCCTCCTTCTGTAAATTGAGGATCTACAGAATTGGCCAGAAAGAAATTGCCGGGGTACAATAAGCCTCCGCGCGTTTCACTATAGTTATAGGTACGACTAAACTTTTGTGTTTCAGCACCTATGTACGCGTTTAGTTCCCAGGTTTCATTGAAAATTTTGTCCACCATCAATATGGCTTTCATAAACTGGCTCTTGCGGGCAGAATGTCCCAGTCCATATAAGCCACCGGTGAAGTCTCTACCTTGCCCCAATTCTTTGTTTTCCTGTTTTACATAGTTGTTGTAAAAATTTCCTTCTACAATCACTTTAGACCAGTCGTTCAGGGTAGCAGTTAAGGCCAGTCTACCTCTCAGTGATTCTTCGTCTTGCAGGTAATTGTTTTCAAAGAGGGAGAACCAGAAGCGAGATTCCGGGGCTTTGTTGGTCTCTTCCGGATCAGCAGGGTTAGGCGCCCCGCCCAGGCTGCTGGTATAGTTTTCCCGCCGCATCCAGTATTCGGTATCGTAGTTTCTGGGCAGAATCCAACTATACAACTTACCAAAATTGTAGGAGGCAAAGGCATCTAAGCCACCCAAACGCGGTGGATTTTTACCTTCAAAGGTGGTATAGTCCACACTGGCATCTGCCTGAAGGAAACTGGTCAGTTCATGGGTAGCCCTGAAGTTAAAGCCATTTTTGGTAAGCTCATTATTTTCTACCACACCCTTGCTGCTGTTGTGGGTATACGACAAACGGAAGGTAGAACGGTCCGTACCTCCATCCAAAGCTACATTAGTGTTGGAGCCAAAGCCATTGCGGAAGGCATCCATAAAGTTATCGGGCTGAGGCAGGTAGCGGGTAGGTGTACCATCGTAGTTGAGTACTTCCTGTCCTTCCATACGCGGGCCCCAGTTTTCCAGTTCGCGATTGATTTGTGGGTCAATGTAAGGCTGACCACTGATTGGATCAACCGGAAACACTTTGGTGCGCCAGGCTTCATCTGGTTGGTAGTTAGGGTCTCTGCGGTCAGTAAAGAAAGCCCCTACTGAACCGCCGCCAAACACATCCTGAAACTCGGGGCCGGCATAAGGTTGAAATACATTCACATTTTGTGTCACGGATAAGCCGATGCCACTATTTTTTCTCCCTTTTTTGGTGGTGATCAGGATGACTCCGTTGATGGCCCTGGAACCGTAAAGTGCCGCTGCTGCTGAGCCCTTTAACACGGATACACTCTCAAAGTCTTCCATGTTCAGGTTCTTCAGATTATTACCAAAATCCCGTCCGGTACCGTCAAAAACATCATTCTCCATGAATACACCGTCTATTACAAAGATAGGCTGGTTGTTATTGCTCAGGGTGGAATTA
Organism: Cytophagales bacterium; assembly: GCA_038259985.1. Lineage (GTDB taxonomy): Bacteria > Bacteroidota > Bacteroidia > Cytophagales > Cyclobacteriaceae > Catalinimonas. The sequence continues at coordinate 9,359 of JBBSOG010000086.1, forward strand.
CCGCGAATCAGTATTTTGGAGGTGCCAAATAATCCTCCTCCGCCCTGGTCAATCTGTACTCCCGCCACTTTACCTTGCAGGGCATTGATAGGATTAATTTCATTGGTCTGGGCAAGCTGGCCGCCTTTCAGTTCGGTGACGGTATAGCCTAGCTTTCTTTTTTCCTGCTCTATACCCAAAGCGGTCACCACAACTTCGGAAAGCGACTGGATGTCAGGCATGATGGACACATTTACAATACTTTGGCTACCTATTTCTACTTCTTCCGTGGCATAGCCAATAAAGGAAAAGACCAGTGTGGTCGCATCATCCGGTGCGCTCAGACGATAATTACCTTCTACATCGGTGACTGATCCTATAGAGGTCCCTTTGACCAGGATATTGACACCCGGCAGTGGTGCATCGTTTTCATCGGTCACTTTACCACTAATGATTTTTTCTATCGGTGGTAAGTGAATCTGTGTAGAAGATATAGCGCCTTGTAAATTATTGGCAGGCATTGCTAAATGCGAGTTAACCAGCGTATTTTGTTGGGAGATTTTGTGTAAAGCCTCTCTCCGCTTCAGAATCACCTGATTGCCCACGATAGTATATTCAATCTTGTGAGGTCTCAAGGCTTTTTTCAGTACTTCTTCTACCGGCTCGTCTATCGCATCCACTGATAGCCTGATAGCACTGTCTATATTGTTATGGCTATAGATGAATACAAATTCAGATTGATTTTCGATCTCTTCCAGTAATTCTCCCACACCAATATCATGCAGCTGTAAGCTGATTTTTTGTGTAGTTTGATGTGGCAAGAGACTGGCTTGCAGTTGCTGAGCAGAAAGCGGGCTTACCAGCGTAAGCAATACCCCTATCCAGCTCAGCGTCAGCAGCTTAATTAGAGTAGATAATTGTTTTTTCATAGGTGGTCAAAGTTAATAGATGTTTAGGTATGGATGATTGTATTTACTCATCCGGGCAGCCTTTGCCTGAAATGGTTACGGTTTTGCCTTCTATGGAATAATCAAATGCCTGGGTCAGGCTGATCAGATTTAATATTTCATCCAGACTGTTATCTTCAAATGTGGCGGTAAGTCTGCAATTTTTAAGTGTTTCATTCTCGAAGTGCAATTCCCTATTAAAGTTTCTTTCTAAGGTATGGGCGATATTCTCCCACCGCTCATTTTTGAAGACCAGCTTACCGTCAATCCAGGCGATTTCTTCCCGGCTGTTTACCTGGCTAGTCTTTATGCTTCCCGATTTCTTGGCAAAAGCCAGTTTCTGGTTAGCTGTCAGATAATAAGCAGTGTCTTCAGCCATGATACGCTGTTCGCTGACAAACATGACCTTGCCTGTTAGTACTGCTGTTTCTACGACTTCATCGCTACGATAGGCTTTCACATTGAAAGAAGTACCCAGTACCTGAATGCGGGTATCGTTCTCCAGATGAATAATAAAAGGAAGTGACGGGTTTTTCTCTACTTCAAAGAAAGCTTCGCCGCTAAGCGATACTTCCCTGCTATCCTGCCCAAAGGTTTTAGGATAAGTCAGTTTGCTATCCGCATTGAGCCAAACCTTACTACCATCGGGCAATTCTATCTGTGTTTTTACGCTTTTGGGAGTCTCCTTTACAATTTCAGGAGTAAAAATGGAAATGTTTTGCCCTGGCTTAAAGAAAAAGTATCCACCGATAAGCAATAGTGCAACCGCAGCAGCATAAGGTAAAAGTCTGCGATAAGGATGCATTCGCCTGATCGGGTGATCTTGTCCAGTGACTGGTTCATTTTCTGAGATTCTTTCCTTTACGCTATTCCAAACCTGATGGGTATTGGTAGGAGTGCTAAGCTGGCCTTCCTGCCAATAGGTATATATGATATGATATAGCTGCGCGTTCTCCGTTGAAGCAGCTTTCCAGCTTTCTATTGCCTTTTCTTCCTCGGAAGTGGCGGAGCCATCCCACTGTTTACCGACCAGCGTCCATATATAGTCTTCCTGCATTGGCTTGTCTTTAAGAGTAGGACAAGGCTTTTATGCAAAACCCTCAAAGGAGACCGAAATATTTCAGAAAATAATTGAAAGGGTAAGTATAGAGAGTATGACAATGGCCAACCCAGCTTTTTTGGATTTCTTTGACCTACCGGATTTGAGGTGAATGGCTAATTTACCAGCAATTTTTTTTAAAGCAATCCCTATCTGGTTTTCCACAGTGCGGGGACTCAAGTGCATCATCCTGGCAACTTCCTTTTGTTTCATTCCTTCCATGCGTACGAGTTGGAAGATTCTCCGGCACTTTTCGGGTAAGGCTAGCACCGCCTCATCTATCAGTGAAGCAAGCTCATAAGTAAGCATTTGCTGCTCCGGGTTATCAGCATAGCCTGGCTTAGCTTCGGCTATTCCCTCGATATCAGTAAAAAATACTTTCCGAAACTTTTTAAGCCGATTAAGTGCGTGGTTTTTGGTAGCGATGATCAGGTAAATCTCCAGATTACGAATCTCTAACAATTTTTCCCTTTGCTCCCATAACCTAACAAATACATCAGAGACGATTTCCTCAGCTTCTTCCTTATTTTTGAGGTAAGTATAAGCAAATCTATACAAGTTGTCATAGTAGACAAAGAAGAGACGTTCAAAAGCTTTTTGATCACTTTTTGATGCAACCCTTTTGATTAAATGCTCCTCTTCAGCGCTCATCTTCATACAATATATTCTATTATATAATCATATGGAAATAATCTGATCAGCGAATCTTCACTAAACTTATTGGTTATCAATTAATTCAGTTTTAGATCAATACTTCAGCTTTTGAAATAGAGTAGTTTTATCAACTATTTCCAAGGCTACCGGGTTTGTTCGCTGCCAAGTGGGTCTATCCTGCCTACAGTTTTGCGTTAATATTGGCATTGTCGCTTTAGTAGTCAATTCATCTACTGCTGTTAGCCTCTTGCCGTTCCATGAAATTGCAAAGATGAATCCAAGGCTCGCGCTTGAAAGAAAACTGTAACTAACGTTGGGTGTTAAATGCCTAATGTTGGATAAACTTAACCCACCCAAAACTTAAAATTCCACTATGAAGATATATTACTATCGGACATTATCGCAAGCGTGTTTTGGTTTCAGGGAGATTATCCTAATGCAAACCGGATATTGGAAAAAGTAGACCAGAATATGATCTCTGAAAACCAGGTCTATGAATCAAAAATGATTGTGCACGGACGCAGAAAAGACCGCACCATTACTTCCAAAGGCTGGACCCAAGGTGATGAAAAGTCCTTGACCGAATATCTATCTCCTGCCCGGGAAGAAGGTACCAAGATGCTCAAACTGCAAGATCAGCTCTGGATTTATTCTCCCAGTTCCGACCGTACCATTTTGATCTCTGGGCACATGCTTCGTCAGTCCGTTATGGGCTCAGACCTTTCTTATGAAGACATGATGGAAGACCGCAAGTTACAGGAAATATACAATGCTAAAGTAACCGGCGAGGAAGACATTCAAGGTAGAAAAGCTTGGGTGATGAAGTTGGATGCGAAAGTAGATGATGCTGCTTACCAAAGCCGCCAAATGTGGGTAGACCAGGAACGCTTTGTGCCCCTCAAGGAAGAATTATATGCTAAAAGCGGGCAGTTACTCAAGAAAACGACCATGAAAGATGTGGAAAAAATAGATGGGCGCTGGTACCCAAAAACGGTTATTTACAAAGAAATGCTCAAAGAAGGGGAAGGCACTGAGTTCACGCTGGTTGAAGTCAAATTTGACCAGGATATTCCTGAATATATCTTCTCCAAAGCCGCGCTGAAGAGGTAATCAGGGGTAAATCAACTATGTATATTTGTATCTCAAGGTTCGAGAGCTCACTACTCCTGAAATATCTAAACAATAGTATAAGTTTAATTAGAGGCTATCCAGATGAGAGGTCAGAAGGATATATCAAAACAATATAAAAAAATCGGTGACCTATTCGGTGACCACATTGTTTTTTATTTTTATAAATTATTGATAATAAAGGTATTACGAAAATAGTTCAGGAGCCTCCGTCTCTACTTTTAGGCTTTAAAGAGCTTCAAACCTCTTCAGATTCCTTTCTGAAGGGATTTTTTGTTTCACCTATTATTTAGCGCTAAGAAAGAATGTGTTAATCCTAACGTGAGTACCATCAAGCAAAATTGAGTTAAGATAAAATTTCTGTAAAATAATCCGTTCTGTGTGATAGAGTGTCCATTTTGAGACGATCAGAATAAAATTATCTTTACGATTACTAAACTTCAACAACTTAGCTACCATGAAACAACCTATTCCTATACTATTTGCGATTTTACCGATTTGGATGACTTTCTTTTCTTTATCGTGCCTGGCACAGGAGTCCACTCCAAAAAAGCCCAACGTCCTCTTTATACTGGCTGATGACCTGGGTTACCACGATCTCAGCATCGCCGGAAGCGATTATTATCATACGCCACACCTGGATTCTCTGGCACGTGTATCCTATCGTTTTGAGCAAGGCTATGCCTGCGCGCAAGTATGTAGCCCGTCGCGGGCCAGCATCATGACTGGTAACTATACGCCTACCCATGGTATCACCGACTGGATCGGCGCTGCTACGGGGGAGGCATGGCGCAGCCCTAATCATGAAGACAAACTTCTGCCGCCAGCATACAACTATCACCTAAAAAAAGAATGGACTACCTTACCCGAAGCTTTCAAACAGGCGGGATACACGACCTTTTTTGCCGGAAAGTGGCATTTGGGAGACGAAGGGCAAGGCCCTCTGGAACACGGTTTTGACATCAACAAGGGTGGCTGGTCTTCGGGCAGTCCCAAGGGCGGCTATTTTTCACCCTGGGAAAATCCGGTGCTGGAAAATAATACGCCCGGCGAAAACCTTTCATTGCGGCTAGCCCGCGAAACCAATGCTTTTATCGATGCCCAGAGCGATAAGCCTTTTTTCGCTTACTTGTCCTTCTACGCCGTGCACGGTCCTATACAAACGACTCAACAGCGATGGAAGCATTATCGTGATGAGGCTGTGGCCCAGGGCATTGCCAAAGAAGGTTATGAGATGGAACGGGTGCTGCCCATCCGTATAGTACAGGATAATCCGGTCTATGGAGGATTGGTAGAAACGATGGACGATGCTGTGGGACTTGTGCTACAAAAACTCAGGGAAAAGGGATTGGATAAAAATACCATCATCGTCTTTACCTCAGACAATGGCGGTGTCGCCTCCGGCGATGCTTTTTCCACCAGCAACCTGCCCCTGCGTGGTGGCAAAGGCTATCAATGGGAGGGGGGCATCCGTGAACCTTATTTTATCAAGATGCCGGGTGCAGGGGCCGGCAGCATAGACTTTCCGGTGAGCGGAGCAGATTTTTACCCTACTTTGCTCAGTTTAGCACAAATAGAAGCAGAAAAAGATCAAGCTTTTGACGGCATGGATATTTCACCTTTATTGAAAGGTGAAACCCTGGCCGAGCGTCCGATTTTCTGGCATTATCCTCATTATGGCAATCAGGGTGGCAACCCTGCCTCTATGGTACGGCTAGGCAGATATAAACTGATCCATTACTGGGAAGATGGGCGCAATGAGCTTTACAACCTGCTCCGCGATCCCAGCGAGCAGCATGATATTTCAGCAAGATTACCGGAAAAAGCGAAACAACTGGAGGAACTGTTGATGGGGTTTCTCGATAAGCGACAGGCAGCTCGTCCTGCGCCAGACAACCAATTTGATCCCCAAAAACGAGAAAAACTGATGCAACAGCGGCGTGAAGTTTTGCTGCCCGAGTTGGAGGCTCAGCGGTTAAAATTCCTGGAAAAGGATTACCAGCCCAACGAAGACTGGTGGGGAAGTGCCCTGAAGGTGACCAACGACTAGCATAACCCTACCCGATGATAATCCATCTGAAGGGGTGGTTTTGCTAAAAGTCCAAAGAGAAAGAGCTAATGTTATTTTTTGCCAAGGCTGAAAAACTCACCAAGACGAATGTTTCCAGGTTGTTGAATCAAGCCAATAATATGCTGCTCACTTTCTCATAAATTGGTATACAGTTCAAGAAGTTTAAAGAAGAAGGAGCTTTCATCCACAAATATCCTTAGCTGGTAAAATGCTCCCTTGCTTCTCATTCAAACACAATCACCACTTTGCCGATGGCTTTGCCGGATTCCACGATTCGGTGCGCTTCTTTGAAATTCTCAATGCTGAAGCCCGTCAAAGTCTGGTTCAGGGTAGGTTTAAGAATTTCCTGGTCCAGCAGGTCGGCCACAGAATTGAGGATATGATGCTGCTCTACCATGTCTTCGGTCTGGTACATGGGGCGGGTAAACATCAGCTCCCAGGAAAAAGACACACTTTTGGAACGGATAGCCCGCATATCCAGGGTATCCTTATTTTCTACAATAGAGCAGATGCGCCCTCTGGGCTTGATCAGTTCAGCCATAGCGTCCCCATGCCCGTCTGTATCC
>JBBSOG010000087.1:0-15729 GCA_038259985.1 Cytophagales bacterium
AAGTCCCGATAAAAAGAAGGCTTCCAGGTAGATGGCTTCATAGGAAACATCCTGCCTGAGATTCAGCAGGATTTTCGCAGACACTATGAAAATGCTGACGAACGAGCCCGACTCGAGAGATACTTTGATCTGCAATTAGCACTAGATCTTGATTCTGAAGAAATCATCAGACTGCTGGCATTATATAATGCATACATGTACTTTTTTGATCATAAGCAGGAACTATTGAATGAGGCGATAGAAGCTTTAGAAAAAGAGAAATTTCTGGTAGAAGAAAACCTCTTTAATGGTTTGGCCCCTATTAAGCTATTTGAGTTCATAGAACAATTGCTGCAAAACAATCCTGTCAAAAACAAACCTTTCCTGATTAAGAATCAAGCCATTAATCTGACCAACATGATTTGCAAAAATCTACCGGTATCTGAACCAGTGATGATGGAAATAGATCTTTCACAAAAAATACAAATAGAAGTCTTCTTTATTATCTTTTACAAATACTGCAAAGATACCGTCAATACCAAAGGGAATAAGGAGAAATACATGGCGATATTGAACCGATATATTGCTCAGTCCCAAGGTAAAACGATCTACCCAGTAACTTTATAGTCAAAGAAAAGGACCTTCCTCTACTCATCAATATTCACCCAAAGTACCTGCGGTGGATGAATGTATAAACGTATAACAGATCTATCCTTTCTATGGATATTTTGTGATTTTTTGAGGTTTCTTCTTATACATTTATACATTCTTTCTTCTTCTCTATCGATTCTTATCTCTTTGTGGCATGTTTAATTAAAACCACAAAAAGATGAATACTGAAGAAGTAATTCAGCATTTCTTGAAGACCTACCTCACTCCAGCCATCAGAAGCGCAGTGAGAGAAGAGCTAAACAGACATTCCTACAAGCACAAGCCTGACGAACCATCTAATGAAATGCTCTCTGCCAAAGAAGCTGCTGCTTTCATTGGAGATGCCCTACCTACCTTTTATGGTAGAACCTCACGGGGAGAGATTGCTACCTATGGGTCAGGCAAAAGGATTTTCATAAAAAGGTATGAATTATTGGCCTGGAAACAGAAGCAGCGTACCCTATCTACAGATCAAGTCAGAGGAGAAGTAGCCAGAGAACTCAAAAGATAATTTAAAACTCAGCTGATAACGTAATCCACGTAGGGTAAAGCGTAAGCTTTACATTTACTCCTCGTAAAGATCCCGTTACTCATCCGTAAAGGTTCATTTTTGCAGCGTAAAGCTAGCGTTACAATGAGTAAATACAGCGTCAACCTTCAGTTAAGAATGCGTTAACCTAGCGTTAACAAATCTACTTAAAAAACTTTAAACGATGATTTACACCAGAAAATGCGAGAGGTGCCAGAAAGAATTTCAGGCCTCTCGCCCGCACGGTAAGTTTTGTAATAATAACTGCCGGGTAGGATACTTCAGTACCCAAAAAAGAAGGAAAGAGAAAATCCAACAGCTTCAGGCAGAGATTAAAGAAGTCAATACAAGGCTATTAATGCGAGAGGCTATAATAGCAGCAATGAAAAATCAACTTCACGAAAGTCAGGCTGCACTTCAACAGGTAAATGAAAAGCTGCGACAATTGGAAGCAGAACTTGCGCTTGACTTAGCTGCCTACTGTAAAAAGTATGACAATCAAATAGATCCCCTGATCAACCGCAAGGTCATTTCACTGGATGTGAACAAAGGTTTGGATAAGTTATTTGCTACTGGTTTTTATAATGATCGGCAGAAGGCAGGTCGGAACAAACGATGGTTATTATACAATGACATCCAAAAAAAGCAGCAAGATGTAGATGTTAAGCTGGCTCAAATAGAAAGAGAAAATGCTGAAACTACTGTGTTCCGAACGAGACTGCAAGCGCTCCAGAAGCAGTTAGCTACATACTTATTAGAAGGAAAACAAACAAAATCAGATGCTAGCCCTACTAAAGAACCAAGCAATACTTTTTCTATTTTGAACATAGGAGCCGCAGACCTGCTCAAAAGAGAAATTAAAACCTTTGTACTTCCTGGCAGAATAGGAGATTTTTTTGGAGAATTGGAAAGACATATGTTAGCCATAGCTTTGGTAGGTGATCCTGGCGCAGGTAAAAGCACCATGACAATGGCCATTGCCAGAGCCATTGATCAAGCTGGATATAAGATTATTTTCTACTCCTTAGAACTCGGCATTAGCAAACCATTGCAGGATATGATTAGACGTAACCCTTTGAGTAATCAAATGAGGATAACCGACAAAGGAGATATAGAGGCCGTGAGAGAAAGTGCTAAAGAATATGATTTAGTTATGGTTGACAGCTTCGGTAAACTTGGCTGTAAAGCAGAAGAATGGGATCGTCTCCGACAGGATTTCCCCGACACTATGTTCTTGGCTATCTTTCAGAAAACCACTTCTGGAAGCAGCCGAGGAGGAGCCTCAATAGATTATGATGCATCTACGGTGATTGATATGACCAGAGAAAAAGAAAGTGGGAAAAGATCTGCTCATATGCGTAAAAGTAGGTATGGTACCCAAGGCAATTATTTCTATCCAGAAGAGGATAGAATATTAAAGAACTAATTTCTTTACTCTTATTACAGATTCATTTCTCAAGCATTCAATTAGTGAGAACCCTTCTCACTAATTGACCAAATTTTCTGTTCAATCATTAGGGCCACGAGAATATTTTCCAACCTATTAAGGAATATTTTCATATAATTGAATAAAGATTAAAAGCTATGAATCCTTATCAGGTAATAGATACAGCAGAGAAAGGCATCTCTATCAAAATATTTGACAAGCTGGTTAGCCAGAGTGGCTACTCTAAAGCAGCCGTGGCTGATTTTATTGGACTGGATGTGAGAACAATCACCAACTATAAAAATAAGAATAAAGACTTCGTGAAAACTGATGCTGAGCATCTTCTGAAGCTTAAAGAACTCTTTGAGAAAGGTGAAGAAGTCTTTGGTAGAAGTGAAGAGTTTGCTCGTTGGCTCAGCAAACCTTCTTATGGTTTGGAAGATCGCATTCCTGAGAAGTTGCTAAACTACATCTCGGGTATAGACCTGGTAAGTAGAGAACTTATCCGCATCGAACACTGCGACTTTTCCTGATGTTGGTCTATAGAATTACCAAAACTAAATATGCCAATGAATTAGTAGCCTCTGGTTTTCGCAACCGCTGGAATGAGGATGGGCAATTTGTTATCTATACTAGTGATTCTCGTTCCCTAGCCTGCCTGGAAAACCTTGTTCACCGGAGCAATAGTGGCAATGATCAACTTTTCAGAACCATGATCATTTCCATTCCTGATGACATTCCCATATTAACCATACAGGAAAAAGAGATTCATCCTATTGGTGGGGCTGCAAAAGACATAGATGTGCAGGTCATTGCAGCGACAAATAAAGATCTAGTAGGTTTGTGCGAGACAGGAGATTACCGTTGGGATTTGTACTACCGTCTTGCTGTAGCTGAGATTGGAGTCCCTCCTCTCAGAGATAGGGGAGAAAACGAGATAGAACAGATGTTAAAGTACCTGGTTGAAATGAAGAAAAGGGAGATGCGATCTAATCAGACTCTTGCTTTTGAAAGAGCAGCTTGGGACAAACTCATCAAATATCATTACCCTGGAAATGTGAGAGAGATGGAGAATATTGTTGAAAGCTTGTATGTCTTTAATGAGCAAAAAGTAAAGCAAATAGATCTTCCGGAACGCATTCAGAAAACTTCAGGAACTGTATTCCTGCTATCTGAAGTTGAGCGCCAGCATATCTTAAAAGTCTCTGAAATTTTTGGTGGTCAAAAGATGAAAGCCGCAGAAGCTTTAGGCATTTCTTATAATACCTTTAAGAAAAAAATGAATGAAATAGAACAGAAGAAGTAATCATGACCAATGATAAGATTCTAAACCAAATCAAAAATATTTCCACCTGGGGAAGGCAAGGGGAGCGTGCTCCCCATAAACCCTTGCTTCTGCTCTATGCTCTGGGAAGAATCCAGCAGGGGAAGCAAGGGATGTTTTCTTACCAGGAATTGGAGCCGAAGCTAAAAGAACTCCTCCTTGATTTTGGCCCACCAAGAAAGACAATAAGGCCTTACTATCCATTTATTAGACTAGCCAATGATGGCCTATGGCAGTTCAACCATCCGGAACGTATTGATACATCAAAAGATTACAGCAGCAAGTTCCTGATCCAAGAGCATATCAGCGCAGGTTTTACTCCTACTATAGAAAAAACACTACGCTCAAATTCCTCACTTCTTAAGGCTGTAGCAGAGTGGTTATTAGAGAATAACTTTCCAGAAACGATCCATGAGGATATCCTGAGTGCTGTTGGTTTAGATTTGGAATTAAATATGCAAAAAAAACGTGATCCTCAATTCCGGGAGAGAGTTTTGATTGCCTACGAATACCAATGTGCGGTTTGCAGATATAGCATTAGGATGGGAGAAAAACTCGTAGGTGTAGAAGCCGCGCATATCAAGTGGCATAAAGCAGGAGGTCCAGATATAGAGATTAATGGAATCGCCCTTTGCTCATTGCATCACAAACTCTTTGACTTGGGTGTCTATACCATAGATAATCATCTCAGGATACTAGTTTCCGAAAAAGTGCATGGTGAAGGTGCTCAGCAGTGGTTGATTGGTTTTCATGGAAAGACACTTCGCCCACCTCAAAGCAAAAGCTATTATCCGGAACCTGGTTACCTAGAGTGGCATGTCAATGAGGTTTTCAAAGGAGGCTATCGTAAAATGCAATAAGAGAAAAAAATCACTTTAAAATTCTGATATGAAACGAGTAGTAGGTTAGCACTTTAAGCTATCATTGTGATTAAAAACAATCTAACAAAAGCCTATTCATCACACATCTCCTTCTCTACCCATTCCATGCCCTGGGGTAGATCCAGATTATTGAATTCCAGATGGATTATTCTGCTATGCCTATCCTGCTCAGGGGATACAGTAGCATGGAGTAATAAAGGCTTCATGATTTGTATTCCACCTCTGGCTACTTTGCAACATTTGCTATTGGAGTCCTCAAGGGTCTGCCGGATTTCTTCGTTGGTCATCAGACTGAAGTGAGTTTTGGGAACGACCGTTAGTGCTCCGTTTTTCTCATCCGTATTGTCCAGGTGGATGCTAATTATAAAACCATTCTGTAAGTATGTTGCCGGAGGACATACACTGACAAAATCGTCCTGCACAATCCAATCATCAAACCCATCCACATCTGCCACCGCTTTGACATGAATGTTTGTTTGCTGCTGCCAGTGGTTGTATTGCCTGGTTTGTACAGGCTTATCCAGGTAAGTGGCTTTGGCGAGAAAGTAATCACTGCCCAACCCTTCACGGATGAGGCTGCATAAATTAGCATTAAAAATGATGGATTTGAGCTGAGGGATTTTCTTGAACAAAGCATAGGTAATCCCGCTACCATCATTTATCCACCCTGACTCCTGACGCATAGCACGGCTAAGGACGGAGAGCATGCGTCCAACTTCCTTAGTAGTGTATATGTCTTCCAGAATGGCAAAACCTCTACGATGGATCTTCTGCATACTGCTTTCCAGTTCATTGAGCTTAAGCTCTTTTTCATAGAGTTCTGCGGCATTCTTTACTTTCTGCTGTATCCTTCTTTTTAGTTTTTCGGGTTTGAGTACTTTGATACAGTCGCCAAAACCAAGAATCTCTCTTTCCAGCTCAAAGTTAAGCTGTACGCTAAGCTGAATGATGATACCATTGGCAGTATTCTCCAAAAGCTTTTGAGAGTGATGCAGAGGTTTAGTCAGTACATAAGGTGCATTCTGATGATCTATATACAACTCTATCTCTTCGGGTGCTTCATTTGGATTCACCGAAACACCTACCACATCCTGAAAGTAGTCAGTCAGTTGCAGGCTGTTATTGATGATATAGGTTTCGTCAGTTTCTTCTACAGCTAAGATTCTATCAAGGGCCAGGAGCATGGCGGGCTGGCTTTTCTTTTTGATGCCTAGGATAAACCAGCGGTTTCTGTACTCTTTGAGAAAGTAGGGGTGAAAAGTAAAGGTACGGGCATTTCGGGCTTTGAAGGACTGATAGCTGAGCCTGATTGCTTTTTGTTTGATGATAGACTGGTAGATGGTATCTATAAATTCCAGCCCTTTCAGGTTTTCATTCTTCTCCAGATCAATGACTGGCTCCTGCTTGGTCTTAGCCGTATGGATACGATCTTCTAGCCTTTGTACCATTCCATTCAATGCATGAAAGTGGGTAAAGCCCTTGAACTGACGAAGAATCTGCACCACTCCCGTGAGCTTGCCCAGATCCTGATCAGTAAGGGGAATGTTGGTGATGGAGTAGTCAGGATCTTTGTACATGTAGTACTTTTTGTCTATCACTACAATGGGTGCATTATAGCCCAGCTTATCGCTACGCATCATCTGCAAATCCATCTGCACGGTACGTCTGCTAACTCCTTTGTCTATGCCTTCATATTCATAAAGTACCTCAGAACAGGCTTCTATCAGATCTTTCAGTGTCCATTGCCGGTATTTATTTCTCAGGCAATTGTCCAGGGTACGATAGCGGATGAGGGCATTACGGTTGACTGGCATGAAATATTTTTTCAAGGAAAGATATAAAATTTATGAGTGCGCAAAAACACTGCGCACTGCTTCTGTACTTTTGTTGTAACATTGCAGAAAATGAAAGAGAAGATCATCAAAGAGCTTAAAGCTATAGAAGCTAAATATGACATCACGATCCTGTTTGCCTGTGAAACCGGAAGCCGTGCCTGGGGTTTCCCATCCCCCGACAGCGACTACGATGTGCGCTTTATTTACAGGCATAAGTCGGACTGGTATCTGTCCATAGAGGAGCATAAAGACACCATAGAATATCTGGAGGGTGATCTGGACCTGGTAGGCTGGGATATTCGCAAAAGCCTGCGCCTGATGCGCAAGTCTAATGCTTCCATTTTTGAACGCATGCAGTCTCCTATGATTTATCTGAAGCAGACAGATTTTCTGGATAAACTGAAACTCCTGGCTCTGGACTACTTCTCCTGTAGGGCAGGACTGCACCATTATTTGAGCATGGCGCATAACTATTATACTGCCTGTGAGCAAGAAGAGAGGGTGAAGCTTAAGAGTTACTTCTACCTTCTCAGGACTTGTCTGGCCAGTTTGTGGATCGTAGAAGAAGGAACTATTCCTCCGCTGGAGTTCAGGCAACTGCTGGTTTTGGTAGAGGACGAAACTATGAAAGGTAAAATAGAATGTTTGCTGGAGCTTAAAGCAAGGATGCTGCGCTGAGCAAACATCAGGGGGCGGTAGAACCACTTAATCAATTGTACAGAGAAACCATCATGCTATCATGAAACTAAGTATAAAAGACTTAAAGGAAAGAAAGCTGCTGCTCTTTGAAAGCATCAGTGGCAGCAAAGCTTACGGACTGGATACCCCTCAGTCTGACACTGACATCAGAGGAGTATTTGTGTTACCGGAAGAGGATTACTTTGGGCTGGACTATACTGAGCAGGTAAGCAACGAAAGCCAGGATATCGTCTACTACGAACTGAAGCGTTTTGTTGAGCTGTTGTCTAAAAGCAATCCCAACATGCTGGAACTGCTTAGCATGCCCAAAGATTGTGTGCTTTACCAGCATTCCTTATATGAGCTGTTCAAAGCAGAAGATTTTCTCTCCAGGCAGTGCCAGGCAACCTTCGCTGGATATGCACTTACGCAGGTCAAGAAAGCCAGAGGACTCAAGAAGAAGATTGTCAATCCGGTAGAGCCGGAGAGAAAATCAGTACTGGATTTCTGTTATGTAGTGCAGGGACAGGGATCTATGCCTTTGCTCACTTTCCTGGAAGCTCATGGTCTTAAACAGGAAGATATGGGACTGGCAAAGATTCCGCATATGTATGAGCTGTATGGGCTTTTTTACCATCCGGATCATCAGTTTAAAGGGGTAGTACAAAGTGAAAAAGCCAATGAGGTATCCTTAAGTTCTATTCCCAAAGCGCTGAGTCCAATGGCTTATATGTCTTTCAACAAAAGCGGATACTCTACTTACTGCAAAGAGTACCGGGAGTACTGGGAATGGGTAGAAAAGCGCAATGATGCCCGCTATCACAATACCCTTTCTCATGGTAAAAACTATGATGCCAAAAACCTGATGCATACTTTTCGTCTGCTGGATATGGCTGAAGAAATTGGCAGGGAAGGGAAAATCCAGGTGAGAAGGTCTAACCGGGAGTCGCCACTCCGGGAATTTCTGTTGAAGATCAAATCAGGGGCTTTTGAATACGATGAGCTGTTGAGGATGGCAGAAGAAAGAATAGCGGGTATGGATAAGGTATACGAACAAGCTAAACTTCCTGAAACACTGGATTTAGAAAAGATCAACAGTATCCTCATACAGGTGAGAAAAGAATTTTATCAAAAAAACTAAGTACGCAGAAAGGCTGCGCAGGCAGCTTCTTTCTTTGTAGTACTTACAAACCAATCACGAACATGGCTGCAAAAGAACTAAAGGGTAAAGATATACTGGCACTGGGTTTTCCTGAAGGCAAAGCCATAGGCATCGCCTTGAAGATTATGGAATCTGCTTACCCCCAGATGAGTCGCAAAGATAAACTTGCCTTACTGAGCAGAGTACTGGAGACACCCGCTTTGTATCAAAAGCATGAACATTTAGCTCCTCTGGCAGAAGAGCTACTTACGCCTAAAATACAGGAGCCTATCGCCTTAAAAGAAGAGAAAACAGACTATACCATTTACGGAGCAGAAGGCATAGAAGCGGGAGCTTTGCAGCAAATGGAAACTGCGATGCGCTTACCTGTTTCAGTTGCGGGTGCATTGATGCCTGATGCCCATCAGGGTTATGGTCTGCCTATAGGAGGCGTGCTGGCTACACAAAATGCGGTGATTCCCTATGCAGTGGGAGTAGACATCGGCTGCCGTATGTGTTTGTCTATCTTTGACCTTCCCTCAGGGTTTATAGAGCAGAACCGGGAAAATCTAAAGAAAGTATTGATAGACAATACCCGCTTTGGTCGTTCTATCTTCAAGCGTCCCAAAGAGCATGAGGTGATAGACCGTGCTGAATTTTCAGACATAGCTATCGTGAAAAAACTGAAAGATCGTGCCTATAGCCAGTTAGGTTCTTCAGGCGGAGGGAATCACTTTGTGGAGTTTGGCGTGGTTGAGATTCTTGATCCTGAGAATGAGTATCAACTTTTACCAAGCACTTATCTGGCTGTACTTTCTCATTCCGGTTCAAGGGGTATGGGAGCCAACATTGCTTCTCATTATACCAAGCTGGCGATGGAAAACTGCAAACTTCCTCAGCAGGCCAAGCACTTAGCCTGGCTTGATCTGGACACAGAAGTAGGACAGGAGTATTGGCTAGCGATGAACCTGGCGGGGGATTACGCTTCGGCATGCCATCATCAGATCCATGAGCGTATGGCGGCGGCCCTCTCAGAACAGCCGCTGGCCATGATTGAAAACCACCATAACTTTGCCTGGAAGGAAAAGGGTGCCACCGGTAATGACATCATCGTTCACCGCAAAGGAGCTACTCCGGCGGGTAAAGGGGTGTTGGGAATAATTCCCGGTTCTATGACTGCCCCCGGTTTTATTGTCAGAGGCAAGGGACTGGCAGGTTCGGTTAATTCCGCTTCACATGGTGCCGGAAGGTTGATGTCCAGGACTAAAGCCAAGCAGAGCATCAAATTGTCAGAGGTGAAAAAGCATTTACAGCAGGCTGAGGTAGAGGTGATTGGTTCAGGCCTAGATGAAGCCCCTATGGCATACAAAGATATTCGGCAGGTGATGGAACATCAGAAAGACTTTGTAGATATTATTGGCACCTTCTCTCCTAAAATCGTGCGGATGTGTGGAGATGAAAAATTTATGGAGGTGGATTAAAAAAAATGTTGGTGCGCAAAAAGACTGTTCACTGGCCTTTTTCCTTTGTCATGTACATTAAATCAAAAGGCTATGCGGTTCAATATCTTATCGTCAAAAAAAGAAGCAGTACACAATCATTAAAGAGCTTTGGCCTGGAAAACGGGTCCCAAAGCGGAACTGTATGCAGCAGTAGTTACCGCTTCATTAAGCAACTACTTCTATGAAAATGCTGATGAATGGCTTGCGCGTATCCAGTCACTGATCAGCGCAAATGCCCCTGAGTTTGTCGCCAAGTTGGCGGGTTTATACTCGGTGCAACATGCATTTGCGTACAGTCTCACTGGTACTGGCAGCAGAACTGGCAAGAACGCATAGAGGTAATGATTTAGTAAGTCGTACCATCAGCAGGGTAATTCAGCGTGCTGATGAGATTACCGAACTATTAGCGTACTACCAATTGAGCAATGAACGTAAAGGACCTAAAAAATTAAACCGTCTCTCCAAGCAAGTACAAAGAGGCATAGCTTTAGCATTTAATAAATTTGATGAATATCAATTTACCAAATATAACCGGCAAACAGAAGTTAAACTGCGGGATGCTTTGTTTCTTGCTCATCCAAAACCTAAAGATGAGGAGCAGCAAGGATTGTTCAATAAGATTGTGAGTAATACATTGGATGTGCCGTATACCTGGGAAGTAGAATTATCTGTATTGGGCCAGCAAAAGTTTGAAACCAAGGAGAGCAGAACAGTGGCATTTAAAGCCAAGTGGGAGGAGTTGATTGAAAGTTGCCGGGAAGCCGGTCGTAAGTTAGGCTACATGGCTTTGCTGCGTAATTTACGCAATATACTGGATGCTGAAGTTTCAGCAGCACATATGGTAAAAGTATGCCAGTACCTGACCAACGTAAAAGCAGTAGAAAACTCCAAGCAGTTACCTTTTCGTTTTCTGGCTGCTTACCGGGAGTTGCTTGGCAATGCCTCAGGGTTTACTGCTATGGTTTTAGATGCTTTGGAAGAAGCAGTTAAAATCAGTGTGCAAAACATCAAAGCCTTTGATGAACAGGTGAAAGTGGTGCTTGCCTGTGATGTCTCAAGCTCTATGCAGAGAGCTGTATCTGCTAAAAGCAAAATCATGAACTATGACATTGGTTTGATGCTTGACATGCTCATGCAGCACAGATGTAAAAACGTAGTATCTGGCATGTTCGGAGATCGTTGGAAGATAATCAATCTGCCATCTCAGAGTGTGTTAGCTAATGTGCAGGAATTTTATCGTAGAGAAGGGGAGGTAGAGTATGCTACCAACGGTTACTTGGTCATTCGTGACTTAATCATCCGAAAAGTAAAAGCAGATAAGGTGATGCTATTCACCGATTGTCAGCTTTGGGATAGCGGTGGAGGTGGAAACCATATGGCTCAGGAGTGGAAAAAGTATAAAACTATTTTTCCATCTGCCAAGCTTTATCTTTTTGATTTGGTCGGCTATGGACAAGTTCCCATCGACCTTAAACAGGATGATGTCTTCCTGATTGCCGGTTGGTCCGACAAGGTTTTTGATGTTTTGGAAGCCATTGAAAATGGAAAGGGTGCGATTGCTGAAATTGGTTCAATGGAAGTGTAAATGAAAAGAAACTGGAAAGTGCCGTAGGTAGGTGATACTTCGTGGCAATGTCTGATGACTTAGCAGGTTCGAGTCCTGCACGCTTGCAAAAACGTAAGCACCAACTGACTGTAGCCTTTTCAGTTTCCTATGAAGAAATAAGCAGTGCCGTAAATGAGAGTTACTTCGCCTGTCAAGCGGCTGGACGCTGGTTCGATCCCAGCCGGTTCGTAAGAACCGTAGCTCAGTGGTTAGAGCAACTATAGTCTCTTGTTGTCTGTTGCCTGCTTGTTTCATCATATATTGATATTAACTTTAAGAATAGAGATAACTTTTAGGCTCTGATTGGTAAGTATATAAATTTGAGTTTTAAACTCTGTTTTCTTAAGTTCACCCATTCAATGCAATTGTTTCTAATATATCGCTGTCTATTTCGTCAGTTCCCATTCAGATGGGTAACAGGTAGCGTATGTTGATATAGACAGAATAAATATTAACTGACACAGCCCCTTGTTACCCGCTAAGCCGGAAGTATCAAGGGGTTTTTAATTTTAATAAAGATGAACAAACTGGATTGGGATGAAATCAATGCTTTAGTTGATCAGCATTACCTCAATGTACAAAAGCATCCTCAGGCAGAATTATATATCTGCAACTATACAGCCAAAGCACAGTATGATGCTTTCTGGAATGACTATACGCTTATGTGCAGGGGCCTGATCATAGATCAAGAGGGTTATATTGTAGCTCGTCCTTTTCCCAAGTTCTTTAACTTGAGCGAAGTAAAATTTCATGATCTACCACAAGAACCTTTCGAGGTGTATGAGAAGTTGGATGGCTCATTAGGCATTTTATACTGGCTAGATGGTACCCCTCAGATTGCTACGCGTGGCTCCTTTGTTAGCAAACAAGCCCAAGAAGCCAACAAGATCTTGCAGGATAAGTATCAGCATGTAGTGCAGAAACTGGATACCGGCTATACTTATCTGTTTGAAATCATTTATCCGGGTAACAGAGTAGTGCTTGACTATGGCAAAGTTAGAGATCTCTTTCTTCTGGCAATCATTCATACCAAAACTGGTCAGGAGGTTTCTATACCGGAAACAGGGTTTCTTCAGGTCCCAAAATATGATGGTATTCATGACCTATCACAGATACAACAGTATGCCCAAGATGATAAAGAGGGTTTTGTCTTGCGTTTTCAGTCTGGAGGAAGGGTTAAAGTAAAATTCTCCGAATATATTCGTCTACACCGCATCATTACAGGATTGTCTTTATTGGAAATATGGGAGTATCTCTCTGAGGGTAAATCCCTGGATGAGTTATTAGAGAAAGTACCTGACGAAGTGTATGATTGGGTAAAACAGTCAGTACTGGATCTGCAATCTCAGTATAAGGCTATCGAAAATGAGTGCAGGCAGGTATACAAGGAATTACCGTCCCGTAAAGAAACTGCGCTTTATTTTCAGCAGCAGAAATATCCTCAGATATTATTCGCCATGCTTACGGGTAAAGACTATGCGCCCTTCATTTGGAAAATGCTCCGCCCTTCTGGAAAGCAAACATTTTTCAGGCAAGAAAATAAGGATAATAATGAAGGGGTTAATATCTGAGCTTACTACTTTTCTTTTTTATCGATCTCCTTCTTTACTTCGTTGAGCAACTGCTTTTCAGACGGCAAGTACAGCTTATACTGGCTGGCAAGTATCGTTTTGTTGTCTTCTGGCAGGGCATACTTTACTACAGCATTGTTTTTATCTGCACAAAGTAATATACCGATGGTTGGTTTTTCAGGAGGAAGTTTTTCTTCACGGTCATAGTAATTGACATACATCTGTAACTGACCTAAGTCCTGATGAGTAAGCTTATGTGTTTTGATCTCTATGAGCACAAAACATTGCAGCAGGCGATTGTAAAACACCAGATCAATGAAGAAATCATCTCCTTCCAGATGTATTCTTTTTTGCCTAGCTACAAAAGCAAATCCATTCCCAAGCTCCAGCAGGAAATCCTGCAAATGCGTGATGATGGCTTGTTCCAAATCTTTCTCATAGTACGAAGCTTCTCTCTTCAAACCCAAAAATTCCAGAATTATGGGATCTTTGATGATTTCTTCTGGTCTTTCAGGATGCTTCTCTTTCCTGGCTACGGCCAGTACGCTTTCTTTATCATTACTCAAAAGCAGGCGTTCATACAAATGACTGTTGATCTGACGTTCCATTTGTCGCACAGACCAATTATTTTTCTCGGTTTCTGCTATGTAAAAGCTTCTTTTGTCCTCATTATCTAAGCTTATGAGCAAGACGTAATGGCTCCAACTCAATTGCGCAGACAGTGTCTGCGTTTTTGGGAAGGTCCGAAAAAATAGCCGCATCATTTCAAGATTTCGAGCAGAGAAACCACTACCATACTCAGGTTTAAGCTGTTTTGAAAGGCTTTTGATCAGGTAAGCACCGTATTCCGCCCTTTCTTCACCATGTTGTTCTTCTTCAATAATGCGCTGCCCGATCTGCCAATACATCACTACTCTTTCAAGATTGATGGAACGAACCGCTCTTTCCCTGGTGCTGGCGATGATATGCTGGATATCACTAACGAATGTTTTATCTGGTTTCATAGAAAACTACTTATAAATACGGAAGCCACGTTACAGTATATAAAGACGCTATGAAATAGTAAGCTTACTTTAAAAATTTTCATACTACTGGTTATCACCACTACTAAAATCAGTTAAAGCTTTAGCAAAATGCTTCTTAATTTTATCCTCAAAGCTATCTGCGTATCCTTCAGTTGTCCGTAAGTTAGAATGACCGACTGATTCAGAAATGAACTCCATGGAAGCTCCGGAACGCTTAAGTACAGTCACAAAGCTATGCCGGGCAACGTAGGTAGTTACGTCTTTCTCTATACCCAGTTTTTTAGTAATACGCCTTATATATTTGTTGATTTGCTTAACCAGTTGTTTCTTGATGGCAAGCTCTCTTTCAGGACTCATTCCATCAGATAAATAGTTGAAGACATAGCTATTAAAGGCTTTATCCGGATTACCCCATTTCTCTATGATCTTTGAAATTTCCTCAGTAAGCGGTACCACAATAGGCTTAGGTTTTACTCTGTTTGACTTCTTTGTTTTTTCCCTCAGGAATACGATTTTATCATCCCGCGCATCTCTGTATTTAAGTTTGATCATATCCTTCACATTGATGCCGTTAGCAAGATAGGATAAGATCCAAAAATCCCTGTACATTTCCTCGCTCTCATTTTCAGGCTCATACATAAATATCTTCTGGATATCCTCAATGACTAAAGCCTTTTTAATATTACGACCGGTAGGGGTTTGGTATTTTCTTCTTCCGAAAGGATATATTTTACGGTCAACATACCCTTCATCAATAGCTTTGTTAAAGATGGTACGCAGCTGCCGGGTGTAGATGCCTATAGTAGAATAACTTTTACGCTGGTTAAGCATCCAGTTTTCGTACTTTTTAAGAAAGTTGGGAGTAACATCTGCAAAAAGGAGCTTATTTTGAAAAGCTTGAAGTGATCTCATGCCTGAGGAATAAATATCTGCAGTACCTGCGGAACCTTCTTTTCGCAGATCATCAATGTAGCTTTCAATTGCAGCATATACATCCTGATGATTGATATTTTCCTTGACCTTTCCATCAGTAAAGTACTCCTGAAAAAGATTGAAGGAGAAAGCTGGCATTTTTTCTAAAATCTTATTGGCTCTGGCTTCAATGGCTTGAAGTTTTACCTGTACCTCCTTGTATTTTTTGGGAGGTCTTAGCTGCATAATCTTAGCAAACTCATCCTCTGTGAAGGAGTATTTAGTCGCATAATACTTCTGTTTTCTCTGGTAGGTGAGGCGAAGCTTTACTGGGTAGGTCCCATCCTTTTTTGCTCTTCGCGTGTCCAGAACGAGACCGGTAATTACATCATTCATGTGTATGCAAACTTTAGAATTTGCATACAATTTGCATACGAAAACGATAAAAAGCAAGAAAATTCTATAAATAAGGCAAAGGGTTAAATTTGTAAGTTACTGAAAATCAAATGTTTAATAGTAAATTATAATAATCGATATAGGGTGGCAGATTCATTTGGGAGCAGGGGGTCGCAGGTTCGAATCCTGCCGCCCCGACTTAGACAAAATCAAAAGTCGGTAAAACCCCTTAAATCGTATGATTTAAGGGGTTTTTTGTTTTTCTACCCTCCA
>JBBSOG010000088.1:0-15590 GCA_038259985.1 Cytophagales bacterium
AGAATAAGCAGCATTGTTAAAGTAAGTACTGCGAAAGCATTAAATTTCGTTTTAATGATGTTCAATTGCTTAAGAACATGTTTAAAAACATTATTCTATTCTCATAAATAAAAGCAAAGATTTATACTATTCATCGCTTGTTCTCTTTGTTACTTTTTGTCATTGCCACAAAAAGTAACCAAAAAAGTCTAGAATCTCCGAACGCTTCCACGCACAGGCTCACACACGCCCGCCGGATATTCAGGCTAACGCACTGATATACAAAATTCTATAAAAAGGTAAACATGCTTTAAATCTTTTAACCTTAAACCATCAACCTACTCTCATTACCGTTTGGCGTGATAATATAAAGTATTTGAATTGCTTTCTGCCAAAGCAGTTTTGGCGAGTTGCTGCACTTCCTGGACAGTGACTTTTTGTATCAGTTCAGTTTCCTGATTAACAAGGTCAGGATTGCCTAAAAGCGCCGAATAGGCTAGGTTCATAGAGCGGTTGAGCAACTCCATTTCGGAAAAAACGATAGAAGCTTCCGCTTGATTTTTGGTTTTTTGCAGCTCTTCCTCAGCAATCTGGCCTTCCTGTACACCTTGCAATACCTCCTGTATCCCGGCCTCTGCTTCTTCCAGGCTGATGTCTTTGCTGAGTTTGCCATGAATATTGAGCGTACCTGGATCTATAGAACCGCTTACGTAGGAGGAAATATTACTAAAAAGATGTCTTTTATTGACCAGTTCGTGGTGTAAGCGAGAAGATTTCCCCCTGCCCAAAAGATCACTGAGCAAATCGGCTGCATAATACTGGTGGTGCAAGCGTCCCGGAACATGGTAAGATTTGTAAATCGCGTCCAAAGGAACATCGGCTTCTATGTGTTGGGTGCGCGCCTCACGTTGTCTAGGCTCCTGTGGAATATTTCTGATATATCTCTGTCCTGCCGGAATAGGGCCAAACCATTTCTCAGTAAGCCGTCTTACATCGTCAAACACCACATTTCCGGAAACCACCAGAATAGCGTTATTGGGGACATAAAATTTATGAAAGAAAGCCTTTACATCGTCCATATTAGCATGCTCAATGTGCTGAATATCCTTACCAATGGTGGGCCAGCGGTAGGCATGCACTTGATAAGCCAACGCTTTTAATTTCATAAAAGCATCCCCGTAAGGCTGGTTGAGGTATTGTTGTTTGAATTCCTCTATCACTACCTTACGCTGAACATCTAGTACCTTAGGGTCAAAGGATAAGCTGAGCATACGGTCAGACTCCAACCAGAAAGCGGTTTCCAAGTTATCGGAAGGCAGGCTGATGTAATAATTGGTAATATCAGGGCTGGTAAAAGCATTATTTTCACCGCCTAC
This sequence comes from Cytophagales bacterium, assembly GCA_038259985.1. Classification (GTDB taxonomy): domain Bacteria; phylum Bacteroidota; class Bacteroidia; order Cytophagales; family Cyclobacteriaceae; genus Catalinimonas. The sequence continues at coordinate 1,356 of JBBSOG010000088.1, forward strand.
CAATTGCAAAGGTTCATCATAAGAAGGGATATTGACAGAGCCTCCAAACATCAGGTGTTCAAACAGATGGGCAAATCCCGTTTTGTTTTCGTCTTCATCCCGTGAGCCTACATTGTATAATAAGTTTACGGTAGCAATAGGAAGTGTGATATCCTGATGTACATAAATCCTCAGTCCGTTATCCAATGTAAAATTCTGATAATCAATCATAAATAGCTTGCTGCTCTTTTTTACAAAAATAGTATTCTATTAATCTAATTGATGGTAAAACATCAAAAGCTTGCTAAATAGATTTCAAGCCTTTTTCCATCTCCTCAAAGTTAACATAAATATAATACTGCTTTTACCATTCCTTTTCTATGTCTTCCTAAATTTGTCTGCCGAAAAGAATGGCCTCGTACATCATGGCAAATGAAAGCTGATTGGTTTTTGTTTTCAAAGTAAGGCTGCATGATGGTGCATTTGAGAAAAAAATATCGTCCTACTCATCCTGATCATGCCAAAAACAAAGCACAAGAAGAATAACCCCAACCGTTTTAGAGAGCTGATCTATCAGCTCTTTGATATTTTCAAAGAGGAGCGAAAGTTTATTATGATGACCACCTTCCTGTTTTTTGTGGCGGGGGTTATTTATCCTTATCCCGGCATAGCCATGTGGTTTGGTTTTGTGTTAGCTGCTTATTCCGCCGTTTCTAATGATAGCATACAGACGATAGGTACTTTTATTGCTTCTAACGCCGAGCGTAAGTGGTATGTGCTCTGGCTCTACATTGGGGGGTTATTTTTGCTCACCGTAACCATTGGTTGGATAATAAATTCGGGCGATGTGACCTACGGGCGTCTGCAAGCTACCGACGCCAATGGCGCGCTTGCCTTTCCTCAGCCCAACGAATTTGCTTTTTTGCAGATTGCCGCACCTGTTTTTTTGCTGGTATTGACCCGGCTCAGGATGCCGGTTTCTACGACTTTTTTGTTACTCAGTAGCTTTGCAGTAAGCCCGGGGGCGGTAGGTTCGGTCATTGGTAAAAGTATCAATGCTTATTTTTTAGCCTTTGGACTAGGCTTGATCGTGTGGTTGTCCATCAGCCGTCTCACCACCAAATACTTCAAAGGTAAACCCGCCCAGTGGTGGACAGCGGCGCAGTGGATCACCAGCGGAACCTTGTGGTCGGTGTGGATTATGCAGGATGCTGCCAACATTGCTATTTACTTACCAAGAAAGTTAGATACTTTTCAGTTTGTGGGCTTCGCTGCGGTGGTTTTTTTAGGATTAGGGCTTATTTTCTTTTTGAAAGGGGACAAAATCCAGGACATTGTCAACGAAAAAAGCGAAGTGAGGGACATCCGCTCGGCCACTATTATTGACTTCGTGTATGCCCTTATCCTTGTTTACAAACTCTTTATCAGTGTGATTCCAATGAGCACCACCTGGGTTTTTATCGGCCTGCTAGGGGGAAGAGAACTTGGGTTCAGAATTATGGAAAGGGTAAAAAAGAAATCCAAAAAGAAAAGGATCAAAGAGGCTTTTGCCATGATCGGTAAAGACCTGGGCTTGGCTACCATCGGACTTTTGATTTCAGTCGTGATTGCTACTTCAGTCAACCCTGACTTCAGGGAACAGATTTTAGGTTTATTTTATTAATTCGCATTCATCAGCTTTAGCTTGTGGTTTTCAATCTCAGATTGGAGCTTGAGTAGCAAAAACGTACACTCGCTTTCAGTGCCTAGATGCTGTAACTGGTTGTCAACAAATAAGCCATGTGTTTCTTTAAATTCTCTAGGGTTAATCAGCCTTACCTGAATATTTTCTTTTTTAGTTTTCATAACTTTTTTTGTAGAATGGGTTTGCTGGTAAAATCCAATACACAATCCATTACTAACGAATATTGAAAGTAATTTGGATTTTTCTTATAAAAAAATTAAGAATATTTTCTAAAGGAGGTATACCGTCCAAATTCATAAATCTTACTATGCGGATAGCCAGAAAATTCGTCAGAATCGCGAACTTAGCAGCTTGAATTAGGCTTGTCTGTGTCACACAGTTTACCTTACCTGAAGAATTGATTACATGCGAAAGGAAATTCAGTTACAGCTTTCTCCCGAGGAAGCTGCCCATGAAGAAGCACTCAAAAAAGCTGTTTCCCGTAAATTAAGCCTTCCCTTTGAAGATATCCGTCATGTAGAGATCCTTAAGCGTTCTGTAGACGCCCGCCAACGTGCAGTTAAGATCAATATAAAAGCACTTATTTATGTAAAGGAAGATTTTGAAGAAGCCCTGATAGCCTTGCCGGATTACCCCGATGTTTCCCATGCGCAGGAGGTGATAGTGGTGGGCGCCGGGCCAGCAGGATTGTTCGCTGCATTGCGGCTGATTGAGCAAGGATTGAAACCCATTGTATTGGAGAGAGGAAAAGATGTGAAAAGCAGGAGAAGGGATTTGGCAGCCATTACTCGCTCGCATATCGTCAACGAAGATTCCAACTATTGCTTTGGAGAGGGTGGGGCTGGGACCTATTCTGATGGCAAACTATATACCCGTTCCAAAAAGCGGGGCGATGTGCAGCGGATTTTGCGCTTACTGGTGGCGCATGGTGCCCAGCCTGATATTATGGTAGATGCCCATCCGCATATCGGTACTAATAAGCTACCCGGGATCGTCACCGCCATTCGTGAGACGATCATCCGTCAGGGAGGAAAACTTCTTTTTGATACTAAAGTCGTCGATATTCTTCTTAAAAACAGTGCTGTGTCAGGGGTGAAAACCCAAAAAGGAGAAAACATTGAAGCCTCCCAACTTATCTTGGCCACTGGCCATTCTGCACGGGATATTTTTGAGTTATTATATCATAAAGGCATCAAAATAGAGGCAAAGCCTTTTGCCCTGGGCGTTCGTGTGGAGCATGCCCAATCTTTGATTGACCACATTCAATATAGTTGCGAATCCCGTGGCCCTTATCTTCCGCCTGCGCCTTATAGTATTGTCAGGCAGGTACAGGGTAGGGGAGTATACTCTTTTTGTATGTGTCCGGGAGGAATTATTGCCCCCTGTGCTACTGCCCCCAACGAGGTGGTGACCAATGGCTGGTCGCCGTCAAAACGGGACCAATTCACTTCCAACTCAGGTATTGTGGTAGAATTAAAAACAGAAGATTTTTCAGCCTATCAATCCTTTGGGGCATTGGCAGGCATGGAATTCCAAAAAAATCTTGAGCAAAAAGCCTGGGCTTTGGCGGGAGGAAATCATGTTGACCATTCGCAAAAAGTACCTGCCCAACGTTTGGTGGATTTTACCACTGGCAAATTATCCAGCGATATTCCACCCACCTCTTATATCCCGGGCACTACTTCGGTGGAATTAGGCGAAGTGTTGCCGGATTTCATCCATCAAATTTTACAGGAAGGTTTCCGGCAGTTTGGAAAAGCTATGCCCGGCTATCTAACTAATGAAGCAGTAGTCCATGCCCCGGAGTCCCGAACATCTTCCCCGGTGCGGATTCCCAGGGATTTCAATACCCTGGAACATCCGGAGATCAAAGGTCTCTATCCTTGTGGTGAGGGGGCAGGTTATGCCGGGGGCATCATCTCCGCCGCTATTGATGGGGAGAAATGTGCCGAACAATGTGCTCTTACACCAGGCAAATCCTAAAATTCATCATCAGCCATTTCCGATAAAGCCAGGGTATAAAGTCATTCCGCCATCTACGTAAAGGGTGTGCCCAGTCACATAATCAGATTCATCGGAGGCAAGCCAAACGGCAGCATCGCCAATATCCTGAGGCTCACCGATACGTTGGTAGGGGATAAGTTTGAGAAGGTCTTTCATTTGCGCTTTATCTTGCCAAACCTCTTCATTAATAGGCGTTTTTATAGCACCCGGACTCAGGGCATTAACGCGGATTTTATAGTGGGCGAGTTCCTGTGCCATGGTTTTCATCAGCATCATCACCCCACCTTTGGCTGTAGCATAATTGATATGTCCTGCCCAGGGAATGATGTCGTGTACCGAACTCATGCAGATAATTTTGCCGGCAGCCTTAGATTTTTCTTTCACCACACCCCGGCGTACAAATTCTTTGGCCGCCTGCTGTGCGCACAGGAATTGCCCTCCCAAATTAATGGATAATACTTTTTGCCAATCTTCAAAACTCATTTCCAGAAAAGGGGCATCCTTTTGAATACCAGAATTACTGACCAGAATATCAATGGTACCGAAGCGCTTGAGAAACTTCTTGAACATATTATCTACACTTTTCGGATCGCTCACATCGGCCTGAATAATCAAGCCTTCGCTGCCCGCAGCTTCTACCTGCTTCAGGGTTTCCTTAGCACCATCTTCACTGCTTGAATAATTGATGCCAACCAGCGCGCCCTCTTTAGCCATGGCGATGGCAACACCCTGACCGATGCCCGAACTGGCCCCGGTGATCAATGCGGCTTGTCCTTTAAGTCTATTCATGTTTTGAAAGATTTTATATGTATACAAAACTTATTCTCCGGTTCAGCAATACAAAGCATTTTGTTGTCTTCTAATAAAATGCTGCCTGCTTGCTATCTTAGAAGCTAACAATGAATAATGCGGGCTGTTTTGCAAATACTAATTTGAACAGAAAAATAATCTTGTTTTGTAACTGTTGCTTTCGTTTCCACCGGGCAAAGTAATAGCTTTTATGTTTTCTATTACCTTAGCATAATACCACGCCAACTTTTTTATCTTCCAGGTAATGAAAAGAAAAATGATCAAGGAGACGATAAATATAAAAAACATAGGAAAGCTTCGTTTTTGGTTAGGCGTCGTCGTGTGGGTATTTTCTGCCATCTCTTTATCGCTTTTTTTCAATTATGGGAGGGAAATTTTACGCTTTTTTTTCAGTTACTTTCGTAACTTGGTAATGCTATCAGAGGATCAGGAGCGCACTTACAACTATTTTTTTGCGGCCTTATCGGTTAGCCTGGGGGTCAATCTTATGCTCTGGATGTGGCAACAAAAAATCTACTTTACTGCCAAAGGAAAACGAAGACATGCCCGGCTGGCGCAACTATATGCGTTCTCCATTTTTTGGATGGTATTAGAGGCAGTAATCCGCTTTGGCACCCGCACTCCCTGGGGCTATGTGGGTTTTTTTGGTGACAATCCATCGCCCGTGTTTTATGGAACCACACAACTTATTTTTTGGCTACTACCCGCGATGGTTTTCTTGTACGGATGGCATGTCTTTCGCCGCGTTTACCGTGGTCTGTCCTGGATGTTTTATAGCTTGTTGCCTGCCGCCTTACTGACTGTTCTGCTAGCCCATATCACAGCGGTAGACACTTCCGTTGTCGATGCCAGCTACGCTAATTTACATCAGCAGGAATATGTTTATCTGGATTCGGTGCTGGTAGTTGCCCGCCAAAAGTATGGCTTGGTTTTTAGCGCTGAAGAAGAGCAAACGCTGCGGGAATGGAGCACGAAAGATGTACAGGTACAACTAGAAGAAGTACAGCAATCCTTCGCCGGTATGCAAAAAGTTTCCCTAAAAAACATTCTCATCCAGCGTATTTCCCTGCATAACTTAAGGCCCAGAAATCACGACTTGCACCAGGATTGGCCCTATGCCTATCCCCAGGATATTGGCCGTCAGCTTACTTACTTTTCTCCCCAGGCAGCCGAGACCGAGGAGATGATAAAGATGTTAGCGGAACTTGTACTTCTTTACAACACCGAAAGGCCCAAGGATTTTTCCTCAGCTTACAGATGGCAGTTTCAAAGGTATAGCTTTCAAAGAAATCTGTTTAGACAAAAATATAATGTAGACCAATTAAAGTCATTAGTACAACATATTAACTCCAATTCGGCCTATGACCGGTATCATGAAAAGTTGGAAGATTTACAGCATCATTAAAGTCACTTATGGTTTTCTTGAACCAAAATATTCTCATTTCCTATATTTTGTGAAGGGTATTTACGAATTTGCTCAACACTACTGACTTTCAACCTTATGGAACCTACTTTACAGGAAACTGCCCGGAAACCTCAGCTCAGCTTTTGGCAAATCTGGAACATGAATTTTGGCTTCCTGGGCATACAATTTGGCTTTGCCCTACAAAATGCCAATGCCAGTCGGATTTTTGAGACATTAGGTGCCAGCAAAGATGAGATTCCTATTCTATGGCTGGCTGCCCCAACTACTGGACTGTTGGTGCAGCCCATCATCGGCTATTTTAGCGACCGTACTTGGCATCCCCGTCTGGGAAGAAGGAGGCCCTATTTTCTGGCGGGGGCTATCTTCGCCAGCATCGCGCTGATATTTATGCCCAATTCCCCGGTGCTTTGGGTGGCTGCTGGAATGCTGTGGATCATGGACGCATCTATTAATATTTCCATGGAACCCTTTCGTGCCTTGGTCGCCGATATGCTGCCTTCTGTCCAGCGGACGACAGGATTTGCCGTGCAGACTTTCTTTATTGGGATAGGTGCCGTAGTGGCTTCTGCGCTGCCCTACATGCTCACCGAATGGCTGGACGTAAGCAATACCGCACCAGCCGGGCAGATTCCTGATTCGGTGAAGATTTCCTTTTATCTGGGGGCTTTTGCATTCTTTGGCGCGGTCATCTGGTCAGTAATTAACACTAAAGAATATCCTCCCGAAAAATTCAAACAGTACAACGGGGAGGGGGATACAGAAGAAGCAGACCATGGGCTGAGCCAGATTTTCATAGATTTTTTTCGCATGCCTAAGACGATGATACAGTTGGCTGGAGTGCAGTTTTTTACTTGGTTCGCCCTTTTTTGTATGTGGCTGTATACTACTGCCGCAGTTACCGAACACGTGTACGGTGCTACTGATCCTAGTTCTGCCCTTTATAACGAAGGCGCTAATTGGGTAGGGATTTGCTTTGCAGTATACAATGGATTTTCAGCGGTACTAGCTTTTCTGTTGCCCAAACTAGCCCTCAGGAGGGGTAGAAAAAAGGTACACGCACTATCGCTCATTATTGGTGGACTAAGCCTCGCTTCAATTTACCTGATCAACGACCCAAATATTTTGCTCCTCTCTATGGTGGGTGTGGGATTGGCCTGGGCCAGTATCCTAACGATGCCCTACTCAATATTGGCAGGTTCGCTTCCTGCTTCAAAAATGGGAATTTATATGGGGATATTTAATTTCTTCATTGTCATTCCCCAGATCATTGCCTCCGGTACCTTAGGCTTTATCTCCCGCACTTTCTTTGATAACCAGGCTATTTACGTACTCATGCTCGGCGGTGCGGCGATGATCCTCGCCGGATTTTTAGTCACTTTTGTGGATGATGTAGACGATGTGGTGTAGAAAATATTATGATTTTGAGTGTTGTGTTTTTTGGGTGACATATAGCAAGGTGAGACGTTTCAAAAATTTAAACCTATCCTGATAACCTCAGTTTACATGCCAAAACCGAACATTATCCCCCAACGATCTCACCCAATTCCAGCCAGCGATCGGATTTTTCGTCAATGTGTTTGCTGATGTCATCAAGCTGCTTCGATATATCAATCAACGCCTGATGGTCAGGGGTAGGGGTGGAGGATAAGCGGCCCAATTCTTCGGTCAATTTTTGCTTGTCATTTTCCAAGTTGGCAATCTCTTTTTCTAAGGCTTCATACTCATGTTTTTCCTTAAAAGAAGGCTTACGCGTTTTGTCAGAAGTGGAGGCTTTAGGCGTTTCTTTTGGTTCATCTTTTTTGACTTGTTTTACAGCAACAGGATTTTCTTTTTCTTCCTGCTCAGCTTCACGGAAATCCGTATAGTTTCCGGGAAAATCCTTGATATTGCCCCCCTGATCGCTAAAAATGAAAAGGTGTTCCACCAACCTGTCCATAAAATAACGGTCGTGGGAGACCAGCAGCAGGCAGCCTTCAAAGTTAAATAGGAAATCCTCCAGTACATTCAGGGTCATTAAATCCAGGTCGTTGGTTGGCTCATCCAGGATCAGAAAGTTAGGATTTTGCATCAGCACCCGCAAAAGTTGCAGCCTCCGCTTCTCTCCGCCACTGAGGTTTTTGACCTTATTATAATGCATCTCTGGAGGAAACATAAAATGCTGCAAAAACTGGGAGGCTGAAATAAAGTTACCCTGACCAATTTCTACCATTTCGGCCACCTCTTTGACGACATCTATCATCCGCTGGTTATCATCAAAACTGATTTCCTGCTGCGTATAATAGCCAAAAGCGGTATTCAGTCCCATGTCAATTTCACCGGCATCGGGGGCTAGCTGTCCGGTAAGCATGTTCAGGAAGGTAGTCTTGCCCGTACCATTTTTACCGATCACACCAATGCGGTCGCTTCTTTTGAAAGTATAGGAGAAATCTTCTACAATCTTTTTATCCCCAAAGGATTTTTGGATATGGGAAAGCTCCATGATTTTCTTCCCCTGACGGCGCCCTTTGATGCCCAGCTCCATATTGCGGGATTCCAGTTTTTGGCTGGCCTTGTCTTTGATATCATAAAAAGCTTCCACCCGGTACTTAGCTTTGGTGCCCCGGGCTTTGGGCTGGCGGCGCATCCATTCTAGCTCTTTGCGCATCAGGTTTTGGGCTTTGTCCACACTGGCTTGTTGCTGAGCCATACGCTCACTTTTCTTTTCCAGGAAATATTGGTACTTGCCTTTATAACGGTACACTTTTCCCTGATCAAGCTCCAGGATTTCATTGGTGACTCGTTCTAAGAAGTAACGGTCGTGGGTCACCAGTAGTAGGGACATTTTCTGGGTAGACAGGTAATTTTCTAACCACTCTATAGTATCCAGATCCAGATGGTTGGTAGGCTCGTCCAGGATCAGAAAGTCAGGACGCTCTATCAAAGCCCTGGCCAGTGCTACCCGTTTACGCTGTCCCCCGGAAAGGTTTTTCACCAACTGGTCTAGGTCATACAGGCCTAGTTGCCCCAGGATTTGCTCAATCTGGTATTCATAATCCCAGGCATTGAGGCTATCCACCTGACCCATCAAAAGCTGGAGGCGGTCAGAGGATGGGTTTTCCTGAAGTTCTTTTCTGTAATCCCTTAGTATCTGTAAGACAGCATTTTCACTTTCGTAAATAGCTGACAAGACGGTAGCCTCAGGGTGAAACTGAGGCTGCTGCTCAGCAAAAGCGAGTTTCACATCTTTGCTAATTGCCACATTACCTTTATCCTGCACTTCTTGTCCAGCAATAATTTTGAGGAGTGTTGATTTGCCCGTGCCATTGATCCCTACCAAGGCTACCTTTTGCCCTTGCTCTATCCCAAAGGAAATATCATCAAAAAGAAATTTTTCCCGGCCTTCGGCAGTGAGGTAATGTTTGCTTAGGGATTCTACTGAAATATGGATCATAGGGCTAAGAATGAATTTGGGCGCAAGATAAGGATATCCAAAAAAAAAAGTGAACCTAAAAGGATCACTTTTTTCACTACTAATACAACAACCTAAAACTACTCAATCAAAACGTTAAAGTTGGTTTTAGCCAACTTTTATATATTTAATGTTTTTATGTCTATTTGCTCTGTTTATCAATAAACACGTAAGATTATAACTAAGGTTACACAAAAATGATAAATTTAATATAAAAATTCAAATTAAGCGTTTAATAAAATTTCCTTAGTTTTCTGCTGGAGAAACGAAGTGACTTACCTTATAGTATTGCATAATGGCAAAACTTGCGATAAAACCTGAAGCGATGCCCTCAATCAAGATGGCGACTGTAACCAAAAGAGGGGTCAGGTGAATACCAAATGGCTCATTTTGTTTGATAGCTTCCATAAAAGAGGGATCCAGTATTGTAATATAGACAAGCAATAAAATAGAAAAAAGGAAAACACCAATGACAGAAGTCAGCAAGCCTACCCCAATTCCTCGTAGGTAGGGCATATGATTCCCTTTAAGTCTCTTGTACCTATCAATGGATATAAGAACAAAGCTTGCCAGGATCACTAAATTGAAAGCCCGTAGCTCTACAATCTCTGCCAGACCAAAGGCTTTCATCAGCAGGAAATAGCCCACCAGCGCCAGCGTCATCAGGACACCATATCTGAGCCCTATGCGCTCTACATTGTTAGTTTTTTCAGTGGTTTCCATAAGCGCAAAATTTTAGTTTTGATTAATTATGCAACCAAAATGCGTTGCAAATGTTTAGAAGGATGGGTTTTTCAGATTTTACTATGAAATAAAAGAAAGCACGTAAGATGAACAGGCGGTTGATGAGTTTTTTGTAAGGACAAATTTGTTTATTTGGAAAAATGACCCTCACTTATGATTGAATGGAAAAAAATTAGGTTATCTGTCATGTGCATTATACTTTTGGCTGGTCTTATGGGCGGATGTGCTACCCATAAGCCAAGAAAAATCCCAAAAAAAGGAGCCATTCCTTGTCCGATCCATGACTGTTAACCAGACTGCCACATGCAGGATATTATCGTAGCTATTGATGGCTATTCCGGTTGTGGCAAAAGCTCAACCGCCAAAGCAGTGGCGAAGGCATTAGGCTACACTTATTTGGATTCCGGGGCGATGTACCGCGCTGCCACCCTTTACTTTATTCGTCATAAGATAGATCTACAAAATACCGCATCCGTGCAACTTGCATTAGACGACATTGACATTCATTTTTATAGAAACAAAGACACCCTAAAGAATGAAACTTATTTAAACGGTGAAAACGTTGAGGAAGAGATCAGAAAAATGGAGGTTTCAGAAAACGTAAGTAGCATAAGCGCAGTACCGGAAGTAAGAAAGAAAATGGTCAGCCAGCAGCGGAAGCTAGGCAATAAAAAGGGCGTAGTGATGGATGGCAGGGATATTGGAAGCCACGTATTTCCCGAAGCGGAGTTAAAAATTTTCATGAAAGCTGATCTATTAGTAAGGGCTGAAAGAAGGAGAAAAGAGTTGGAAGAAAAGGGGGAAATGGTGAGCTTAGAAGAAATAAAACATAATCTGGCCGAGAGGGACCGGATTGATACCAGCCGGGCACAAAGCCCATTGGTCAAAGTAGATAGTGCAGTGGAAATAGATACTACCTATTTGAGCTTTTCAGAGCAGGTAGATAAGATTTTGGAAATCGCCAGAGAACAGCTTAAGAAATAAGGTGTTGTTTTAGTAGAATAAAAACTAATAAAGTGAATTCTTCCTATGGAAGTTACAATTGATAGCAACTCAGGGTATTGTTTTGGTGTTGAGTTTGCCATTCAAATGGCTGAAGATGAGATGACAGATGGCAATACGCTCTATTGCCTGGGGGATATAGTCCATAACGACATGGAGGTAAAACGCCTGCATGAAAAGGGGCTTCGGATTATTTCAAGGGATGACTTATCTCGGATTACTAACTGCAAAGTGCTTATCCGTGCCCATGGTGAGCCCCCCGAAACTTACCAGATGGCCTCCAACAACAATATTGAACTCATTGACGCTTCTTGTCCGGTGGTTTTGAAACTACAGAACAGGGTGAAAAATGCTTTTGACGCGATGCATGAGCGAAATGGTCAGATTGTAATCTATGGCCAGCCGGGCCATGCTGAGGTGATCGGCCTGACCGGGCAGACTAGGGGAGAGGCAATCATTGTACTCAAAGACGAAGACCTTGACAAGATAGACTTCACCCGCCCGGTCACTTTGTTTAGCCAGACAACTAAAAGCACCAAAGGTTTTTACCGCATCAAATCGCTTATTGAGGAGCGTTTGCAAGCTTCTAGCCATGACCTTCGCACTATTGATTTTAATGCTAATGACAGTATTTGCAGGCAGGTGTCCAATCGTGAGCCACAGTTACAGCGGTTTTCCCGGGAGCAGGATGTAATTATCTTTGTGAGCAGCAAGAAAAGCTCTAATGGAAAAGCTTTGTACAGTGTGTGTAAAGCCGAAAATGAAAGAAGCTACTTCATTGCTAACGAAGATGAACTCCAGCTTGAGTGGTTTGAAGATGCACAGCGTGTGGGGATTTGCGGGGCTACTTCAACACCTATGTGGCTGATGGAAAACGTTTTAATTGCGATCAAAAATATCGGGGAGCGCTGTGTGGCTTCTTGATTTGATGTATTTGCAGAACAATTATTAATAACATAAAGTGAATAAGCTGCAACGACGATAAGTAAGTCAGAAAACTTAAGGTTATTACCTGATTTTAATTATTTTTGCAGCGTTTTTCCAATGGAAATGATCATCAAACCTTATTTGCAACGGTAAATGTCTCATCACATCAAACTTAAAAAAGGATTTAATATAAATCTGGCAGGTAAACCTCAAAAAGTAGTTGCCGAACCCAGGCGCTCAGAAACTTTTACTATCAAACCTGCCGATTTTCCTGGTATCATCCGCCCCAAAGTAACAGTTCGTGAAGGTGACACTGTCAAAGCGGGTACCCCTGTTTTGTTTGACAAGAAAATGAACCAGGTCATGTATGCGGCCCCCGTTAGTGGCGAAGTAGTAGAAATTGTCAGGGGAGAAAAGCGCAAACTACTTGGGATCAAGATATTAGCAGATAAAGAGCTTGAATACGAAACTTTCAAGGAATATTCTGCTTCTGAGATAGCAGGACTCAGCCGTGAGCAGGCCCAAGAAGGGATGCTCAAAAGTGGTGTGTGGCCCCAGTTACTTCAGCGCCCTTTTGGTATTGTTGCTAATCCTGAAGATACGCCCAAATCTATATTCATTTCTACTTTTGATACAAATCCCCTGGCGCCGGACTACGACGTTTTGCTGAAAGGCCAGGCCAGTTATTTTGAGGCAGGGGTTGAAATTCTCAAAAAATTCACGCTGGGAAAAGTAAACGTGGGTGTTAATGCGGATGCGGAAGTTTCCCCGGTATTTTCTAATGGAAAAGGTGTGCAGGTCACTAAATTTTCTGGAGCCCATCCGGCAGGTAACGTTGGGGTGCATATCCATCATGTTGACCCAATTGGCAAAGGCGATATTGTCTGGACGATTGATCCCTATGGGGTAGTACAAATCGGAAAGCTATTTTTAAAGGGCATTTATGATGCTTCCAAAATTATTGCGCTTACCGGTTCTGAGGTAAAAGAACCACAGTATTATCCTACCTATATCGGGGCATGCATTGATAAAATTGTTGACGGAAAAATCAAGCAGGGGCATGTGCGCTATATTTCAGGCAATGTGCTTACCGGCGAAAAAATAGCGCCAGCAGGTTATGTGGGATTTTATCATCATCAGATCACTGTTATTCCCGAAGGTGACCAATATGAATTTTTGGGTTGGTTGAAACCTACTACTGATAAACTGAGTTTCCATAGGGCCCTGGGGCTCTTGTCTTTTCTGAACCCCAAGAAAGAATACGTATTGACCACCAATACTTTAGGGGAGGAGCGGGCATTTGTACAAACCGGTATTTTTGAGAAAGTATTGCCGATGGATATTCTTCCTGAATACCTTATCAAAGCAATCATGGCAGAGGATTATGATGATATGGAAGCATTAGGTATTTACGAAGTGGTGGAAGAAGACCTTGCCCTTTGTGAGTTTATTGATGTGTCCAAACATGATATTCAGGCGATACTGCGCGAAGGAATTAACTTGATAAAAGCTACTACATAAATATTGTACTGGTATATATGAAAGCGATCAGAGACATTTTAGACAAACAGAAGCCTCTCTTTGAGAAAGGGGGTAAGTACGAAAAGTACTACTATCTTTTTGAGGCAAACGAGACTTTTCTTTTTACACCCAACGAGACTACCCACAGCAAAGGGGCACAGATACGGGACGCTATCAACCTAAAGCGCTTGATGATTACCGTAGTGGTTGCCATGATCCCCTGTTTGTTGTTTGGGATTTACAACGTTGGCTATATGCACTATCTGGCGATTGGCGAAAATGCGTCTTTCGGTGAGATGGTGTTACTTGGTGCTACCGTAGTGCTTCCGGTGGTACTTACCGCTTACGTAGCAGGTGGCTTGGTAGAGGTTGTTTTTTCATTTATTCGCCGCCACCCCATCAATGAAGGCTTCTTAGTAACTGGTATGTTGATTCCTTTGATCATGCCACCTACTATTCCTCTGTGGCAAGTAGCGTTAGCGTCCGTCTTCGCTGTAGTTATAGCCAAAGAGGTATTCGGAGGTACCGGCATGAACGTGCTAAATGTAGCGATGACTGCCCGGGCATTTTTATATTTTGCTTACCCTTCGGATATGTCAGGCGATGTTTGGTATTACCTGGGAGATGCCCAGTATGCCGATGGATTTAGCGGGGCTACCGCCCTAGGAATAGCTGCCGAAGCCAATATTA
>JBBSOG010000089.1:0-15446 GCA_038259985.1 Cytophagales bacterium
CAAATTTGGTGGGATTAGAAAGCTTTTGCTCGGTTGATTTGAACTGAGTAGTGAATTATCACTCAAAATTAAACTTATCTAGCGCGCATTTTAAAGTGCTTTACACCCACTGGCGCGCTTTTATAAAGCGTGCACGTTTATCCGAGCATTTGCAATGCCACAATTGATTCTTTTACCGTTCCACTGTAATACCCAGCACTACTATATACCCAATCTTCTGCACGATAAACATATCCCTCAACCACAGGATTATTGTGAAGATATTCCAGCTTTTGATCTATCATTTGATTGCTTGATAGTTCCATGGGATGAAAACCATCCTGCCATACTTTTTAATTCACACCTCTGTTAGTTCTTTGGGCTGCAAAAGCAAATTTTTTGAGTAACCATTCTTTTCTGCTTTCTCCTCCTTCGTTAATGGCTTTGACAATAGCTTTGCTGGTGAACTTCTTCATATCCCGCATAATTTCTTGCAGCGTAACGGCCTCTGAAGACACTATCAAATGTGAGTGACCCGGCATGATGCAATAAGCATGAATTATCAATCCTTTAGCTTTGACACAGTAATTTAAGGAGTCGATAATAATATTTTTATAAACTGACCGGGCAAAAAGGTCAACCCAATCTACAATTGTGATGGTGACAAAATGAGGTCTAATGCTTTCACCAACTTTGTATTTTTCGGACATCTTGTAGGTTTGATTTGCTTAGGGCATTGCAAATGCCAAGATAGATGGTACGCTTTATAAAAGCGCACCAGGAAAACGCACCAGATATTATTCTAATACTTCAATTACATTGAATGTGCTGTCTATAAACGTTTCTGTTATCTTCCCTGTTGTTTTCAGTTCAACTTGTGATATTACTTTTTTCCTAATATACATCGTATCCGGGTCGGTTGATGTGTAGTAGCCTTCAATTGATACTTTTTTCAGAGTATTTTTGTCAATATAATTTGATTTAACTTCCCAAAAATCATTTCCATCTCCGCCTTGAAGGGCAATGATATTGAAGTCGTTCTTTTCATTATTAGTTATGATAAGCTTAGTTTCATATTCAGCTAGACAAATCAAAAATAAGTACGTTGAATCTATTCGTGAATGATGATACTGGTTATCACACATTAGGGGAACTTTATTTTTGGGTATGTACCTATTTAATACAGAGTCAACCTTTGAAGTGATCTCATAATACTGGTTGTTTAATGGATCTTTAGAAAAATCTAACGCAGACTGATTCAAATTTTTATCTGAATACAAAAACGACTTGTCATCATTCTCTTGTGTATTGGGGGGATCACAACAAAATAAAAAAATACACAAAAGTGTCCAATACTTATTATATTTCAACATAAAGTATTTACCGATTAATTAGAAAAGTCTGGCGCGCATTTTTAATGCGTGCGGCGTGGAGTGTGCTCATTTATCCGAGCATTTGCAATGCATATCTACTCCCCGTCCATAGGCACGTAATCATCAATCTGTTCCTTGACCAAGCGGCATGTGAGCCATTCTTTGGGGATATCTGCGCCCAGGGATTTATAGAACTTGATGGCTGGTTCGTTCCAGTCCAGCACCTGCCATACGACCCGGTAGCAGTGGGTTTCCTTGGCTTTGATGATGATTTTGTCCAGTAGCCTTCTACCCAGACCTTTGCCTCTTTCTGACTGGGTGACGACTAGGTCTTCTAAGTAAATACATTTGCCCTTCCAAGTAGAATAGCTGTAGAAGTAGAGCGCCAGTCCAACGATCTTTTCGTTTGTCTGCTTTTCTGCCACAAAAAACTCAAAGACCGGCTGTGTGCCGAAGCCATCTTCTTCCAACTGGGCTACCGAGTTTTCTACTTCATGGGGCTCTTTTTCAAATTCGGCGAGTTCCTGGATAAGTCCTAAAACCTGGGGCAGGTCTTCTTTGACGCCTTGACGGATGATAATGCTCATTTGTGATTTTGTAAGAAATGTTGACAATCAATAGATTAGGTTATGTTTTGTTTCTTTTCATCCCATAGGCGATAAAACGATTGCCGATAGGGAATTAATACTAATACAAAGAGCAGTAGATTGATGACCGATATGGGCCAGTTGCGGGGATCAAAGAAAAGATGATACAACATAATGTTCACAACTATTGGCCCAAGCAACAGTAATGCAAGGACTACCCTCACGTTGAAAAGTAACAAAAATCCACCTATCACCTCCAATGCTTTTACTACATAAATAAAACCACTATCGACAAGCATTTGCATAAACGGATGAAATTCGGGTACTGGAATAAAAGTAATAAAACCGTTTAAGCCGAAAACAAAAAAGATCAAACCCAATAAAATACGCGCTGACAAAAGTATCCAATGCATGTTTGTAAAGTTATCTAAAATGTCATAAAGATTTAACCCTGATTAAAGACCGTCGGTATCATCGTATATCTGAGCTATGGTGAGCCTTAAGTCTAAAGAGCGCAGTACAACTTCTGTATTTGCCCCCTCATAGTAGGCCATCACCCATTCGTTCTCAGGTGCGTCGCGATATCTGGTTTCCACCGCCCAGCGGTCTTGTTCCACCAGCACATATTCCCTCAGAGAAGAAAGTTGGGAAAGATACCAAAACTTTTGTCCCCTGTCGTATGCCGAAGTTCCCTGAGAAAGCACCTCCACAATTAGGATAGGATTATTGATAGCACTCATTTCATCCAGTCCGGTGATAGGCCTACAAGCCACAGAGACATCAGGATGAAACCCCTTATTGATAGCTTCTACGTACACCTTTAAGTCACTATCAAACGCACGACAACCCTTTGGTAAAATATTGCCTAATAGTTTGTTGATGTTAGAAGCAATCGCGCTGTGTTTTGGAGATGCCCCGGACATGGCAAATACTTCGCCGTCATGGTACTCATAGCGGATATCCGTATTTTCTTCTAACGCCTGGTATTCTCTTAGCGACAGTCGCTTATTGTTGGCTGCTTCCATATAGGGTTGTAAGTAGGTTAATAGTTTAAGGTTAGAAGTTAAAAGATGAAAAATTTAAGTAGTTAACCATTAAATTAAACCTCACTAAAATAAAATTCAATGCTGTCGTAGTACTTATCATTGACCAATGTGTAAAATAGCTAATAAGTACAGCTTGTCAAACTATTTCAGTTGTGCAGGTATGGTGTTCATATTATAAAAGGTGAAAGCATATTTATCCGCCCACTCTTCTATCTGTTTGGAAGTAGGTTTGCCTGCGCCATGCCCGGCTTTGGTTTCTATACGAATCAAAACAGGATTTTTTCCTTCATGCTTTTCTTGTAAGGTAGCCGCAAACTTGAAAGAATGTGCCGGGACCACCCGGTCATCATGGTCGGCAGTGGTGATCAGCGTAGCGGGATAGGCTACACCTTCCCGGATATTGTGCAAGGGCGAATACCCGTAAAGATATTCAAACATCGCTTGGCTGCTGTCGGCAATGCCGTAATCCGGTGCCCAGCCTGCCCCGGCGGTGAACTGGTGGTAACGCAACATGTCCAGCACCCCCACAGCAGGGAGTGCAACCTGAAACAGATCAGGGCGTTGGGTCATGGTGGCACCCACCAACAAGCCTCCGTTGGCACCTCCGGCAATGGCGAGTTTTTCGGTAGAAGTATAGCCTTCCTGCTTCAGATACTCACCAGCGGCGATGAAATCATCAAATACATTCTGCTTGTGCATCTGCGTACCGGCTTGGTGCCAGGCTTCACCGTACTCGCCACCACCTCGCAGATTGGGCATGGCAAAGACACCACCATTTTCCAACCAATACAGGTGGGCAATGCTAAAAGAAGGGGATAAACTGATGTTGAACCCACCATAGCCGTAGAGGTAAGTTGGGTTCTGCCCATCCAGTTTCAAGCCTTTGCGATGGACAATGAACATCGGCACTTCCGTGCCATCTTTGCTTTTGTAAAAAATTTGTTTCGTTTCATAAGCTTCCGGATCAAAATCTACCTCGGGCTGACGAAAGATTTCAGACTTTCCACTGGGAATGTGATAGGAATAAATAGTAGTCGGAAAGGTGAAAGAAGTGAAAGCATAGAATACGGTTTCGCCATCCTTTTTGCCATCAAACCCATCGGCAGTACCGATAGATGGGAGTTCAACTTCTTTCTCAAAGTTGCCTTCCAAATCATACTGCTCAATGCGAGTAGAAGCATCTTTAAGGTAGTTGATAAACATTTTGCCCCCGGCTAAAGACACGCTTTCCAACACTTCTTCTTTTTCAGGCACCAGTTCTTTCCAGTTTTCCGGTTTCGGATTCGCTGCATTAACAGTAACGATGCGTTTGTTGGGCGCATCCAGGTTGGTCAGAATGTACAGTTGGTCTCCTTCATTATGCACAATCTCATTGTCATGCTCAAAGTCGTCTATGATCTGTATAATTTCCCCGTCCTTACTCAGGTCTTTGACGTAAAGCTCGTTGCCGCTGGTACCGTTGGCCGCTGTGATTGCCAGAAAACGGTCATCTTCAGACACATCACCCCCTACATAACGGCGGGGCGTTTGTTCTCCGCCAAACACCAGCTTATCTGCGTCTTGCGGAGTACCCAGTTGATGGTAATACAGTTTGTGGTTCATGTTGAGGCCGGAGAGGTCGCTTCCTTCTTCCGGCTTATCGTAGCTGCTGTAGTAGAAGCCTTCCTTGCCCTTCCAGGAGATACCGCTAAATTTTACATCCTTCAGTGTATCTCCTTCCAGTTTGTGGCTTTCCACATCCATCACCATGATCTTGCGCCAGTCGGAGCCGGATTCGGAGATGGAATAGGCCAGCAACGAACCATCTTCGGTGAAACTGATGCCGCTCAATGACACGGTGCCGTCTTCAGAAAATTGGTTAGGGTCCAGGAATACTTCCGGTTCAGCCTCCAGGTTTTCTTGCACGTACATCACACTTTGGTTTTGTAGGCCATCGTTTTTAAAAAAATAATACTTATTCCCTTCTTTTGAGGGAGCCGAATACTTCTCATAATTCCAAAGTTCGGTGAGCCGGTCTTTGATGGCTTTACGAAAAGGGATATTTTCCAGATAGCCAAAAGTTATCTCATTTTGCGCCTTGACCCATTCGGCAGTTTCCGCGGAGCGGTCATCTTCCAGCCAGCGGTAGGGGTCGGCGACTTCGGTACTAAAGTAAGTATCGGTTTGGGCTACTTTTTGGGTAGCCGGGTATTGTATATTCATCGTTTCTTCGGTTGATGTGCTATCGCAGGCGATTATCCATAGCAGACTGCCTAAGCATAAAAGAGTTTCTATTTTTTTCATAACTATGTTTTTAAAGGGATCAAAGGTAAAAATTTTGGCCACGGGAAAACAAGTAAAGTCCTTTCGCTGAATTATTCCACGATCTGATTGAAAATCGGTAAAACATTCTACACAAATAATTAGTTCTCAAACTGTATAATGCCAGTTTTAAAATGTATATAGCTGAAATATAAGGATTTATACAATTTAGAACGTGTGCTGTTGCTACAGTAGAACAGTTATTGAACTTGCGACAGAAGCGTTAATCAAAGTAGATAATTGAACGAAAATTAGAAACAGTTTTTTCCCATCTAAAATAATCCTCCCGTTTCCCATTCCATTCCCCTTTTGTTAGTTGTTTTTATGCTGGGCTGCCAGGAAAAAGAAGAAAAAGATGAAGGGCTTCCTTTGCCGGTGATGACGCTACAGGAGGAACAGGCAGCCAAATCATTTCAGTACTTAGGTTCTATAGAAGGGGTTGAAAACGTAGGGATTCGACCACAAGTAGATGGCATTTTGGAGAAAATTTACGTGGATAAGGGGATTTTGTAGAGAAAGGCCAGCCCTTATTTGAGATCAATAGCCAACCATAACAGGAAGACATGAATAATGCGATGGCTAATGTCAAAGTAGAACAAGCTAAGCTTAAGAAAGCGAAAACTGAGATTGACCGGATTCAGCCACTTATTGATAACGAAGTAATTTCCGGAGTGAGAATGGAAACTGCCAAAGCAGACTACGAAGTAGCCCAGCCTTCTTTAGACCGTGCCAGGCCGTAGCAGCCAATATGCGTATTAACCTGGAGTTTACGACCACCAAAGCCTCCGTCAGTGGTTTTATAGGAAGAATTCCTAAATCAATCGGGAATTTGGTCAAAAAAACCGACGAAGAACTTTTACCAGGAAGGTAGCCCACCGAAAAAAGCCTAGTGATAAGAACAGAGTAGAGGAAGCTATATGAAAGGTGTGGAACCGCAGCAGACTTTCATTGAAACCTATAACAGAGAGCTCATACCATAGTCTATGAAAGAAAGAATATGTGGTTAGCTACTGGCATACTCCCGCCAGCGAGGCTAATGTTTATACTTTAGCGCTTGCTGAGTACGTAATCGGCCACTTCACCTACCGGGGCCAACCAAATGCCATTTGCTGGGTCTTGTGCATATTGAATCAAAGTTTTCAACATGGCAGTTCGGGTAGTCTGCCTCCCTTCTTCACCTATATCATGACCGGCCAATACCAGCCAGAGTCCTTGGGCTGCTGCTGTTTCTACGATAGTTTTTATTTCCTCAAAATCTTTGGTATCCATAGACACTCCGGTAATTTGTGCCATATCACAGTAGGAAGGGTCATTTGGCGCTTCGTCCAGCCAGCCCCGCCCGGCAGTGAACAGCTCTGCTACTACTGGCACATAGCTTTGTGTTTGAGTACCACGGCCCACATAGGTCTGCCCACAAGGATAGGCAAAAGTAGTAGGTGTAACGCCCAACATCTGTGCTATCTGTTGATTGGCTTCCTTCAGTTCTGTCTTCATCTCTTCCAGTGTATATTTTTCTATCGCTTTGTCCCTTGCCCAGAGAAAATTACCGGAGCAGGGATGTTGGAGGGAGTGGTTACCCATCTCATGTCCAGCTTTTGCAGCTTTTTTCCACTTGGGCAGGCGTTGCTTCACTGCTGAAGGCACCAGATAAAAGGTGGCTTTGGCATCGTAGCGGTCAAACAGTGGCGTACCCACATCTACCTGACTGGGACGACCGTCGTCAAAACTCAGGCTGAGCGCCATGCGCTTGCCGTCTGGCCATTGTATGGAGGAATCTGAGGGTTGGGCAAAGAGGGAGAAATGATAAATGAGAAGAAGGCTTGAAAGTATGAGTTTGTGCATGTGGAGTGGTGGGTTACTTTGCATAGTAATATAAAAAATTTCTGCGATAATACTGGAAATTTGAAGATGGAGAACTTCTTACTTATTTCTCCAACAGAAAAGTTACCATCTCGGGAAAAATAATGACCAAAGCCAGAAAGACCAGTTGAATGATTACATAAGGAATAATTCCTCGGTACAAATGGCCCGTTGTAACTTCTGGAGGGGCTACGCCTTTGAGATAGAAAAGCGAAAAGCCAAATGGAGGTGATAGAAAGGAAGTTTGCAGGTTCAACGCCAACAACACCCCAATCCAGATCAAATCTATACCCATGGCAGTAAAAATAGGCGCGACCACAGGCACGATAATGAAGATGATTTCTATAAAATCAATAAAGAAACCAGCGATAAACACCACCACCATCACAATTGCCAGAAAAACCATGGGAGACAAATTAGCCTCTTCAATTAACCCTACCAGATAACGGTCGCCTTCCATACCCCGGAATACCAAGGCAAATGCTGTTGCCCCGACCAGGATGATAAAGACCATGCAGGTAAGATGCGTCGTCTCCTGCATTACATCTTTAAGCACTTTGATATTGAACCTCCCCTGAAAAATGGTTAGCAGGGAAGCACCCATGGCACCCACGGCGGCGGCCTCGGTAGGCGAGGCGATCCCAGCAAAGATAGAACCTAGCACCGCTGCAATCAATAGAAATGGCAGGATGAAGGCCGCAATTATCCTTTTTAGCATACCTTCTCTTCTGAACTCCGCAATCTCTTCAGCAGGCATAGGAGGCGCTACGCTGGGTTTGAAAGTAGCTACACCAATGACATACAACAAATAGCATCCTACCAAAGCCAGTCCTGGTATTAGCGCCGCCGTAAACAGATCGCCTACCGATACATTGAGCACGCTGCCAAGGAGCACCAGCACGACCGAAGGGGGTATGATTTGTCCCAGCGTACCTGCTGAGGCAATGGTGCCTGTCGCCAGTTCGGCACTGTAGCCCCGCTTGAGCATGGTGGGTAAGCTGATCAAGCCCATCGTAATTACCGTTGCGCCCACAATGCCGGTAGATGCCGCCAGCATGGCTCCTACCAGGATGACCGAAATCGCCAAACCGCCTTTGAATTTTCCAAAAAGGAGCGCCATCGTTTCCAATAAACTCTCTGCCAGTCCCGATTTTTCCAGCATAATCCCCATGTAGATGAACAAGGGCACTGCCAGCAACACATAATTGGTCATGGTGCCGAAGACACGCAGCGATAATAAGTAAAAAAAATCCGGGCCGAAGGTCAGCAAGCCAAAGAGCACAGAAACGCCGCCCAGCGTGAAAGCTACCGGAAAACCGAACAGAATAAGCAGAAAAATAGAAGCAAAGAGAATAATCGGCAATATATCAGGCATGGTCGCGACGGGTAGGTTCGGTAATGGTAAGTATTGAGCGGAAAGCTAGGGAAATGGCTTGCAATAAAAGCAGAAAAAACCCGATTGGAATTGCCCCTTTGACGATAAATCGTGCCGGTAAGCCACCCGGGTCGGGTGAACCTTCATGGATGGAATAAGCGTTCGCAGTAAATTTGAGAGAAGAATGAATGGTGATCACGCAAAGTGGAATCAAAAATAAAAGCGTTCCCACCAGGTTGACCCACGCTTGTTTTTTAGGTGAGAAGTTTTGATAAAATACATCTACCCGTACATGTTTATCATGCTTAAGCGCATAAGCGGCACCCAACAGAAAGATGAAAGAAAAGATGTGCCATTCCAACTCTACAATACCTGAGGAAGAAGTATTGAACAAATAGCGGGCAGCGACATCGTAGCAAATCAGTATGACCAGGATAGTAGTAAGCCAGGAAACCCCTTTACCAATGGCTTCATTCATTCCATCAATAAAGTTGCTGGCTTTTTCTAAGGATTTTCTCAACTTATTCGTCTAATTTTGAATTAATCGTTTATCAAAAGCGTATTAGTAAGTCAGAGCAAATATATCATAAATTTGCAGAGAAGGAAGCTACCTTTCAAATGATCTGTTGTTTCGTTCTACTGTCATTAGTCATCCGTTATGAGCACTGTCATCACCAACACAAAAACAGATATCCGTAAAATTAAGCCCGAAACTGTTCAGGCATTTCTGATTGAGATAGGGGAAAAGCCTTTTCGCGCAAAGCAGATACAGGAATGGCTCTGGAAAAAGTCTGCCCGCAGTTTTGAGGAGATGACTAATTTGTCTAAAAAAACCCGGGAATTGCTGGAGGAGCAGTTTGTCATCAATCCGGTACGGGTACAAAACCAGCAGCTGAGTAGCGACCGCACCATCAAATCTATGTTTCAGTTGCACGACGGACATGCAGTGGAAGGCGTACTCAGTCCTACCAAGTCCCGGATGACTGCTTGTGTCTCCTCGCAGGTCGGATGTTCGCTGAGTTGTAAGTTCTGTGCTACCGGCTACATGGAGCGCAAGCGCAACCTGGATGCTGCTAAAATCTACGATCAGGTAGTATTGATCAATCAGCAGGCGGAAAAAAATTACCAACTACCTCTCTCTAATATTGTCTATATGGGCATGGGCGAGCCGCTGCTGAACTATAAAAATGTGCTGGAGTCCATTGAGTATATTACTTCGCCTGAAGGATTGAATATGTCGCCCCGGCGGATTACGGTATCTACCGCTGGTATCGCCAAGATGATCAAAAAGCTGGGAGATGACCAGGTGAAATTCAACTTGGCGCTTTCCCTGCACGCCGCTAACGATGAAAAGCGTGCCCAAATCATGCCGATCAATGAGACCAATACGCTGGAAGCTTTGCGGGAAGCCCTGGTTTATTTTTATGAGAAAACCGGCAGCCAGCTTACTTTTGAGTACATTCTTTTTTACGACTTCAATGATACCCTGGAAGATGCCCGCGAGCTTTGGGAGTTCACCAAGCGTGTGCCCAGCAAGGTCAATATCATTGAATACAATCCTATCAAAGAGGCGGATTTTAAGAACACCGAAGCAGATCGTCTGGATCAGTTTGCTAACTATCTGGAAAAGAAAGGCGTGACCGTCAATGTACGACGCAGCCGGGGCAAAGACATAGACGCCGCCTGTGGGCAGTTGGCAATTAAGCAGCAATCTACACCCTTGGCGTAATCACACCATCGGCGAAACTTTCCTGCTTGATATTGACCAATACGGCATGCAAAGTTTCTGCTGCTAATCCGTGTAAAACCAGGCGATAGGCTGCACTATAAGTTGTCTCCGGTACCATCGGATGTTTGTTGTTGACCAGGCTCAGATGTCCGGGTGTATTCAGTATCTGTGAGGTGTAAATGCCTATCGTTTCATCCAGTTGCAATGAATTTGACGCCCGGATAAAATCATTGGCGGTAAGAAAAAACTGGTAGAAAGGCGTAAATAATTCAATAGCAGACCTTAAGTCCAACACATTCGTCCAGCGGTCAGGAAATTCAATATGATCAAAACGGTCGGGTGTGATCATGGAGAGATCAACCGGTCTTTTTCCTTGAATACCCAAACTTTTTTCCTTGAGCTGGCGGTTCAGGTTGATCACAAAATTATAAAGGTTCAGATCATGTTTGAGAAACAGGTCATCTTTGATATCCTCAAAATCCCTCGGCTTTAAAGGGCTAGTTTGTACTTCCACGCCAACTACATTCTTGGCGATAAACTGCATGATCTCACTTCCCACATGAAAATGCCTGAAGATCAACAGATTGGCATCTTTACTCACAAAATTTTTCAGACCCCATGCAAGAATGCGGTGCAGCATCCGGGAAGAGTTAGGTACTTTGGGAAAGAAGAATTTGAAGACATGGATAAAAAATATGGTCACCTTAGACCAGATGCGGATGAGGGGCAATAGATAGCTGGTGGAGCGGGCACTATTATCCCTCATCAGGGCCAGTTTAGTATGGTCGTTGATCGGAATGCTGCTATCCAGGTACATCGCCAGCCAGGGATTAGGGTCGCGGCTGTCGTGAGTAGCAAGGTCTAAATCGTTGTAGGAACCCATATTTTTAAGATTTTAGTAATTGCCCAGTTCTTCCAGTTGCATCTGGTATAAGCGGGCGGTAACCTTGGCGGTTTTAGCGATCTTTTCAGCAACTTCCCTATTCATCGCCGGATGGTTTAACGCCTGCTCCAGGTTATGAAAATGGTTTTCGTCCGCTACGCCATGATAGGTAAAAAAAGATACCTGATCTTGTTGTAGCCCCAACTGCTCTTTCATCATTTCTCCCCAATAGCCCGCCAAACGTTTTCCTATACCTTCTATGATAAACATAGCCCCCAATAAGTCTATCGGATTAGGCTTACTCGCCTGCTGAAACATAAAAGAAGAAAGCGCCACACTACCGATGTTCTTCTGTCCGCTACGAATTTTACCCAACTCTTCTCCCCATGCCTGGAAGTTTTTTTCCAGAATTTGGTAATCCTTATGCTCAGTAGCGGTATGTTTGATAAAGGCAGAACGCAATTCAAATAGCTCAATGTCAATATTAGAAGCTGCGCGGGAAATCCACTGCGAACCATCAATCACTTGTTGCCGCAAATCCATGAGTAATAATTTATAATCTGCTAAACTTAGTTGTCCATCATGAATCTTGCGGACGATGGGAACTTTGAGCAACTTGCTTTCAAAATCCACCCAAATCTGGCTTAGCTGCCGTACCAGCCACTCCGAAGTGGGATTAGTATTTACAATCAACTCAGGCGCTTCAATCTCACGCATGGGAAAGTGAATTTTGGTAGCAACAGCCCCTTCTACCGTCAATTGCATGAAGGAGGTGATGAACCTGCCACTCTCCGGCACCATACACAGTATTGTATCCCCTTCTTTTAACTTGCCTGAATACATGAGTTCTTCCAGCATAATATAGATAGATGCCGCCCCGGTATTGCCTTTGGTGGATAAATTACTAAACCATTTCTCGTCGGGTATTAAAGCCCCACCTTTTTGCATCAGTTCTTTGATGGGTGCTTTGAAGAACTCAGATGAGTAGTGGCAGCACAGCCAATCAATGTCCTCTACTTTAATTTTGCCCTGATCTATCAGCTCAAAATAATGCGCCACACCGGTCTTTACCACCTGGTCCAGCAAACGGATGTCTTGTTTCAAATTAATAGCCCCGGCATTGGCGGCCGAGGCATAGTCGGGATAATCTAGCCAGGTAGCTTCACGAGGGTTTTTGTTGTCATTTTTTCCAGTGTACATGCACTCGGGAAACTGATGGGCGTGCGAAACCAAATCTATCCAATCCATCCGCAACGATAAGCCCTCCTGCCTTTTTTGGTTCTCCAGGACTAAAGCCCCTGCACCGTCAGAAAGCATCCAGCGGAGAAATTCAGTGTCAAAAGAAACAGATGTGATTTGATGGGTATCGCCATACTGGGCTTCAAAGCGGGAGGCTTTGAACAAACGGCTGGCAAATTCGCTGCCCACGCACACTGCGTTTTGTTTTTCACCTGAAAGTATCTGTGAATACGCATTTTTGACTGCCATCATGCCGCTGGCACATACGCTCTGGAAACTGGCCACCTCACATTTGGATAGACTTGATTCTCCGTGTACCATGCTGGCAAAGCCAGGTACCGGCAGGTCACCTTGGGTAGTTCCGGTTGCCAGAAGTTGTACATCTTTGGGTTGGAGCGTGCTTCTCTCCAGTGCCTGTTCTACTGCCAATGACGCCATCTGGGCGTTAGAATGGGTGCTCTGCTGCTTTTCATCCATTGCATAGTGCCTGGATTCAATCCCATTTTGCCTCAGCATACGGTTTTTCACCGCGCTGGACTTCCCATGAATTTTGCCCAGAAAATTTTCCATATTCTCATTAGAGACAGGCTGGTTGGGTAAAAATATTCCTGCGGAAGTGATGTAAACTTTATTCATCAGCATGCTTCTCTTCTAAAGAAACGTTGGGTTTTGTGTTTTCGGTATTGAGCATATACAAATCATCCAAAAGATGGCTGGCAAAGCCGTAGTTTTTTTTGCCCTGACGATGGTGTGCTGCATGTCGGGTGCTTAGTATTTTCCATTTAGCCCCTGTTCCATTGCCAAACCTATAATTACAGTGCCCGGCAAAGTTGAGCAGTATGCTTACCAAAGGATACAGGAAAATCGCTAATGGAGCAAAAGGTATCCAGGGTGCAACCGTGAGTGGAACAGTACTGAGCAAAAACGCCTCCAGAGCATGAAAGCTGTACACCGAATATACAGTAGGCGTAGTGGAACGATGATGCACGTAATGTACCCTTTTCATAAAAAAAGGAAGATGCATGATCCGATGGATGACAAAGAAATGAATTTCGTTCCAGATGCTGAGGATGACTAATCCTAATATTATGTACCCAACTGTATCAGGCAGAAGGGAAACAAATCCGTGTCGGATCAGAGAAACCAGGGGAATGGCAGAAAAACCAAATATGATAATGGATTGAAACGAGTGCCTGATCTCAAAGTTTATTTGCCGTGACGCAGCTTCTTTCAACACGATTCGTTGGAGAACTTTCCATTTCCACAGGCTTTTGCACATGAAAAGAAAGAGCGGGGCAAGACCAAAATAAAGCAGCAGGAAGTAGATAACGGTAATACCAAACACCTGTGGATAAGTGTAAGTGTGTATAATATCTTCCACCAGTGTTTGTAATTTCATTTCCGTAAAGATCAGTTGACCGAAATCATAGATGAATATAGCAACTTTTGTTCGCTCCGGTCAATCCCATTTTATCAAAAAACATGCATAAAATGCGTCTGAAAGAATTGTCATTATATCTTCAACAATGTGAGTTGTAAAAGAGCAGGCAGTGGTATATTTTCTCAAAGCATAAAAAAACCGGCAACAAATTTTTGCTGCCGGTCAATGTATTGCTTCTACTTCCTATTCCTCTCTGCCATGCACTTGCGAGGGTGGTGAGGTTGCTTCTACGGCACTGAAAGTTTCCAGTATTTTGTATGTATGCTTGGCATCTTTGGGTACCAGATAAGAATCACCCGGTTCCAATTTGACTACCTGTCCTTCGGAGTGCAGCTCGGCTTTGCCCTTCAGTACATAACCTACTGTTTCGTAAGGACGGCTGGCTTCTGCTTTGTCAGCGCCCGGTTCTTCATCTACCCACATGCGCATGGATACTTGGGTACCCGATGCTAAAAATTTCTCCCCTTTTTTTGTTTCCGGTGAGTTACTTGAATCTATTTTTTTTATGCTTGTATCAGCCATCATGTTAATATTTAAGTTCAAAAAATGATTGTTATAGGTACAACTGGTTCATGCTGATCTTGTTTAGGGAGTGAGGATAATGGGCCGAGCAGTGATGTTGTAAAACTCACCATTCTCTAAACGATAATGTACAGTAAATTCATGGGTTTGAGCCTCCGCTGGCGGGGATGAAGGCTGAAAGATAATCCATTCATCAGAAGCCATTACATTTTCATCTACTAGAAAATCAGGCAAGCCTACGATGCGACCGCTATAACGGTCGTAAATATTGAAAACGGCATTTAACGTATCACCAGCAGCTATTACTTTGGTGCTATTGGCTTGTACATAATCGGCATTGCTAAATATAGCGATGTCAGCAATTTTTTCTGTCGGCTGGGGAGGTGCAGGGGAACAAGCATAAGCTGCTGGAAAGATATTAAGGGATGGCTTGCGCTCTTTTTGCATGCTTACATATTCCACCACAGGCTGTAAGCTAAGCCCGTAGCGATGATAAGGAATGCTGCTATTAGCCGTAATATTTTCTTCCACACTATATCCTCCCTCCAGCAAACGGACATTAGCTACTGCGAAGCCGGTGATATTGTAATATCCTGGTCCCCCGCTGAGGTCACCACAATCATCTGTATTGCATCCCCAAGGCATGATAAGCAGTAGACTCAAGCTTATTTTAAGTGCATTTTTTTTCATAATTTCTACCGAAGATTAATGTTTGTCAGATGGCAGAAATCGTGCCTTTTAACACTCAGGATTTCTATTAAAAGGCACTTTTAAATTTGATTTTATAAAGGCTTAAGGTTTTAATACTACTTTGACACAATCATCTTCTTTTTCATTAAAAATCTTATAGCCATGTTCGGCTTCGCTAAGTGGCAATCGGTGGGTAATGATATCATCCAGTTTTACCTTACCTTCTTTAACGACCTCCATAAGATAGTCAATATGTCGTTGTACAGGTGCCTGTCCGACACGGAGACCTAAGCCCTTGTCAAAAAATTTGCCCAGAGGAAAATTGTTGTGGTAAGAAGCATACACGCCTACGCCGGTGACCATGCCTCCCCTTCTGACGGTATCGAAGCAATCTTCCAGTACTTTGGCTGAACCTACCTGC
>JBBSOG010000090.1:0-15424 GCA_038259985.1 Cytophagales bacterium
GCCGGTTTCCGTAGGTATTGCCATCAAATGAATAGTCGTCTACATCGGTAAACTTGGTGAATTTGCCAATGAACTTAAGGCGCACCGTTTCCAATGCACCATTTCGGTGCTTCGCGATGATGACCTCACCCAAGCCCTGTACGGGTTGATTGTTTTCATCCTCCGTAATCCCGTAGTATTCAGGCCGATAAAGAAACATGACCATATCGGCATCTTGTTCAATACTCCCGGATTCCCTAAGGTCAGAAAGCTGGGGACGCTTGTCACCCCCACGGGTCTCTACCGCACGGCTCAGCTGGGATAGCGCCAATACCGGCACTTCCAGTTCTTTGGCAATATTCTTCATCGCCCGTGAGATAGAAGCAATTTCCTGTTCCCGGTTACCCTGGTTGCCTTTGGAGCTGTCCCCAGACATGAGTTGTAGATAATCCACAATGATCAGCTCAATATTATGCTGTGCCTTGAGGCGCCGGCATTTGGAGCGAAGTTCCCGGATAGATAGGGCAGGGGTATCATCAATATAAATAGGCGCTTCAGTTAAATTGGCCGTTTTGTGGTAAAGCTGCTCCCACTCAAAATCTGCCAGGTTCCCTTTCTTGATTTTTTCACTTTCTAGTTGTGCCTCCGCAGAGATCAAACGGTTGACCAACTGTACCGATGACATCTCCAATGAAAAGATTGCCACGGCGTGACCGAAATCTACCGCCGCATTCCGTAGGGCAGAGAGTACGAAAGCCGTATTATGTGTTATGGTCATGTCTTCTAATAAGAAAAGACGATTGCCGTCTATTTCAAAACCGTAGTAATCGTCAACTTTGTCGTATTCTACTTGAATACCGGTTACTTGCCAGTCAACATTACTTGTCCAGGCTTTGGCTTTCTTTCTAGCAATTTTTACGGGCACACGTTGAATATCACCGTAAATCCGCACACGATACACCTCTGATTCATAACCAATGGCGCTAATGGAAGCTCTCTTCTTTCTAATTGAAGTACGAAATCCCAGTGAATCACACATAAATTTGATCTGATAGGCAAGTCGCTTTCGGGTTTGGGTAATTTCGTAACCGTTAGATTGGACTAAGTAATGTCCATCACTATCAATGAGTCCGGCAAGCAATTCCAAACGTTTTTCAGTGGAATTAATGAGGTAATTCTGAGGGATATGCTTATTTCCCAATACAGTGAGGTTGCGTAATTCATTTTTTAAAGAAAAAACATGGTGCCCCCCTCGTTGGCCTTTAGTTATGGCATATTGTGTACATCTATTTGGGTAGTCATAAGCGCTTACAAATGCTAATCTACCTTCATTACGAAGGTTTTGTGCATAATCCTGTAAACTTTCTACTACCTCTACATCGGCGGAAGTAATTCTGGGACTATTTGGGTCGCCATCACCCAACCAAAGACCAAGAAAATATGGGTCAATAGTGACCTCTTTTTCCTTAAATTCTACTGCTACTTTATAGCCTTTATAGTTTGACTTGAACTTATCACTTTTATCCAGGTATTCTTTTACCGAAATATTTAATACATCACCTTTTTGATGACTATATTCATTTCTACTACGTTTGAGGGATAAAATATGGCTTTCGTTGACACGGTAATCCATCCCCTTGTTTTGGCGTATCCAGTACATTTTTTCTCGACCTTTAGCGATGGAAAGTACTTTCCGAGGGGTGGAATCATCGCCCATCAATTGTTCTCCTGTCTCTACGTCTTCTACTTTTTTCAGAGAACCATCATACATCAAGACTTTGGTGCCTTTGCCCAGGCATTTTCCCATACCCGGCCTGGCCGCGATGATGACCAGATCAGATTTTTGCCAGCCGGAAGTCACTCGGTCCAGGGCGGTAAATCCGGTGGCTACGCCGGTCAGTCCGTCTTTGCGATGTTTCTTGGCTTCCAGTTCAGTGATGGCATCCCGCATAATGGAGCGCATATCCGCGTAGTTTTTACGGATATTGGATTCGGAAACACTGAATATTCTTTGTTCTACCTTGTCCAGGAGATTGAAGGTATCGGTTGTATCTTCGTAAGCTTCCTGCTGTATTTCAGAGGCAATGGTGATCAATTCCCTTTTGATGGCCATCTCCGAGACGATACGCGCGTGGAATTCTACGTTGGCTGCTGAATTTACCTTCTGGGTAAGTCCACTAACATAAAAGGCACCGCCGGCAAAATCCAACGTACCGATCTTTCTGAGTTGATTGGTGACCGTGAGTATGTCTATCGGCTCAGAATTATCAAAGAGCTGAAGGATAGCTTTATAAATTTCTTTATGGCTGTCTTTATAGAAACTTTCGGCCTGTAAGATATCAATGACCGTGGTAAGGGCTTCTTTTTCCAGCATCAGGGCACCCAATACCGCTTCTTCCAGCTCCACCGCCTGAGGGGGGAGCTTGCCCATAGCACTGTTGACCCCGGCTTTATTGAGGTATCCGTCAATCCGGTTTCTTCTGATTTTTTGGTTACCTGCCTTACTTCCGGAATTGTCGCTGTTCATAGCTAGGGTTAAAGTTGCTTTGGATTGATTTAGGTTTGATGTGATTTTTAATTTACAAAATTTTATGCCTTACTCACAATGCTTTTTTTCTATATCCATTGATTTATGACTTAAGTAACTGACACTCATCGCATAATAATTTTTACAAATTAGCGGACACTTTCTTCCCCCAAAAAAGGGAGGCAATGATAAGCAAATTTCATTTCAGAAGTAAGGCAAAGAAGGGAAGATTTTTACTAAATAAATGGAAAGTTGAAGAGTTCATAGTTTGATAAACCAAAACCATATATTGAGACATAAGGCAAGCCCAAAAAACCTGAAAGGTGTACGATAAACACCTAACACATGCTCACATTCATCAGAACTTGTGTTCAATGAATTTGGGGTCATTAGGGGTATCTTTGGCTTCCAGATAATCGTCCAAATTGGTTTGTTTCCAGAAAGGGACCCTGATCAGACTAGCTGCCTTAGCAATGACATGCGATGAAACCGGGGAACTGAGTACGATAAAGGTAGCGATAGCCAGTACTTTGATGATGATTTCCAACGTATTGAAATAGATACCTACACCCGTCAGCAGTAGTCCTAAACCAATAGTAGAAGCTTTGGTGACTACCGACATGCGGATATAAAAATCAGGAAAGCGGATGATGCCAATAGAGGCAATGAGCATAAAGCTTACCCCTGATAATATGAAAACGGAGGCGATGATTTCTATCATGGTTCACTTTGGTTAATCAGGTAATAGGCAAAAGCTAATGTGCCAAGAAAAGCAATCAGCGAAAGAATAACAGCTGCGTCAATCAACAGGGCATCTTTACTGATGGCAGCATACAAACCAATGATCCCGATCAGGTTATATGACATCAAATCCAGCGCCGTAAGACGGTCAACGATGCTAGGGCCTTTGATGAAACGATAGCTTACCAAAAGGACGCCCGCCCCCATTAAGAATATGCTTATGGTGAATACGATATCCATATCTATGCTTTGCTTATGGCCAGGATTTTCTTCTCAAAACCTTGCTTGATATTTTCTCTGAAAGCCACTAGGCTTCCTTCGGAGTACAAGGTATGTACGTACAAGTGCTTTTTGTCTTGGGAAACGTCCAGGCTCAAGGTGCCCGGTGTGAGCGTGATCATGTTGGCCAGCAACATAATTTCCAAATCACTGCTGACTTCCAGAGGTACTGAGATCACCGCAGGGTTCAAGCTGTTTTTAGGGGTCAGGACTTCATAACTCACTCTAAGGGTGGCAACAAGTAGTTCTTTTAGGAAGAATAGAAACAAATGAAGAATACGGATCATCTGATAAAAATAATGGCGGTTGTAAATAAAAGAGATTAGCCAAAGCAAGGTGAAAACCAGCAGGAAACTTCCTATGCAAAGCAAACCGGAATGCTGTAGTGCTTCCACTTGGCTTCTCAAAAATCCTGTTCCCAGAATTGCCAGCAAAAAATTGATTACATATACCCACATATCATTAAAATTAATCCCACTTGCTTTTGTTCAGTAATTCATTTTCCTAAGACCTGCTCAATGTATAATTGGCGGTCTAATAGTTGACGGGCGGCAGTTTCTGACCACTGGAAAAATGGTTCGGCGTAGAAACTCATGGCCAACACCACTATCATCAGCACTATGACTGTTACATACATCCCTTTGTGCTCGGAAGCAAGAAATCTTTTCTCGGGAATAATTACTTCCTCTTCATTTTTACCAAGTTTTTTCTTTAAAAACATTTCCAGCCAGACTCGGCTTACCACAAACAAAGTCAACAAACCTGTCAATAAAGCAACTGCTACGATCAGGTAATTTCCGTGAACCAGCCCTGCTTTCACCAGTACATATTTCCCCCAAAAACCACTTAGGGGAGGTATGCCGGATAGCGACATTGCAGAAATAAAAAAGCAACTGGAGAAAAATGGCAGTTCTTTGTATAAGCCTCCCGATTGCTCCAGATCAAATGTACCGCTACTTTGTCCGATAATCCCTCCCATAAAAAATAGGTTGGACTTTACAATGATGCTGTGCAATATATAAAACACAGCACCACTAATGGCGGCCTGGGTATCAATGCCCAGCCCCATCACCATATAGCCCATGTGGCTGATGATCAGGTAAGAAAGTATTTTGCGATAATCCTTTTCCGCTATTGCGCCCATGGCCCCGGTCAGCATAGTCAGCCCGGCCATAATCAATATAAGCTGTTGGAAAGCAGGAATATCCGAAGGAAAAATAAACAGCGCTGTACGGAAAAGCGCATAGATACCCACTTTGGTCAGCAGCCCAGCAATAATGGCGGAAATAGCAATGGGAGGGGTATGATAAGAGGCAGGCAACCAAAAAAACAAGGGAAAGAGAGCCGCTTTAATGCCGAAACTGATTAGAAAAAAAAGAAAGCCTACATAGACCAGCGGGGAAATATCAGCTTCGTGTAACTGAACGGACAGTTGCGCCATATTGGTGCTACCAGTAATTCCGTACAATATGCCGATGCCTGCCAGAAAAAGACTGGATGCCACAAAGTTGATGGTGACATATTTGACGGCACCTTCCAGTTGCCCTTTTTCCCCTCCCAACGTAAGCAAAACGAAAGAAGCAATGAGCATCACTTCAAACCACACATACAGATTAAAAATATCCCCGGTGATAAAAGCGCCGTGGATACCAAAAAGCATGAACAACAAAGCCGGATAAAATCCGAAACGCTTTCGGTCGTAGCTCACACTGGTGTGTGACAGGGAGAAAAAATGAATAACTACGCCCAGTAAGCCGCTGGCAGTGAGCATCAATGCACTGAGCATATCTACCACCAGACTTATGCCGAAGGGCGCTTCCCAGTTGCCTGACTGTAAAGTCAATATCCCTTGTTGGTCTACCCTGTGCAAAAGTAATACGCTTCCTATCAACGCCATAAGCGTACCCAATAGATAAATTACTTTTTGTGCCCTAAGTTGTTTCCAGCAGAAAATGCAAAGTATTCCGCCCAGCAACGGACTGAGGAAGGGCAGTAAAATTAGCAGGGCATCAGACATCTGCCCCCTTCCTGTCAGTAGTCCTAAGTTTGTCCATGTCGCTGGTGCCGGTGACATGATACACTCTTTTTAGCAGGACAATTGCAAAGGCTTGTATCCCCAGGCCAATGACTATAGCGGTTAATACCAACGCTTGGGGGAGGGGATCGGCTAATTCATTGACCATTGGGTTACCGTCGTGTACAAAAGCAGGCATAGCCCGGGTGATGCCCCCGGCGGCAAACA
The DNA here is from genome assembly GCA_038259985.1 of Cytophagales bacterium. Taxonomy (GTDB): domain Bacteria; phylum Bacteroidota; class Bacteroidia; order Cytophagales; family Cyclobacteriaceae; genus Catalinimonas. The sequence continues at coordinate 5,769 of JBBSOG010000090.1, forward strand.
GAAAGAAGTTGCTGGCATGCCCAAACAACACAATGCCGATGACCAGCTTGATAAAACTGCGTTGCATCAACAGGTACAGACCAGCGGCATACAACAGCCCGGTGATGATTGCCATGATTAAGTCCATTATTCTGTCTTTTCGAAAAGGTTAAAAGCAATTTTCAGCACAATCCCAATCACCAGCAGGTAAACGCCCAAGTCAAAAAGAGTAGGGGTGCCTATTTTTCCAATGAAGGGTATTTTAAAGGGCAACCACAGTCCTTCCAGAAAATGATGGCCTGCAATTAAGGGCAAAATTGTGGCTGAAAAGGAGCAAAGAAGGCCGCTACCGATGAGCGCAAAAGCGTTGATATTGTATTTCTTTTCTGTTTTATCTACTCCGTAAGACATCATATGCAGTATAAAACCAATGGATGCAATCAGGGCGGCAATAAAACCGCCACCTGGTAAGGCATGTCCACGGAAAAATACATATACTGAGAATAAAACAAATACTGGCAGCAAAAGAGTGACCGCTTTAGATAAAATGACCGTTTTCATTTTTCCTCTTCTTTTAGATTTAGACTTGTCAACGACAATATTCCGATGGCCGTGATGGCCAACACGGTAATTTCCCCCATGGTATCCAGTGCCCTGAAGTCAATGAGGATGACATTGACCACATTCTCACCCCCGGCTTGGGGTAGGCTCTGGCTGAGGTAATATTCTTTTAGCGAAGATGCTAAGGGCACTTGGTTTATGCTTATTAGAATGCACGTCATCAACGTACCAAATAATACGGACAAGAAAAGCTGACCTATTTTCTTTTTTCTGCTGGAAGTAATCAAATCAGGAGGTAGACGGTGTAAGATCAGCATGAAAAAGACCAGGGTGAGCGTTTCTACCAGAAACTGCGTCATGGATACGTCAGGCGCGCTGAAGAAAACAAAGATGGAGGCTACGCCAAAACCCAACATACTGGTGGCAATGAGCAGATTAAGCCGGGAGCGGGTGGTAAATATAACGAACAAGCCCAACAGCATTAGGAAAAATGGAACAAACTCATAGCTCCGGGAAGCCAGAATGGGTAATTCTAGATTTAATTTTGCTGGAAAAAGGCCTTGCAGAAGATACGTACCACTCACTACAAATAACAAAAAACTGAAAATAGTGAATAGGTAATTTCTGAGGTAGCCGTTCTGTAGACCATTGCTAATTAAGACAGAGGTACGCTGGAGGAATTGTAAACTTTGGAAATAAAGGCTTTCCGGGGAAAGCCGATAGGATAGTTTCAGAAAACTTAGAGATCGTTGAAGTGGGCTTCTGAAAATATAAAAAACAAAGCCGAGCGCAAAAGTAAATAAGCTGAGCAGTAGAACTACATTAAACCCATGCCACAGAGAAAGCTCCAGCGTATTTTCTGTGCCAATGATGGCTCCAAGGGCGGGTGAGAGTAAGTCCTCAGTCAAATCATGGTTGATGAAGCCAAAACTTAAACCTGCACCGGCAAATAATACCGGGGGTAGCCACATCGCCCAGGGTGCTGGATGAGGTGCTGTAGGTGAATCTTCATCTTGTTCTCCAAAAAATAAACCCCACCCGATGATGATGGCAATCGCCACATAGAAAGCACTACTTATAAATGCTGCTCCGGTAAGTAACAGTCCAAATTCCGGAGCGTGTAGCGTACTTTCGTACAACTGTTCTTTGCCAATAAAACCTAAAGCTGGCGGCAAACCCGCCATTGCGATACTAGCCATGATGGCAGCTGCGGCTGTCCAGGGCATCTTGCGGGCCAACGCTCCTAGTTTCCTGATGTCTTTAGTGCCTGCTTCATGGTCTACATTTCCTGCAATAAGGAATAATGCTCCTTTATAAAAAGCATGGACTAGCAGATAAATAAGCGCCGCCTTAAGTGCCATAGCCGTGCCGATGCCAATAGCGGCTACCATCAAACCTAAAGCACTTACAGTGATATAAGCTAATATCTTTTTGATATCTAACTGAATGAAGGACATCACTGCCGCATAAAGCATGGTGATGCTACCCACCGTCATTAGGCTTTCCGACAAGCCAGGAATAGCTGATAAAACCGGTTGAAAACGAAAGAGCAGGAAAATCCCTGCTTTCACCATCGTAGCGGAGTGCAAATAAGCACTCACGGGAGTAGGGGCAGACATTGCATTGGGTAGCCAGAAATGAAAAGGAAACTGGGCGGATTTAGTAAAAGCCCCCAACAAAACCAGCAGCAATATTGCAATAAGGTAAGGGCTGTCCTGAATATCAGCCTGGAGTATTTGTGCGATGTTAAAACTATCGGCTGAGATACCCATTAATATCAATCCTGCCAGCAGGGCTAGTCCACCTCCCGCGGTAATAAGTAGGGACTGCATCGCTGATTTGCGGGCTTCAGAGTTTTCGTGGTAAAAAGAAATCAATAGGAAAGAGCTGACACTCGTGAGTTCCCAGAAAATATACAACTGTACCACATTTCCAGAGAGCACCAAACCCAGCATGGAAGCAATAAAAGTCAGCATGTATGCAAAAAAGCGGTTGCTTTGCTTTTCCCCTTTCATGTAGGCAGTGCTGTATAGCAGAATAAGTGCGCCAAATATGGTGATTAGCAGAGCAAAAAATAGGCTTAGTCCATCCAGATAAAAGGTTAGGTCAACTTCCAGGGAAGAAACCCATTCGTAAGTAAAAGATTGCGTTTGATTAAAATCTATTGCTCCCCAGAAAGAAAAGAAATAAGCAGCCAGACAAACCACCACCAGGGTTGACGTATAGCCTATCAATTTAGGTATACGGTCGTAAAAAATAGCGCATATAATGGCCAATATATAGCCACTGAGTACTGCTGCTAACATAAAAATTGAAAAATTAGGCCCAGTTTGAAAATGTGCCCAAGCTTAGTGAATTAGCTTGATTTATTTTAGATTTTAAGCAACGCATCCAGAAATCCCATATTGTCATTCTTCTTTTTGACAATAAAGACCGGGATGTTGTTATCATAATGAAGTATCTGCTCGGCTACGCTTCCTAGCAGTATAGATGCCGCCGCCGTCCTGCCCTGCGAACCGATCATGATCATGTCCACATTTTTCTTCACCGCAAAATTATTAAGTTCATCATGCACTTTATCATCCTCGCTGAGGGTATAATGCATTTCACACATGCTTGGGTCAATATCTTTATGCTTTTTGAAGAACTTTTGCGCATCTTTCTCAGCATTTTCTTTCATAATAGCCGCGAATTCTTCGTAGCTTTTACCGGTTTTGTGATAGCCGTGGGGTACCGTGAAAACGTGTTCACCGTAAATTATCAATTGTGGCTCTTTTTCTTTGATGTGGAGCGCCTGTTCAATAGCCCGCTTAGAGTTACTGGAAAAATCAGCTGCTACCATGATACTACGAATTTGTAAATCGGCGCCTTGAGGCACAAACAAGGTAGAGCAGTGACTTATCTCAGCAATCTTGCCAGCATTTACTTTTGACTTGTTCTTGCCAAGATGTTTTCCAATAATGATTAAATCTACATTTTTTTGCTTGGCAAATTTAAGCACCACATCGGTAGGTTTTCCTTCCACTACATCTATATGCACATCGGTGCCTTCCTTTAGGCTAAAGTATTGATCAATAATATCTTTTACCTGATGTTTGATTGCTTCGTCTACCGGCGCCAGTACTTCCTGGTATTTGTTGGCGACTTCTTCAGGGATATTCAGGTCTTTGGCCGCATGCAAAAAATAAACAGTATCGGCATCAGCAATCTTTGCCATTTCAGAAGCGTATCGGACTACATCTTCGTCCATGGTATTTAGGTCTACACACACCAAGATTCTTTTAAGCTGGTACATCAGTAGTAAATGGGTTAGGGTTAAAAGATAAAGGTTAAAAAAAATACCAAAGGGTCCAAAAAAGGCAGTTGATAAAATAACCTATGGTCAAGGCTGAAAGTTTTTTCCTATTTTACTAAAAAAAAAGCATTCATTAGGCAACTATTCCAATTTATTGCGCTGATTGCGTTATTTATCATAATTGCTTCAAGGATTAGAAAATGTAAGATTTGTCGCTAAGGGTTTTTGTCTTAATTTTGATCCCATAAATTAGGAGTTTGAGGAGGTTTAATCAATTGAAATTTTATGCAAAACAACATTTCCCGGGTACACTTTATAGCCATAGGCGGTAGTGTCATGCACGATTTGGCGCTACACCTTGCCAAGAAAGGCATGCAGGTAAGCGGATCAGACGATGAAATTTATGACCCGGCTAAATCCTCGCTGGCGGCCCAGGGCCTTCTGCCTGAGCAATACGGATGGTTTCCCGAAAAAATCACCGAGGATATTGATGCGATAGTTTTGGGCATGCACGCCCGGGCAGATAATCCCGAACTGAAAAGGGCTAAGGAACTAGGTTTAAGAGTATATTCTTATCCGGAATATATATATGAGCAAAGCAAAGATAAGCAACGCATCGTCATTGCCGGGAGCCACGGCAAGACTACCATCACCTCCATGATCCTTCATGTCTTACAGTATCTCGGTAGGGATTTTGACTATGTGATGGGTGCCCGGACTGCCACCGTGCCGGGGCTAGTGCAACTCACCAATGCGCCAATTATCGTCATAGAAGGGGATGAATACCTTACTTCTCCCATTGACCCCGCGCCCAAATGTTTGAAGTACCAGCACCATATCGGCCTGATCAGCGGTATTGCCTGGGACCATTACAATGTGTTCCCCACACTGGACGATTATGTACGACAGTTTGAATTGTTTGCCGATGCTTCCCCGAAATGTGGTACATTGATCTATTGCGAAGACGACGACCTGGCAACGGTGATCGGCAGAAAAGAGCGGCCAGATGTTAACCGAATTGAATACAAAGCCCATCCCCATCAAGTCAGGGACGGGATTACCTACCTGAAAACTGATCAGGGTGAGGTGCAGATCCAGCTTTTTGGGTATCATAATATGCAAAATATCAGCGGTGCCCTGGAGATATGTACGCGGATTGGCGTACTTCATACGGATTTTTATACGGCACTCCCATCTTTTGGCGGGGCAAGCAAGCGCCTGGAACTGGTTGCTAAAAACGATACTACGGCTATTTTCAAAGACTTTGCCCATGCGCCTTCCAAACTTCTGGCGACCACCAAAGCGGTGAAGGAGCAATTTCCCCAACGAAAGCTCATTGCCTGTATGGAATTGCATACTTTTAGCAGCTTGAACAAAGACTTCATCAGTCAGTACCAGGATGCCCTCAACGATGCCGATATCGGCGTAGTTTATCACAATCCTGAAGTGTCGCGGCACAAGAAGTTGGAACCTCTAAATGATGAGGTAATTCAGGAAGCATTCAACAGAAATGACCTGAAGATATTTACCGATAGCCAAAGTCTTTCAGCATTCTTATTAGCCCAGCAGTGGAAAGATGCCAACCTACTCATGATGAGTTCAGGTAATTATGGTGGAATGGACCTGGATGCCTTTGGGAAGTCTATCATCAACAACCATCAATAATTCTGTAGAGAAATCCATCCCGATGAATTTAAAACTAAAGAATCCGCTTGCCTTTTTTGACCTGGAAACCACCGGTATCAATATTTCTAACGACCGTATCATTGAAGTCCATGTGATCAAAATGATGCCTAATGGCAGGGCAGAGGAGAAAAATATCTGTGTTAACCCGCAAATACCCATTCCTTTAGAGTCCAGTCTGATCCACGGTATTTATGACAAAGATGTCAAAGACCTTCCCCCCTTCAAGGAAGAAGCGAAAGGCTTGCTCAAGTTTTTGGAAGGTTGCGACCTTTCCGGTTTCAATATTATCCGTTTTGATGTGCCCATGCTGGTAGAGGAGTTTCTCAGGGAAGAAATAGACTTTGATATCACTCACCGTAAACTGGTAGACTCTCAAAAGATTTTTCATCTGATGGAAAAACGCACACTGTCGGCGGCTTACGAATTCTACTGTAAAAAACCATTAGACGATGCCCACAATGCTGAAGCAGACACCAGGGCATGTATGGAAGTGCTTTTTGCCCAGATAGAAAAATACCGGGACAGGCCCGTTCTGGATTCCCAGGGAAATCAAGTAGGTACCATAAAGGACGATGTGCAATCCTTGCATGATGTTTCCAGTACTAAAATGGTAGACCTTGCCGGACGCTTTATATTCAATGACCAAGGCGTTGAAGTTTTTAATTTTGGTAAATTTAAGAATCGCCCTATATTGGATGTATTGCAGGCAGAACCCAATTATTATGACTGGATGATGCGCGGGGATTTTCCGTTGGATACAAAAAGGAAACTGACAGAGATCAGGTTAAAAAACTTCAAGTTTACGCGCTGAAAGATTAATAAATACTTTTTGACCTGCAATAAAAGCGCTATTAAAAAGAAAAACTGCTGACCTGGTTTTACAGTTTAGCGCTTGCACTAAAAGCGATGCGAGCAATGATACTTATTTGAGGGCAAATTTCATCAAATTTTTTACACGACTACCGACCAAACAACCTATAACTCATGGCAAAAACCATTATTGTTTCCAACCGCTTACCTGTCAAAATTCAGCGAAATGAAAAAAGACAACTAGAATACCATACCAGCGCCGGGGGACTGGCTACCGGCCTGGGCTCTATTTATAAAGAAGGGGACAACCTCTGGATTGGCTGGCCGGGATTGGTGTCTAACCGCAAAGACGAAAAGGCAGAAATTACCGAAGCCATCGCCAAAGAGAGTATGGTGCCGGTTTTTCTTACCGAAGATGATATCAGGGATTTCTACGAAGGCTTTAGCAACGAAACCCTTTGGCCTAATTTTCACTACTTCATCCAGTATGCCATTTATGACCCCAAACTTTGGGAAGCTTACAAAAGGGTCAATAAAAAGTTTGTAGATGAAATTGCCAAACACTGCGATCCTGATGATACCCTGTGGATTCATGATTATCAATTGATGTTGGTTCCGGGCATGCTGAGGGAGCGCTTTCCTCAAGCTAGTATTGGTTTCTTTTTGCATATTCCTTTTCCGTCCTACGAGATTTTCCGGCTTATTCCCTGGAGGGAAGAACTGCTCCATGGCGTACTAGGTTCAGACCTTATCGGTTTCCATACATACGACGACATGCGGCATTTCCTGAGTTCTGTCAGCCGTTTGGTAGGCTTAAGTAACAATCAGGGGCAAGTCGTGGTAGACAACCGCACCGTCATGGTAGATTCTTTTCCTATGGGGATTGATTATGAAAAATACGCAGAAGGGGCTGCCTCTCCCGAAGCCTTGGAACGGGAAGTTCACTACCGTATTTCACTTGGTGACCAAAAACTCATCCTTTCCATAGACCGTCTGGATTATTCCAAAGGAATCCCTCAAAGGCTGGAAGCTTTTGAAATGTTTTTTGAGCGCTATCCTCAGTACCGCAATAAAATTTCACTCATCATGGTGGTTGTCCCTTCCCGTGACCAGGTAGGTAAATATAAAGAATTGAAAGAGGAGGTAGACCGGCTGGTAGGACGGATTAACGGGCGTTTTGGCAAAATTAACTGGACACCAGTACACTTTTTTTATCGCTCTTTTCCTTTGGAAGAACTGTCAGCTTTTTACCGCATGGCCGATGTGGCCCTGGTTACGCCGATGCGCGATGGTATGAACCTGGTGTGTAAGGAATTTATCGCCAGTAAGATCAATAAAAAAGGGGTCCTGATCCTGAGCGAAATGTGCGGGGCTTCTAAAGAACTCTCCGATGCCATTCTGATCAATCCCAATGACATGAATCAGTTGGTTGAGGCCATCCATAAAGCGTTGACCATGCCGGAAGCAGAGCAGATCATGCGCAATACTGTGATGCAGAATTCATTAAAACGCTATAATATCACCCATTGGGTAAATTTATTCATGACCAGCCTGGAAAATATCAAAAAGGCCCAGGGAGGTATGCAAACCCGAAAGCTGGACGAACTTTCGCTGGAAAAAATGCTGATGTCCTTCTCCAAAGCAAACCATCGCCTGATTTTCCTGGATTATGATGGCACTCTGATGGGCTTCCATGCTGACCCCAGAGATGCCAGGCCGGATGAGGAACTGAGGGGAATCATCAAGAAACTAACTAAAGAAGAAAAGAATAGAGTCATCATCATTAGTGGTAGAGACAAAGATACCCTGCAGGAATGGCTGGGCGATCAGCAGGTGGATATTATCGCAGAACATGGCGTATGGATGCGGGAATACAAAAAAGATTGGCAGACTATTACCGCCATGAAAAATGACTGGAAAAAAGAAATTTTCCCTGTGCTGGAATTATATGTCAACCGTACCCCTGGTTCTTTTATTGAAGAAAAAGATTATTCATTGGTATGGCACTACCGGAAAGTGGAGACTGGCCTAGGCGAACTGCGTACCCGCGAGCTGACCAGTCACCTCAAGTATTTGTCGTCCAACAGCAACCTACAAGTGCTGGAAGGTGATATGGTCGTAGAAATCAAAGACCGGGAAGTAAACAAGGGACGAACCGCCATGCAGTGGCTCAATCATTACGATCATGACTTTGTCGTGGCTATCGGGGATGACTTCACTGATGAAGATACTTTTAAGGTGATGCCTAAAGATGCTTATACCATCAAAGTAGGCAGCAAGACTTCGGCCGCCCGCTTCAGTGTCAATACGTACCAGGACGTGCGCGATCTTTTGAAAGCTATGCTGGCTTATTGAGACTTCTTAAAAATCTTCAGACCAACTGAACTTCTCTCGGATGATATTGCTTTTTTCTTGCTTTACAAAGTTAAGATAAGCCGATGCAACCGGTGAGAAGTTTTTGTTTTTCAACCAAATCAAGTTCCAAACGGATTTAATAGGAAACCCTATGACCGGTATGATTTGCAGGCTACCCATGCTTAACTCGTTTTTGATACCGATCAAGGGCATGATAGAATATCCCAGACCAGCAATGACTGCTTGCTTGACAGCTTCGTTGGATGTCAGCTCCATTTTTTTTCTCAGCGGAATGTTATTCTGATTAATAAATTTTTCCATTGTATAACGTGTTCCTGAGCCATTTTCACGGTAGATGATTGGTAGCTCCTCAAAAATATTCTTATCATAAATCTTTTTCTTAAAAGCCTGCTGCCCATTTCCTACCAGGTATAATTTGTTCTGTACTAACTCTACATTGTCTATTTGTATTCTTTCTGGCAATACTGATACCAGCGAAAAGTCTACCTCATTGTTTTCTAAACTTCTGACTACCTTGGCTTTGTTGGTCACATCCATCAGTAGTTCAATACCGTTATGTTGGCGAATAAAATCTGTAAGAAAATAAGGCATCACATACTTTCCAGTAGAAACAATAGAAATTTTTAATCTTCCGCTGAGCTGCCCTTTATGTGCTAAGGTTTTATAATTAATGGCATGTACCTCATTGAGGATTTTTTCTGCTGATTGTGCTACCTCATGCCCAAAATCTGTCACAAAGAGCTTTCGCCCAATGACCTCTGTTAACGGGATGTCAAATTGATCTTGAAAGTTTTTTAATTGGATAGAAACTGCTGGCTGTGTCAAATGTAGCTCATCTGCGGCTTTGGTGATACTTCTTTTCTGAGTGACTTTTAGAAATACCTGAAGCTGATGCAAAGTATAGTTCATAAATTATGTTTATGTAAATCATCATAAATATAAATAAAAA
>JBBSOG010000091.1:0-15409 GCA_038259985.1 Cytophagales bacterium
CCAGTCTGGAAAATTGATAGCTGCTGAAGTGTCATTGTACTGAAAAGCTAGTTGATGTAGACGGATCATGAGGCTAAGGTTTGCAAAAGCTTGATCGCAAAAAACAGCCCCAAGTTAGTGTTGCACCTGAGGCATTGCAAGCATAGCTGCATATTTAATGGGCATTTCCTATGAATCTTTCAATACCCTGCCCAAAATCATGATAAATACATCAGTATTTCCGTTGGCTTGTAAAAACATTCTTTTTTGCTTTTCCCGCATCAACATCAGTCCGTTGGGATGTACTGTGAAGTCTTTGATAGCACTGAGTTTAATAGATTTTTCTTCTTCTTTTTCTCTCAAAATAATCCGCTGATTGGTGATATACGCTTTTCCCGTCGTGAGCGTTTTCCAACTTTCGTCTTCAGTGGTGAGAACTTCCGGGGTTTCCTGATGCCAGTAATTGCTTTTGGAAAGTTTGACCCGCAGTGAGCGTGAAGGGATTACAGGTTCATCCTTTTCGTTTTTTTGGGCTTCATAAACAGAAGCATCCGTCAAAAAGTAAGCGTGTTCCTCACTTTTCAATTTGATAGGCACAAAAATGGGCGGAAGTTTATCATTTTCTATCTGCCAGAATAGCCGGTACTTGGCGAGTTCTGCTTGCGTAGCGGTATCTAACTGAGGCTCTATGCCCAGGTGGTTGATCAACGCCTGTAACTCCGCTTCTTCATCAGGCGATAAGCTTTTGTCCTCTACAGCTCCTTTGATAAACCTGATTACGATGCTTTGGGCTTTATGCTGATAAATTGAATCCACCCATGATTGCGGAAGTTGAAGCTCATTTTGGAGCTGCTTAAGGAAATGCAATTCTTTTTCGTCCAGGCGGTTATCTTGCAATGCTGCGTCTAGTTCCCGTTCGTAAACTTCCTGGCAAATCTGGTGGTTGGAGATTTCTACGGCTTTGTCAGTAAGCCCCAATAACTTTTTAAGGTGTTTGAGCTTCACGATCTCCTCAGTGTCCAGATGGTTGTCGTCAAAGCAAAAGCGAAGGTACTTTTTATATAACTCCCGCAGGGAACCATCATCAAAATCGGTGTAGAGGTTGAGTTCGTAATTATCCATTACTTCCTGGATGTCTTCGGCATTGACTTCCATAAGTGGTTTTTCCGATAGCAAGTTGTTGATCTCAATAACGGCGTTCTTTTCGTTTTTTTGTCCTTTCAGCTTTTCCCAAAGTGATACCGACTCAAGTTCCGATCTGTAAAATGCTTGTTCTTTTTCCATGCTATTTTTATATAAAACCTAAACCGCACCTAAAAAAAGCAGGGATAGGCGTGCTTAAATTAAGCATATTTGTGGATTAGTAAACATACTTGTAACAGAAATCATAAAAAAATTTATTTTGTTATATAAAAAGGAGGCTTTACACTATAAAATATTGTTTTGTAATTCTTATTTTCTGATCATTTAATTAGCAAAAGTAGAAAAGAAAAATCAATGTTGAGCAAAGTATAAACTTTGTCCTCATCAATGCATTAGTTTGAAGAAGTACAAGCTTACAAACAGATATGACGACGATGAAGAATAAAAGGATAACCATTTTAGGGGCAGGAATTTCAGGGCTTGCCACCGCGCATTGGCTTAAAAAAAATGGTATGGACGTACAGCTTATTGAGGCCCGTACTGAACCCGGCGGGTCTATGCAATCGGCAAGAAAAAAAGGTTTTCTCATTGATTATGGGCCCAATAGCGGACTGGACACCACGCTGCTGATCGGTCAACTCGTAGAAGAATTAGGCTTGCAGGATCAAATTATTTTTGCTAACCAGGAAGCTAAGAAACGTTATATTCTGAAAGGCAATGATTTGAAAGCCCTGCCTTCCGGCCCCTTGTCGTTTCTGAGAACTTCACTCTTTTCTACTGCTGCCAAATTTCGCTTGCTGAAAGAACCTTTTATCGGCAGCACCAATGTCTTGGAAGATATAAGTATTGCGGATTTTGTAAGGCACCGATTGGGTGAGGAATTTTTAAACAATGCCATTGACCCTTTCATCTCAGGGATTTACGCTGGCGATCCCGAAAAGTTAAGTGTTAAATCCGCATTACCCAAACTTTATGCCCTGGAAGAAAAACATGGAAGTCTGATCAAAGGGGCCATTGCCGGGGTAAAAGCACGGAGAAAAAGTGCTAAAAAGTCTAAGCAAAGCGCACAACAGTTTTCTTTTAAAGAAGGCATGCAAACATTGCCCAATGTGCTGGCTACGCGGATGGAAAATTGCATAAGCTACAACTGTGTCGTAGAAAAAATAAATCAGCATGAAAAAGGTTATCAGTTAATCGTTAAGACAAATGGAGCGCAGAAAATTATTGAATCCGATGTAATTCTTTCCACTATTCCGGCTTATCGTTTGTCTGATGCTATTCGTTCGTTAGACCATGTTTTAGCGGAACATCTGGATGCGCTTTATTATCCCCCGGTGATGGTATTGTACCTCGTTTTCCGGCGGGATGCCATACGACAGCCGTTGGATGGTTTTGGCTTTCTGATACCGGGGCAGGAGCGAAGGTCTTTCCTGGGAGCTATCTGGAGTTCGGTCATTTTTGCGGAAAGAACAGAAGCGGAGCATGCTGCTTTTACCCTTTTTGTAGGCGGTGCCCGCCATCCGAATTTGCTGGAACAAGACCTGGAAGCTAAGCATATGGAAGTCATCCGGGAATTCAAACAAATCATGATGATTGCCGAACCCGACGAACCGGTGCTGGTAGAAAGCAAAGTTTGGCCCAAAGCCATTCCCCAGTACAATCTGGGCTATCATCAACATGAGGCTTATTTTCGACAGTTTGAAGCTGCCCATTCCGGATTTTTTCTGGGTGGAAATTTTCGCGGAGGCATCTCAGTGAGTGATTGCATCAAAAACTCCGGGCTGATGAGTCAACGGATATTGGAATGTATGAAGGGATAAGGGGATTGGTTTTTTATTGTGTGAACATCGGGCCAGAGGCCCTGGAAGATATTTGTCACCATGCTGGAGCATGGCGACTATCGCCATTGTTGGTGTTTTTCACCAACAATTTATGTACCTCAAAATTTATGTTCACCTACTTATTTGTCACCACGCTGAAGCATGGCGACTGGGGTAAATTGAAAATCAAATCAGTCGCTTCGCCTCTGGCGAGTGACATTTATCGTTGTGAACCATGATGGAAATTCAAAATTAGAAGCAAAAAATTGTTTTTTATTGTTGGTAATGTGAAGTAAGATTATTTTAATTCCAACCTTTGGGAAATTTTCAATGTCTCAAAATTAATATGTTTAAAAGAAAGTTGCCCAAAATCCTGTAATCAAATGCCATATCAGCGTTTCTTACTCTTTACCAATTAGAAATCACCCTTTGTATGAAAAGTTTACTGAAGATAATGTTGATAACTATTCTTTTTGGGTGCACCGAATCACCGGTTGATCCAGAAGCAGAAGTCTTTGCTTGCAACGCCGAGAATCCTATGGAAATGTCGTGGCTACAGACTCTAATTAAGAAAGCAGAAACTGACCCTAAAAGTACGCTTTACCTGTCACGAATCTATCAATATGAATACCAGTCAGGGTATGTATTTCACCTAATACGGACGGCCTCTTCTTCTTATCCACATTTGGTAGATTGTGATGGCAAAGCCGTGAGTGTTTTCAATGATGAAGGTGAAATAACTAATGAAGCGCTTCTTGATCTGATCGGCTCTAATTCCGGGAAGATTATTTGGGAAAACTAATTTTTTAAATCAGTCGCTTCGCCTCTGGCGAGTGACACTTATCTCTGCGAGCCGTGAACGTCAGGCCAGAGGCCCTGAAAGATATTTGTCACCATGTTGGAGCATGGCGACTGTGAGAAAGTATACGGTTATGCTGCTTATAGTACTACCGCTTGGATTATGACTAGAACATTACAGCAAGAAAATTATAGTTTTGAAAATACAAGATGACAGTTATAAAATCAATATCTTGTATTTCTAGAATAAGGAGTATCCCCTACCCCTGAGGTGTTAGATAATATAGTAAATCAAGTGCAATCTTTTATAGAAGAATGATTAAGATCATGATAAAGTTTATCACTATCGGTTTCTTCCCTCTCCTGGTTTTGGCTAGTTGCAGCGAAGAAAATTTAAAGCAAGCAAGTGTTCTTTCTGAATCAATTAGTATAGCCGAAAGTGCTTGTGGTACAACCGAACTGGTTTGGTTGCAGGAAATCATTAAGAAAGCAGAAGAAGACAAGCAAAACCAAACTTATAAAGGAAATTATATAGGAAGGATTTATCAAGAGGATTACCAAGGCGAAGTAGTCTTTTTTGTTCGGATGATGATGGGGAGTGGCGGATTATATGGATACTTTTACCAGTGTGATGGTAATCAGCTTGATTTCAGTAATGATGATCCTAAAGAAGTTGAATCGTTTCTTCAGAGCCTAGAAAAAGGTAAAATTATCTATAAGAATACACCTGACGATTGAAGTAAGGATTAAATCAGTCGCTTCGCCTCTGGCGAGTGACATTTATCTCTGCGAACCGTGAATGTCAGACTGGAATCCCTAAATGATATTTGTCACCATGCTGGAGCATGGCGACTGGGGAATTAGTACAATAACCCATGTACCAAACATTCAGCCCTGCTCCTGCATTTGTTGCAAGACTGACCGAAATTTGCTTTCAAAAAGAGAAACCATATAATCACGATCTTCCTTATCTAATTTCACAATGCCTTGGGTGTTTTTTTCTGCCTGTTCCGGGGTCTTGATACCGGGGATTACTGTGCTGATAGCTTCAAAACTCAGAATGAAGCTCATGCTCAACTCAGTCTTGCTAATACCGTACTTTTCCGTCAGTGGCCATATTTCTTCTAGAGCTTCCAACGAAGAAGCAAGAATATCGGGGGTCAAGCGGAAATGGCGGTGATCGTTGGTTTCAAAACGGGTATCTTTGTCAAACTTGCCGGTGAGTAAGCCAAACTGCAATGGCATTCGGGCGATGATGCCTATGCCTTGCGCCTGCGCCCTTTTGATGATATCCAGCGCCTGCTGATTGATCACGTTGAACACCAACTGAAAACCATGTCCTAACTGATGTGTCAGTAGATAATTTGCTTCCGGTTCGGGGGCAAAAGTGTTGAGAGAAACGCCCCAATAGCGGATTTTGCCTTGCTGCTTTAGTTGTTCCAAAGCTTCCAGGCATTCGCCTTTTTCCAGATCAGCTTTTTTGGCACTATGCAGTTGGTAGTAATCAATCGTTTCCCGCTTGAGCCGACGAAGGCTGTCCTCACAAGCCCTTAGGATATGTGATTTGGAATAATCTACGAAAATGGATTGGTCGTTGGCAAGGCGATGCCCTACTTTGGTGGCGATGAGCACATTCTTCTGGCTGCCAAACACTTTTCCGATAAGTTCTTCCGAATGGCCCAAGCCATAAAAGTCAGCGGTATCATAAAAATTGATGCCTAGTTCGTGGGCTTTCTGTAAAGCTTTCGTGGAAGTTTCATCATCTACATCGCCCCAGCCGATGGGAATATCCCCCGCCATGGCCGGGCCTCCGATGCCCCAGGCTCCAAAGCCCACTTCACTGACTTGTAAATCCGTATTTCCAAAAGTACGATACTGCATAAAAAAGTTGGTTTTAGATAATGTTAAGGTTCGCGGAGGTAAAAAGTTTTGATAAACCCTGGAAAGTATGCCTCTTAATCCTCCTTCATGATATGGCGTGAGAATTTAGACCTGAAAGCGAAGCCTACTTTTATAGCATCACAATTCCGTCATCTTTCTCACAGCCTGACCGTATGATTGACCGACTTGATTTTCTTGTTTTTAATGAAACTTTCAAGCAAACCTAAAATTTAGGGTTGAGACATCTATTAAAGAAATAAAATTAATACTTTTATTACTTCAAATTTCAAAAATTTCAGCTTATATGTGGATAGAATCGTGGATGCTTACGCTCCATCCAGTTACGCAAGCCTTAGTCGCTACCTGTTTCACCTGGCTTGTAACCGCGCTAGGGGCCAGCCTTGTTTTCTTTTTCAAAAGGATCAATCAAAAATTTATGGATGGCATGCTGGGCTTCGCGGCCGGTGTGATGATTGCCGCCAGCTACTGGTCGTTGTTAGCCCCGGCGATTGAAATGGCGGAGGAGAGCAAAACAGTGCCCTCTTGGGTTCCGGCAGCGGGAGGATTTTTGCTGGGAGGTGCCTTCCTTTTTGTCATTGATAAGATACTTCCTCACCTGCACCTGGGTTTTCCCACCAAGGAGGCAGAGGGTATCAAAACCCAATGGCACCGGAGTATTTTGTTAGTACTAGCGATCACGCTCCACAATATCCCAGAAGGGCTGGCAGTAGGCGTTGCTTTTGGCGCTATTGCGGCGGATGCGTCATCATCGGCTACGTTGGCAGGCGCCATCGTATTGGCCATTGGCATTGGGATTCAGAATTTCCCCGAAGGCCTTTCGGTTTCCGTACCTTTGAGAAGAGAGGGGATGAGCCGGAGAAAAAGCTTTTGGTATGGTCAGCTATCCGGTTTTGTAGAACCGATTGCCGGGGTGCTGGGTGCTGCTGCAGTGCTTTTCTTCCAACCGATTTTACCTTACGCCCTTTCCTTCGCTGCCGGTGCCATGATCTTTGTAGTGGTAGAAGAACTGATTCCTGAATCCCAATATCATAATAACACTGACATTGCCACAATCGGTGCCATGCTGGGTTTTACCATCATGATGATATTGGACGTGGCTTTGGGGTAGAAGTTGACTGCTAACACGCGTTACATAGCCTTGAACGTGAGGCAGCCAAGATTGCTTTATATTCGTTCGTGTATCGCGATGACATATTTGCTATACATATTTTTGGTTGTACTTAATTCCACTTTGTCATTTCACTGTCACAGCAGGATTTCCTGATAGGAACCAGACGTAGATTAACGTGGGACGTTCCACACGGGGTCATCTTCAATAGACCTCGCTAGTACATTCTACAAAACTTACAAAGTAGAATTAACCTATGCCATTGAAGCTTTAGGTATAATACTCACCGTATAATAAATATTACCTGAAATTATAGCGGATGCCGAAATCAACACCAAAGGCGTTGGGCTGGCTGCTAAAACTGTTGCCCTCTTCGGTAAGTGAACTTAAGGAGAAATTGTAATTGGGAGATACCGACAGCGCATAATTACTGGCAATCAGGTAATTGACCCCACCACTGACGATACCACTATAGTACACCGGGCGATAAGGGCCATCAGCGCTTGCACTAATATTAACAGTAGCCAACTCACCTCTTTCATCTGATAGCCGGTTGTTTAAAAAGAAGTTAGCAGCAACACCCGAACTTAGGTTGAAATTAATCCGCTCAAAACCCAGATTATAGCCCAACTTAAGCGGCAGAGACAGGAAAGCAAAAGAATTAATTAGTTCCTGCGACTGAGGCGTAAATAGTGTTCGGCTACTATAATCAGCATTGGCCATGCTATTGCTGGCCAGCAATGGAATACGCTCATCCTGTCCATAATTTTCTGCTACCCAACTGGTCTTTGTGCGCGAATTCATGCGGCCATAGTCAAGGCCACTTTCCAGGCTCAGGTGCTTGGTAAGCATAAACCCAACGTCTACACCATAAGAAAGAGAAAGCTGAGGGGTATTTTCCAGGCCACTGTTGGCAGGAGTACTTCTGGAAGAGTATGCGTAATCCTGACTGAGATTGCTGACATTAATGAAATCATCGGGTGAGGGAGAAGGACTGGCGACGCTTTCAAAATTACCCCTGGCCCCGCCACTAAAGTTAGGGTCAAAATAATTGGTAGCGAGGTTTAGCCCGGCAAAAAACTCAGGAGCCTGCTCATCTTCCTGCTCATCCAAAATTGTCTGGGGCACCCTGTACAAACTTTGGATATCTTTCACCCAATCACTTTCTAATATTTTGGAAAGTGCAGGCCCCAGGGAAGGGAGATACGCCAGCGACCTGTCTTCCGCCAAGGCTTCAGATAATGCTGCTGTGCTTAGATTTGCGTTGTTATGTTCCTGGATTAAGCTATTTGCGGTATGCGATAAAGCTAAAGACTTATCAGCACGGGAGCTGTTTTGCTTGCGTTTTGACAATGTATTTACCTCATCAGTCGCTTTTTCTGCCAACTGATTATTTGTCCGTTTATCCGCCAGGGCATTGTTCAAATCAGCTTCTTCAGCCGGAGTCAATTTTCGGGCTTGATCTTCGGCAATCTGGTTATTTTTCCGTGCAGTATCTTCTCCTAAAGCCAAATTATTGTCGCGGGTTTGCCCTTCGGAGAATGTTTCTTCCTTAGTTGGTTGATTAGTAAGCTCATTTCCTTGGCTATCACTGCCTTGCCGGAGAAGAAAATATCCCATCCCCAGCAGGCATACGATACAGGCGGCCGCGACTGCTCGGTAAAAAATAAAGCCCTTGCGGTACTTTCCGCTTTCCTGGGCAGTAAGTTGGCTATCTATGTTTTTCCATAAATTAGCAGAAGGGCTGACTTCCGCATC
Source organism: Cytophagales bacterium (assembly GCA_038259985.1). Classification (GTDB taxonomy): domain Bacteria; phylum Bacteroidota; class Bacteroidia; order Cytophagales; family Cyclobacteriaceae; genus Catalinimonas. Next base: position 8,509 of record JBBSOG010000091.1, read on the forward strand.
TTCAAAAGCTTCTTTCCACTGGTCTTCAAAAGACGATCTATGTTCTTGCTTATTAGCCATGTTTCACCTCCCCTGTTTCTGTGATCAGTTCTTTGATCAAAGACTTGGCACGTGCGTACTGTGACTTGGACGTGCCTTCACTGATATTAAGCATTACTGCAATTTCCTTATGTTTATATCCCTCAATAGCGTACAGGTTAAATATCACCTGGCAGCCTTGTGGCAATGATTGTAATACCTTGAGTAAATCTTTGTAGTTGTGATTAGAAACTGTCATGTCATCATCACCAATATCATGCATATCTTCAATATCAAAATGCTGATAAAGATAAACGCTTTTACGATGGTAGTTTAAAGCGGTGTTAATAACGATGCGCTTGATCCAGTAGCCTAGCGAGGATTCTTTTCGGAAAGACTCAATATTGCTAAACACTTTCACAAAAGCCTCCTGCAATATGTCTTCCGCATCGTCCTTACTTTTACAATAGCGTACACAAATAGCAAGCATGCGTCCGGAAAATCGGTCGTATAGTTCTTTTTGCATGGCTCGCTCTCCTTTAGCACATCCGGAGACTAGCGCTTTTTCATCGTGCATGCCAATTTACATTTCCAGGCTTAGGTTAGTATTTATTCTGTTAATAAGACACAAGGTCATTAGAATAGGTTGGAATGGTTGTATTCATTTTTCCAAAACATGAATAAGATGATGAGCATCTCAATATGCCGCATTGTAATCCACCTTAATGTCCATATGCTGAACACGATCAGGGGATATCTTTATGGGTTGTATATTCCCTTCGCCATCAAATAGATTAGCATACAAACCTTTCTCTTCTTTGACGAAAACAGAATATCGGCCAGTTTCCAAAGGAATAGCAAAATAACCGTTCTCATCAGTTTGTACCTGCTTTATTGGTTTTTTGCGGATTTCAGAGAAGAAGCCATCTGCAAAGACAGCATCTTGCCGATTGGTGAGTTCATACACAAAGATTGTCCTTTGTACACCCTTACCACGTTTAGCGGTAGAAGTGTCCATCTTATCCCGAATGCCGGGCATCTGGTTGCCTTCCAGCCAAATGACTTGTCCCTGAATACCCTGAGTGATATTGGTTACTGCTATAGGCTTTGTTTGAGAAGTGGTTTCCTCAGGCAGCGGCTTTAAGTCAAGGTCTTTCAGATCATCACGAAGCCGCTCCATAAAAGCATCCCCCGGATCACTCTTTTCTGTGAGGTAATTAGGGTCTTTTTCCAACCACAGCGGATAATTTTTGAATTTTTGATACTCGTGGTGGCCGATCACATAGTCAATATTGTAGTTGTCTCCCAGATAGCGAATGAGCTTTAAATTTGCCTCGTATTGAGCCTCAGTCAGAGGATATTTGTCATCGTCGCCCACATTTTCTATACCGATCGCTGTATGGTTCAGGCCGATGACATGACGGGCAAATAGCGTATCGGGCATGAGTTGATAAATGGTGCCATCCTGGTCTATCAGATAAGGCACAGAGACATTCAAAGCGCCACCCCCTTTGATACCAGTGCGTGAAGAGGGAAGCTTGGTGTTATAAAACGCATTAAAAGAGCCTTCAAAAGTAGGTATGGCAGTCCAGTGTACCACGATCATGGTAGGCGTAATGGTGGGCTCGTCCGCTTCAATGCCATAGTGCTCCTTCATGTATTGCAGGGAAAGCGCTTCCCGTTCCTCATCAAAAATAATGGGCTTGTCCACAATGTCCAGAGATTGACTGCTGGCGCAGGCATAACAAACTAAGAGTAGGAAAGCGGTTAACAAGCGAAAGAGTATCATAGTAATTCGGTAAAGTTTAGGTAAGCGAATTACTGAATTTTTCTTACAAATTTGAAATTAAGGTTGAATGAATACAAATAGCGATGCGTGTTGGAGAATTGATCAAGCAGCGGGGTGAACATCACTTTACTTATTGCCTCCAGGCCGATAGCGGTTTTGGGGTCTACCGCGGCCATCACGCCCAAACCGCTTAAGATACCAATATTATGGAGTTGGGAACTACCAAGATAAGGTTTGGCTAACTTATTCATGGTTTCTTCACTGGCCTCACCCCGGGTCACCGTGATGCTGTTTTTTTCTTTCAGGAGCAAACTATGATTAACACCTAAAAGGGGATAAAGTCGGAAGCGGTCATTTTGGTAGACGTCATAAGTGAGATAAAAAGGTATGTCCAGATAATCCTGCACAAAATCCAGAATGTAGCGGCGGTCAAGGTGAGAATCATCATAGACCGCAGCCAGAAAAGTGTTGGAAAAGCCTTTTTGGGAATAAAAAGCCCCGGTACCGACGCTCAACCGATCGGTGATGTTCTTTCGCAAATCTATCCCGAAATCAAATACGTACATGCTTTTTTCGCCACTTTGTATAGCCTGGGCGTAATCAGTGGGGAGACCAGATTGAGGAAGGCGGTAAGATATTCCCGGTGCCACATTTAAGCTCCAACTTAAACTTTGTGCCCAACTCAAAATAACCGAAAAGAAAAAAAAAGAGAACAGTATAAGTTTTTTCATACGAATGTATTTGAGGTCAAAAAGCAGCTTGCTGAATATACTGTTTTTTTGAAAAAGTACTATCATTTTCCCTCAAATTAAATTCATATGAAATAATAGCTAAAAATAGCATACCAAAACTTTATACTTTGATTGAGGACGTAGGCTTTCCTGCCAGGATTTTTCCACCATTTATGGGCTTCATCGTCAAAGCGGGAAGACGCGATGATACCCAGTTCTATTTGCTTAGGCATTTCTTTTTTGAAAAGCATCCAGCTTCTTCGGGAGTGTACGTTTTCTGAGATAAGGTTAATCTTAAGCTTACTGGTTTCATGAGATTCCAGCCATTCGCCTGCTGCTTTTGCCGTCGTGTAGGTCTTGTTATATTTTACCCGGGGGGCTTCAATGATTTGAATGGATTGCGGGGGCACCCCCTGTTCTATGAGGTACTCTGCGGAAGAACCTGCCCTGCTCTTAGAAGTTTTTTCCAGATTTGAACCATCAATTTTTCCTAGGTCATAATATACCGAAGGCGTGCGGGTGGGGATGAAAGTATGGTCCAGGTGAAGACTCTGAACGATTAGATTTCTATCCTGATGCTTATCCCAGTCATGATAATCATTGGTAAACATAATTTTGATCTGCTGGACAGGCTTTAGCTTATGGTTGAGGGGAAAAGAGAATTTTCTGATTTGATCAGACGTGGTGACTTCCCCTAAAGTATCTTCATCTGCCAGTACCCTCATTTTTGCGTATGCACCACCCGCCAAACTGCTGTTTGCTTCAATGAAAACGGTATCTGAGTGAGAAGGCAAGTCCTTCATCTCATCAATATTATAGATTAGAGCACCGGTGGAGTGCATATTAAATTCGTTGGAAAACAGAATGCTCGCCACCAGTATTCGGTCATATTTTCCTTCGTTGAATAGCTGAGCGGCGTTGCGGAGGGTGGAATCGGAAACCCAACCTTCTACCAATAAAATGTCAGCGTCAACAAGAGGCTTATTTACTGCCAAAAAATTATACCAATGGGGGGCAATTAATCTGCAGACTATGACCAGACCAATAAAAAGAATGACAACGAATAATATTTTTTTAAGCATAGCAGATGGTAAACAAAAAACATACAATATGCGCATGAAGCATGAAAATTTGTAAGGGGCTAATTAAGTCAAAAAGTAATTTTGAAAAAGTTAGAAGATGTTGAGGTTATATGCTTCGTAGGAAGCACTACTGGAAACTTATCCCTGTATTGTGTTGCTGATCGGAAAAGTTTAAGACATATACCTGCAATATATTAAGTGGAAATATTTAAAATAGCAATATAAAATTTTGTTTTAAGATCGTAAAGACAGTTTAACTGGAATTATTGACAACGATACCTAACATTTTGAGCGCACAGCGCTTTATTAGTTGTAATGGAAAACAAAAAGTCATATTACCTCCTTAGCTTCAGCATTGCTTTGTTCCTTTTGAGCAACTGCACAGAAATCAATCAAAACATATCATCAGCAGAAACCTCCCGAGATGAAGTAGATGAAACCCAGCCCGGTGATCGGTCAGAGGAGATAAGTGCTTTGGACGTCTTTATCTCTATTTTTACAGATAACGAAAATACGGCCGAAAATTCTGCTAAACTTTCTGCTGCCTATCTTGACAGCGCAGCTAATGACCTGTTCATTTATCCTATTGATACGCTGTACAAAAACCCCTACGGTTTTGAGCAAGATGAAATAATCAGTTATCCTGACTCCGTTTATAGAAAGCGCTTTGCCAATATCACTTCCGATATCCCATTGGTATATAACCGTCATATAGAAAATTTCATTGACCTATATGCCATCCGTAAGAAAGACCTTACGGAGCGTATGTTTGGTAAGAGTATCCTTTATTTCCCATATATTGAAAAGGTGCTGATGGAAAAAAACCTTCCTCACGATCTCAAATACCTCACGATGGTAGAGTCTGCTTTGCAAGCGGATGCGCAATCTGATATGGAGGCCGTTGGGCTGTGGCAAATCCGGTACCGCACTGGAAAATGGCTTGGCCTCGAGATTAACGATTATCTGGATGAAAGAAGAGATCCTTACACCTCCACACAAGCTGCACTAACTTATCTTGACCGCTTGCATAACATCTACGGAAGCTGGCCGATGGCATTGGCTGCTTATAATAGTGGGCCGGGCAACGTAAACCGGGCTATCGTCAAGGCTAGGGGAAGCCGGGATTATTGGAGGGTCAGGAAGTTTTTACCCTCGGAAACCAAAAGTTATGTGCCCGCTTTTATGGCTTTGATATATTTAAACCGGTTTCAAAATGAGCACAACATTCGGCCAAAACTACCAGAAGCTACATTTCACGCAGTAGATACCGTAAGGGTTTATCATGAGATTAGCTTCAGTAAACTGGCCGATGACCTTAAGATGAAGGAGGAGCCGCTTGTTTTTCTTAATCCCGCTTTGATCAAAAAAAAGGTGCCAACTTTAAGGAATGGCTGGCCTTTAGTGATTCCCATAGACAAAACAGCCATCTTTCAGGAAAATAGGTCTGACTTACTCCTTGAGGATTTGCCTGAGGAAGTAGCGGCCACGGCCCAGGTGCTGAAAAAAAGAAAAGAAATCGTACCCCTGGATACTGATCTCAGACTCGTGGAGCATAAAGTACTTCGTGGACAAACGATGGATGGCATTGCCCGAAGGTACAGGGTAAATATCCGCCAGATCAGGGACTGGAACGCCATGCGCGACAACATCATTCGTACAGGCGATACCCTTAACATTTATGTGCCTTCTTAAGGTTAATGTCAAAGATTGGCGTGCTTTCTGGATCTTCTAGCCACCTGTATGAGTAAATAAATACCTGCCAATATCAAAGGAATACTCAGCCACTGCCCCATATTAAGCGGGATTTCATCCTCAAATCCAACCTGGTTTTCTTTGAAGTATTCATGCACGAAGCGTAAGCCAAAGAGAATGACCAGAAAAAGTCCCAGCAATAAGCCTTCGGGTGTTTTATCTTTCAGCTTATACCAGATGAAGAGCAAAAACAAGAACAATAGAAAAGATGTGCCTGATTCATACAATTGGGCAGGGTGGCGGGGAACACCATAAGTGTACACCTCAGCGATATAATTCCCCCTATCCTGGGTAAGAGTGTAATTTAAGGGCGTACCGGCTGGCTCATAAATATGCTTTCGGATGCTTTGGTAGTTAGTAAATAAACTCTTCACCCTACTTTCCAGGTAGGAGCGTATTTCTTCTTCCGGATAACCGGCGTTTCTAAATTTAATGGTGAAAGTAACAGGGCGATATTCCTCCCCTACAGACTCAGTTGAAGTTGATACCCTATCTGCATCAGAAGAAACATCTACTTCTTCTACCGCCTCGCTGCTTTCCAAGATAGCGTCTTTGGCATGCCAGGCGAAAACTACACCATAATCGCTCTTGGTAGGCAAACCCTCAATTTCCGAGTTCATAAAATTACCAAAACGAATTAAGGCACCTGTCAGGGCTACTACAATCACAATTCTATCTACTACCCATAAGAAGCTCTGCCCCGGACGTGATTGCTTGTGGAAAGTACCCTTAAAGGTTGAAAAATTGAAGCGTATATTGTAATTGCTATAGAGAAATAGCGCGAATAGTATACCGAATGCAGCGCCGTGGCTGGCGAGCCCACCTTCCCAGATTTTGAGGATATCTATTGGGTGGGACAAATAACGCTCCGGTTCATAGAAAAAGACATGGCCCAGGCGGGCACCTAATATCGTGGCAATCACCATGAACACCGTTAGGGTCTCTACATCGGACTCTTTGTGCCCTTCAGCGCGAAATATGCGAAAAAGGATTTGTTGTGAAATCAGAAAACCACTGGCGAATAACAATCCGTACCAGCGAATCGTCAAACCCCAAATATGTGCAAGGTCAGGGTCTGCTGCCCAAACCATATAATTCATCAGTGACATAACCTACTCAAGTTTGTGGCAAAGATAACTTTTTTGTCCAGACTGACACGGAGTAGGCTTTTTTTTCGGGATTTCTTTAGCGATAATGAATTGAGTGCTACCGGCGCTGTGTAGCAAAAATGAGTACAGATATGCTTTTTTTAGCTTTTACTGATGAGCTAATTATGGCATGAAAACTTTTCTTATTACCAATAAATAAATAGCGGTCTAGCTATTTCAAAATTTATGATGTCATGCTAAATTTCACTTTCTCTCACTAAGATTTACCCTTTCAAAATTGATGTATGAAATCACTCTTTACATTAGTGTTATCGTTTGTACTGACCTATAGTTACGGCCAATATTATGAGGAGGGTCATGAATATGATGAAGAAATTCCTGCGCGGGCTGCAGTCACGGTGGGTATTCTTCAGGGCGGCG
>JBBSOG010000092.1:0-15402 GCA_038259985.1 Cytophagales bacterium
CTGGGCAATGCGAATGACTGGTCTACTACTGCTTCGCAAAACAGTAGCGTTTTTACCCCGGCTAATCTGGCGCAATATGATGTAGTAGTTTGGCTAAATACTTCAGGTAATGGCCTACTCACCACTGCTGAGCAAAACGCCTTCAAAACGTATATCCAAAACGGAGGTGGTTTTGTTGGGGTACATGCCGCCACTGATACGTACCGCGATGGCAGTTGGCCCTGGTATAATGATTTGGTAGGTGGAATTGTGCAAACCAGCCCCAACCATACCGCTAATAACACCAATGCTACGATGGATGTGGTCAATAGCCACCCTACGGTAGACCATCTGGGTAGTAGCTGGAATAAGAATGAAGAGTATTATTATTGGCAACTCAACGGTGGCAAACTTTTTAGTGGTAATATCAATCTACTGGAAGTCCGTTCTACCGGTGGCAATAGCTACGATGCTGCGCGGCCGGTAACCTGGTACAAAGAGTTTGATGGCGGCCGCTCTTTTTATACCGCTCTTGGACACAATGCCTCTGATTATCAAAGTAATAGCAAATTCAGGACGATGATGAAAGAGGCTATTCTATGGGCAGCCAACGCAAATGGTAGTACATCCGCCCGCCTGGCGGGTACTGAGATGAAAATGGTACCGGATGTAGAAAAACAAACAGTAATCAGTGCTTACCCAAATCCGGTTCAAAGCCAGTTGACGGTGGCTTTACAAAATGCCTCGGCAGAAAATAGCTATTCACTGAAATTAATAAGTTTTGATGGAAGGGTACATTCACTGGGCACGGCGTCGCAGCCATCTACTACGCTGGATGTAAATGGCCTGCCCAAAGGAATTTATACCCTTATGATCCAGGGCAGCCACGGCATTAGTAAACAGTTGATTATGGTCAAGTAGTGTAAGTGTGGGGCGCGAGGGTGTAACAGTTAAATTGGACAATCTAACCATACACTTTCGCGTTTAACACTACTCCGTAGCGGCTAAGCGCTTGGCAGTTTCTCTCCATTATACAAGCTGACTTCCAGGGCTGATTTGTTGAGCATGATCAGTTGGCTGGTGTCGCCCAATACTTCATCAATAAGGCCGAAAGCCTGGGCTTCTTTGGCATTCAGAAAACGATCTCTCAAGAAGTAATCTTCTATTTCTTTCCAGCTATGGCCGCTGTGCTTGCCCATAATATGAAAAAGCTGGGTTTGTAATCTCTCCTGTTCGCGGGTAGCGATACGCACATCTTCGGTATACCCTTTGGCACCGCCGCCAGTAGGGTGCATATGTATGGTAGACTGAGGCAGTGCATAGCGCTTACCAGCATGTCCTGAACATAATAGGGCGGTTGCCATACTGCCGGAGAAGCCGATCGCTACCGTAGATACAGGGGCGGAAATCATCTGCATAGCATCGTAAATAGCCAGACCGGCATACACACTTCCCCCCGGACTTTGGATATACAGATCTATCTGCTGCGTCTGGCTCTGGCTGTTGAGGTAAAGCAATTGCGCCACGATTACATTGGCAATCTGGTCATCAATACCTGTACCCAGGAAGATGATGCGTTCTTTGAGTAGAAGGCTATAAATATCATAAGCCCTTTCTCCCCGGCCACTGTTGTCAATGACCATGGGAATTACACTTGCATGAATGGACATGGAAACTATTATTTAAGATGAATGAATAATGAGGAGTGAGTAATGATTAATAAAAAAATTAGGGAATTGTATTAACTGGCAACTACTTAAGAACGAGTGATAAATATCCTTCCAGAGCAATGATGTTTGCCCTGTAACTTAAAATAACTTGTAAATCTTATTAGCTACTTTGTAAAGAGACTAAGCATTTTTTGTCGGAAGCTCCTGTGCTTGGTGGTAGTGAATAGCTGCTGATGTACAGCATCAATTTCTGCCTTGAGTTGTTTGCGTCCATAGGATTGTACCAACGCATAGGTTTTGTTCTGCCATTTTACTTTTTCTTTCAACTCAGCATCCAATAACATGCGTGCCTCAAAAATCAGGGCTTCTTCCGGCGGCTCCCTTTGTAAAAGATGTTGCTCTATTACTTTGATTTCATGCAAGGAAGTCCTCATAGCTCAGTGATTTTTCTTTGACAGTATCCCTAACCTTTTCTATGCACTTATACTTTTGTACGGTAGCCGAACGTATGCCGGAGTAGCCAAAATTTTGGGCAATCTCGGATAGCGGTAGCTTATCGTAATAGAATGCCCGCAGCATCTCCATGCATTTCTCTCCGGCTGTTGCTAAGAACTGTAGTAGTTTATGCGCAGCAGGTGCTTCATCCTCTTCCACCGCGACTGCTTCTGCCGCCGGATGGTCAAGCTCAGTAGTCTGAGGCTTGCTTCTGCACTTTTTCAACCAAAGATGTTTGGCGATACCCAGTATATATATCTGTTCATTCTGTATATGTGCATCTTTTTCTGTCAGCACTTTCTCGTAATAAAGCACCAAAGCATCCTGAAAAATATCTTTGGCTTCGTCAAAAGTGCCCCCTCTTTGACTGATATATTTTGCGGTGATCGGAAAAGCTTTTTGGTATAGGCGAAGAAAAAACGTTTCTCTTGCCTTACCAGCTTGCTCAAGATATTTCTGTGTCATCATAAGCCTGGTTTTTATGTATAAGTGTCTATACTGGACAAAGTATCACCTTTTTTTGTAGAAACTTTTTACTAAGCCCTATTAAAATACAAACCAGATTTAAAGTTCATCAAATAAGCATAGCCATGATAGCCTCCGTACATTGCTTGGGCTGGTCCAACCATGGGCAGTGCCCAGCCTCTGCAATAACTTTAAATTCATAATCTTTGATGGCTTTGGCCTTTTGCAAGCCACTTTCCGGGTTTTCATAAGCATCTTTATCGCCCCAGATAAATTTCACCGGCATGCTCAACCCCTGCAACTGGTCGCCGATGTATAGCTCCTTGCGCCACCCTTTCAAGGTTAGCACATTTTCTAACAAAGACAGGAAACCCTTTTCATAGCCGGGCAACAACTGGCCGTGAAAAGTATGTTGGTAATAGAGATCGGGTACTTTGTTGGGATCGGCTACCAATAACATCTTATGTACATTTTTCAGGTTTTGCACACTGGGTTTGGCGATAGTTTTTACCAAGAGACGATTCAAGCCTTCGGTGCCCAAAAGCCTCAATATATAAGGAATCCACAGGTTCATTCCGGCTGGTGCGCCGATAAGCAACAGCTTTTCTACCCTTTCAGGATATTGCAAGGCAAAGCAAATACTAAAATAACCTCCTAACGATTGCCCCATAAAGTAAGCTTTCTCCAATCCTACGGCATCCATAAAAGAACGAACGAAGGCAATAGCACTTTCCCGGAAAGGCACCCCCTGATAATCTATGGGGTCGGTAAGCCCGCATCCCGGACGGTCTACTACAAACAGATGAAAGTGTGCGGACAAGCCTTTCAGGATGTTAAACCATTCGCTGGAATGACTTCCGCCCCCGTGGATAAGGATAAGCGGTTTGCCAGCGCCCAGCTCCAGGTAATGCACATTTTTTACCGGACCATCGGTAGCGACTATCTTTGATGCGGGTTGAATTCCTTCCGCGTCAAATAGTTGCTGTCTGCTTTGTTGGTATGTATCAATAGTACCCATAAAAATAAATTTTGTAACGGTTCACTTATTGAAAATAGACTAACATTTGGTTCACTTCTTCCGGGTCAGGAATATGATTTTCTCCAAATGTCTTTCCGTTGATGTGGTAAATTACAGGGATCACCAGTGCCACCTCTTCCGTCAGGATGCAGGAAGCATGTTGTATACTGGCATTGACAGTTCCATTGGCATCAGCCACTACGATGTTTTTTGTGCCTGATCCTAATGAGTTCCTCTTTGCCAGGTCGTTGGCAAAATTTATGGCCTGACCCGCACTTTTGGCTTTGTTGAGAAAATTACAATGTAAGGTGTAGGTACCGTTGGGAATCAAGCCTTTCAACGCAATATCTACCGTGGATGAATTTCCGTTGCAGTGAACTGTCAAATTACCTTGGGCAGTTTGCCATTCCGAGAGCGTCACATGGTGACCGTCCGGGGCTTTGATCGCGTTCAATAATCCTAACGGTTCATCAAAAACATTTGCGGCATAGAGTGGCTCAGTAGGATTAACAGGCATATTGCCATCTTTATCTTTAATTTCGCTAAAAAGGTCCACACTGCCAAAGTTCAGGAGTGCCTTCACTGGCTGTGGTTGTATGATAAAAGCAACATTGGCAGTCTGATTAGCTTTTATGTTGATATCTGCCGGAAGCTCAGTCACTGCTTCGGTGGACAAGGGGGTCACAAGCTTCATTTGATAGGTGCCGGTATCTTTAGAATTGAGTTCAACCATTCCTGATTCATCCGTGTATTTTTGGTCATCAATCTTATTGCCCATAAACAAAGTGACTTTGACATTGGGATAAGGGGAACCCAACTCGTCTTTTACAGATACTGTAGCTTTTCCCGGCACCTGGGGTAGTTGTGGGCCAGTTTCTTCACCATTCTTACAACTGATCAGCAACACCACAAAGGATAAGGCGGCTAACTGCATCAGCATAGTAAGATATACCATTCGCTGATTCGTTTTCATAGGCAGGAATTTAGGTGTGGTTTGTAGGACTATACTTTAGTCAAGCTGGTTAGTTAAATGTAATCAATGTCTGTTAGATAGATACTATCACAGAAAAGGCATGTATCAATTTGACTTTTCGTCTTTATGTAAAAACTCACCATTTGAAGGTGATGCCTTTAATCCCGGATGGACAAAGGAACGTTTGCTTTCAAGAAAATTAATGCAGGACAATATATGTCTTATGTATGCCAACAGTTGGCATACCAATGTATAATGGGCGAGTATGCGTAATGTCATCGATACCTATTGCATAAGCAGCCTGCTAAGCATAGCGCAGAATTTATCCCATGGAGCATAACTATCTTAGAAAGGCGAGTAAAATGTTGTAAGTAACTCCATGTACTTAGTTCAACGATCTATGTTATTTTGGGCAATCTCCTCCAGGCGTTTGTCAATAGCCTCACGGCTCAACCAGCGGCCACGTACCATAACGCCTTCAGGATTTTTGATGGCTTCCAGGCTTTCCAGGGGATTGGCATTGAGCAAAATCAAATCGGCGCTGGCCCCTTCTGTCACCTCTCCGAATCCCCCTTCCATCCCAAAAAATATGGCCGGGTTGATCGTTCCGATCTGTATCGCTTCCAGCGGAGTAAGGCCAGACTGTAACATACCATTCAGTTCATGGTGGATGGAGAAACCGGGCACATTAAATACCTGAGGGGCATCCGATCCCAGCAGTAAACCTTGTCCATTTTCATGCAGTTGCCTGATCATCTCTTTCCGTATCATATTAAACACCTCCCACTGTTCGGCGGTGTAGTCAGCACCTCCTATCAGTTGTGTTTTGTTGGCTACCCACTTTTCCAAAGTAGACTTAGACATATATTTCATTTCTGGGGTGTTGGCCAGAAAATCGGGATCTTCCGGGGAAAACCAGCGGTCAAACAGGCTCTGGGTGGGGACTATCCATACCTCATTATCCTTGCTCATCTGCACCAGTTCATCAATCATAGAAGTATCGGCCAGGCTGGCAAAATTGTAGCCGAAGAAACCATTTTCGTCAGGCTGTACATTGGCGCTTTGCGGTACTAAGCCTTCCAGAAAGCCATCAACATGGTCTACCGAGGCATATTCACTTTCCAAGGCGTGACGAATGCCCACATCTACCGATACGTGTCCGGCAAAAGGGATATCCACTTCGTTGGCGGTTTTGACAATCTCATCAAAAACTTCCCGTTGGATACCGGGATGCAGCTTCAGGAAATCATAGCCATCCGCTTTGTATTGTGTTACTTTCTCCCGGGCTTCTTCTACGGTCTTGACCGTATTACCATTCAACGACGGGCTGGATGTGAAAATCCTCGGGCTAAGGATCTCATTGTTGCTGGCTTGCTCCCGCAGCTTCAGATGGACAGGATGACCCAGCATGCCCCGGATGGTCGTCACACCATTGGACAAATAGAGAAAAAGCGTTTCATCAACCATCTCCTGGCTTTGTGGGGGCGAGGGAATATGGGCGTGCATTTCTGCCAGGCCGGGCATCAGGTATTTTCCTTTTCCGTCAATAGTAGCAATACCTTCCGGCAAATCGGCTATCTGCGCCACGATCTTGGTGATTTTCCCGGAATCTACCACCACATACTGCCCTTCAGTAATGCTCCCGTCTCTTACATCAACTACGTTTACAGCGGTAATTACGGTAGAAGTGCTGCTGATATTTTCCCGGGCAGGCTCGGGTGAAGTGCAGGCAAAAAATAAGCTGGTGAAAAAAATAAGGTACTTCATGGTAGTGGATTTAGGCCAGTTAATACTGGTTTGCAATATAGGGAATTTACCCTTTTTACGAGAGTTGCATTTATAAGCTAATCAAACTGACGCTATTCAATCAAGCCTAATTTCTTGGCGCGGGTTTCCCATTTCTGGCGGGCATAGCTTTGCAGGTCTGACACTTCGTCAGTTTCATCCATAATCTCCAGGCCGAATAGTGTTTCAAACACATCTTCCAAGGTGACCATGCCCATCAGTCCGCCGTATTTATCAACCACTACGGCCAGTTTTTCCCTTTTTTCGCTGAGCGTTTCAAAGACCTGGCGCAAAGACATATTGCTTCCGATGATACTCACCTCCCGGCTAATATTTTTGAGCAGTTCATCCGGTTTACCTTCTACCAGTTTGAGCAGCATCTCGTCTTTGAGCAATAAGCCGGTAACTACGTCTTTAGACTCATGGTACAAAGGGATGCGGGAAAATTGTATGGGCTGGTGCTTGTCATAAAATGATTTTACCGTCTGGTTTTCTTCCGCCATCATCATCACCGTGCGGGGCGTCATCACATCCTCAGCAGTGAGTTCGTCAAAATGCAGAACATTTTTGATCAGGGTGTAATCATTTTCCTTAAAAGCCCCACTCTCATTGGCCACTTCGGTGATCGCCGCAAAATCCTGGCGGCTAAATACACTTTTTTCCTTATCCTGCTGTAGCCATCGGGTAATCAGCGTACTTAGCCAGACAAAAGGCTTCAATATCCACATTAGCACCCTGATCGCCCGGGCGGTGAGTGGGGCCAGCGTTCTCCAGTTGTTTGCGCCTATGGTTTTGGGGATAATTTCTGATAAAAATAAAATCGCCAGCGTCATGAAAGCAGCGATCAGGGATGCGTAGGTAAGCTGAAAGCCCAGGATGTTGATATTATTTTCTCCAAACAGCTTTCCCGCCTGTGCTCCCACGCCTATGGCACCCACCGTATGGGCAATGGTATTTAGGGTGAGTATGGCTGACAATGGTTTATCAATATCGTCCTTCAACCCGGCAATAAGCTTTCCGGTAGCCGGAGTTTCTTGTTCCTTGCGTTTGATGTAAGAGGGTGTAATACTAAGTAATACTGCTTCCCATACAGAGCAGAGAAATGAAAAAATAATAGACAGTAGAAAAAATCCGATTAATAGAGCCATGCTAAAAGGTAATGTTAATTATTATTAGTAAATAATGGAGAGTAGCATAATGTTTAAATTAAGGCTGTTAAATGGTTATTGATTAATTGTAATCAAACTCAAATTTTTTGCCTATTCATTACTAATATATATAGACTTAAAACCTATGAACGACTATTTATATCAACTTGGTTATCGTGAAGACACATTGACTGCTGACGAAAAGGCATTTTTAGATGAAAACGGCTATCTCTACCTGGGAAAACTACTCTCTGATGAACAAGTCCATGAAATTCGGCACACCATACAGTACTTGCTGGATAAAGAGGGAGAACGGGCAGGCTTTGAACTAGCGGAGTCCAAATACATTCGCCATCCTAAAGAAGAAGGCGCTGACCGCCTGGCTGACTTGGTGAACAAAGACCCGGCTTTTGACATCTTTTTTACCCACCCACGGGTATTGGCCGGCGTGGCCCAGGTAGTGGGGCAGGAGCTTAAGCTTTCTTCCCTTAACTACCGCGGAGCCCTGCCCGGCTATGGACAGCAGAAGCTGCACGTAGACTGGCATGAGGCGGTAAGTCCCGGCGATTTTAAAGTCTGCAACTCTATCTGGCTGCTGGATGATTTCTCTGCCGAAAATGGTGCTACCCGATTGGTCGCCGGAACCCATAAAAACGGCAAACTCCCCCAGGATGAATTGGATGACCCTTTGGCAAGCCATCCTGAAGAGATACTGCTGGAAGCCCCTGTCGGAACGGTGGTAATCTTTAACTCCCACACCTGGCACGGGGGCACTACCAATCACAGCCATAAAGTCAGAAGGGCGGTGCATAGCTATTTCTGTCGCCGTGACCAGCCCCAGCAGATTGACCAAAGCCGTTATATTTTGCCCGAAACCAGAAAAAGACTAAGCGAAGCGGCTCTGGAAGTACTGGCGGTGGGAATTTAATAGCGAAAAAGGCAAGCTGTGTGTCATTAGAATTGATAATAAGTTGCTGGGTTTACTGATATAGCATGTAACAAACTATCTTTCTACAATGCTTCAGGACTTTCAATTTCCAGGAAGATCTCAGTCCTTGTAGGAGTATTTATTTTTCGTTTCCAACACTACCCGGATTGGTCATAAAAACATAGGCAAATGATACGGCAAAAATGGTATAAATTATTGCCAGCGGAATAATAACTTCAGCATGTACTTGATTTCCGAATACTATTTTCAGCAAGGCGATAGCGCTGGCCCCGAAATGCATGAAATTTCCAATGGAAATGGGCCTATTATATATTCCTCCCATCAAAGCACTTTTTGACATCCAATTAATAGCTCCAAACCCAAGGTACAATGACCCCAGGATTTGCATAAAAAGATTAGTCTCTACATTTAAGGTGATATTTAGGAAGATAATGACCACATCACTAAGGAATAACAATACAACGCCCATAATTCCCAACAGCAGGGCACTTGCCGTCATCAATATTTTGGTATTCATATGCTGGTTTTATGTATTTGCCTGTATATATTAAATTCGGTCCGCTCTTTTCATTAAATAATTGCCTGCTTAAAATGCTATACTACAAAGATTAGCAGTTTGAGCATTCTGTCTATTAGGCCTCTTGCCTTAAACCCCTAAGCCTGAGTAAATATATGCTGCTGTAAATAAGCATTACTAAATTTGCCTTCCGGATCATATTCCTTCGCCAGATTGATGAAGTCTGGCATTTTTTTATAGAGCGAAGCCAGCCGTTCAGCCGACATGGTAAAGACTTTGCCCCAGTGAGGACGTGCATCAAAAGGCTGGAGGGTAGCTTCTATGGTGGGAAGCAATTCTATTAATTTTTCTGTTTCCTGCTCCCAGGTAAAGTGGAAAACGATACAGTCTTGCTGGTAACAGGGGCTCATCCAAAAGTCATCGGCAGCGATACTGCGGATTTCAGAAATCATCAACAGTGGGCCAACCTTATCTTTCAACTTTTGAATCGCCAGATAAGCTTCTACCGCGTGCTGGCGAGGTACGAAAAATTCGGTTTGTAATTCTTTGCCACTGCTGGGTGTAAACTCCATACGAAAGTGGGGCAAGCGCTCATACCAGGGACCGGCCACGCCCATTTGCTTAGTACAGTTCTCGGCAGAAATCTCAATGATAGGATGCACATCCCTGTCCGCCAGTTGGGCACCGTAAAAGTCAGCTTCGGCAGGGCCGGATGGCACATTGTCTACTTTGCGCTTGATCCAGACCTGGTTTACATTATCACTTTGCCAGTCGGTAAATAAGCTCACACTATAACCTGCCGACATGATTTCCTCAAAATGTGCTTCCAGTTGGGATACTGGCAAAGACAAATAAATATCCTGCCGCATATCATAAGTAGGCTCAATGTCCAGACTGAGCCGGGTCACTATACCCAACGCCCCCAGGTTGACGACTGCCCCATTAAACTTATCCCCATCTTCGGCACGGGAAAGGCTTACCAAATCTCCCGAGGCATTAAAAAACTCTATTTTATTGACCGCGGAAGACAAGTTTTTATTATTCACTCCTGAACCGTGCGTGGCGGTAGCACAGGCACCCACCACAGAGATATGGGGCAAGGAAGCCAGGTTATGCAAAGCATAGCCTCTCTCATGCAAATAAGGAGAGAGCATTCCATAATTCACACCGGCCTCTACAGTCACCGTATTAGCATCTTCATCAATACTTATCTGTCTGAGCTTTTGTAAAGATACTTGACTGGCTTTGCTATCGGCAATGTTATTGAAGCAATGCCGTGTGCCCAAGGCTTTTACTTTGTCTAAGCTCCTGATGGCTTCCTGCAGTTCTTCTACCGAAGCAGGCTGGTACAACTGATCGGTGCTGTAGGTCAGGTTGCCTGCCCAGTTTTTACGTTCTTCTTCGGTCAAAGCGCTTGGGGTTTGTTGTTCTGGAGATGAATTACAGGAGAGCAGAGGCGTAAGTAAACTGCCAATGACAGTAGCGGAGGTTGTTTTGAGGAAGGCTCTTTTTTCCATGAGGTTAATGATTTAGTTGCCAAAGACTGTATGTCCAGATAAGGTCATATCCTAGCCATAAAAGATAAGGAAAAAGAATCCAGGATGCATTTCTTTCGTATCTAAAAAGGGTAAAAAACAAGACAATCACAACTGCCGTAAAGGGAATCAAACCTAGAAAACCCGCTAAGGTACTTTCCAGGCCAAAGAATAGATAGTTCCAATATTCATTACCGGCAATCATGATGATCGTCAGTCCGATGGCTTTTTTTCTTTTCGGACTGGATGGTTTATTCAATAATTTGTAGAGAATAACGATGGCGATCAGGTAATACAAGCCCCCTATCATATACCAGCCCCACAAAGGAAGGGAATACCAGGGATGTCGCAAGGCTTTAAACCAGCCTTCCAGTGCGTCTCCTACCAACAATCCACCCATCATCGCAAACAATACGCAGATGCCGATGGATAGCAGCAGGTGTTTAAGCTTGCTGTTCATTACTTTGTGCCAAAGCGAAAGGATAGAATCAACAATAGGATAATATTTAATCAATTAGAGAATAGTACTTATTCAGTTCTTCTTGTAATAGGTGTTTTTTTTACCTTATCAATTGTAAGCTTTATAATCCCTTCAATATATTCGTTAAACAAATCCCAAAATGAGATTATAAAGATTTTATCAGTAATATTAATAGTTCCACTTTTCTCAATGGATATTCCATCAATCCTACATAACTGAATGACTAATTTTTCATCATTTTCATTCATTTTTCCATTGTTGTGAACAATTTTATTTCTTATTTTTTGATATTTAGTAATTTCATTCCATTGAGAATTCAACTTTTCTAGATTTAATTCAATTACTTTTTCCAAATACAACTTTGACTTGTTTATGTAATTGCTTCCACCTAAATCTTCAACGCTTATTTTCAACTCAAAATAATCTTTATATAATTTTGTGAAGGACTTAAAATAGAATTCGAATAAAGAATAAGAGCTTAAAAAAGTACTCTCAATTTTCAACTGTTTGAAGCTTGAGTTATAGTTGATCAATTCATCAAAGTAATAGTCTATTCCTGAATATTTTTTTTCCTTTTCGGATTGCTGCCATTCTTTAATTTTGATATCTGTTTCTAAACTTTTCTCAGTCAGATATTGATCAAATTCATTCAGATAACTGATAATTGTTCGAATTTTAAATTCATTTGTTAAAAAAAGGCTTTCATTAAGATTATGAATAAATAACTCAGATTTACTTTCTTTCCTTGATCTAGACATTTCTTCTTTTTTATTCAAAACATCTGAATGCAATAGTTCTTATCTACTATGCATCACCAAGATACACACTTTATAATTTTTTTGATAGACCTTTCATACTTTTAGCAGAATACGATTCAAACCACCATCTTCCTAAAGGTCAAATTGACCCTGGGTCGCTTCACTTTTTTGGTAGGGGGCAGTCGGTGCAGCCAATAGGTTTGGGTAGTACCTTGCATCATTAGTAAACTGCCATGTTCCAGGAGTAAATCAATTCTCTGCTTACTTTCTTTATGCTTGAAAGCAAATTTTCTTTCCGCACCCAAACTCAATGAGGCAATACTGCCGTCTTTTTCCAGCATTTTTTCATCATCACTGTGCCAGGCCATGCCCTCATCACCATCGTGGTACAAATTCAGCAGGCAGGAATTAAAGAGGGTACCACTGCGGGTTTCTACTATTTGCTTGAGTGCCAAAAGTTCATCGGTCCAGGGCAGCGCTTGTTTGGTAGCGCGGGAATAGGTATAAGAATAGTCTTCATCACCATACCAGGCGACCTTTCTCTTGGTAATGATATGCTTGCCAAACATCTTGGCTTCATCGTTTTTCCACTGAATATTATCCATCATTTTTTCAAAATAACGATCAGCTTCTTCTCGTTGTAAAACCGCTCCATAATAGTGTGCGACACCATCAAAGGGAAGCAGGTTTACTATTTCTTCCTGACTAAATAAGTCCATTTTTCCAGTGTTTATACGCTTCTTTCATACAATGTCCGCAGGGACGAAAACCTAATGCTTCTGCTTCCTGTACAGAACCAAAAAACACCCGGTTCTCCCTTTTTATTCGTTTACCTAATTTGCAGTTCAGCCTGCCATAAATTTTGAGCTTAAGATTTCCTCCCCAACAAATCTCCCTGCCTCTAATCATCTTTCTAACCTCCTCAATAGTAAGTTCATTATGCGATTTCATTACTCATTTATTCATTCCTCATCATTCGTTATCAAGTTTCGCTGCTTCCCAGCCGATCATCGCGGTTTTACGCTGACTTCCCCAATGGTACTGACCGAATATCCCGCTGGACTGGATCACCCGATGGCAGGGGATGAGATAGGCGACCGGATTATCGCCAATGGCTGAACCTACCGCCCGGGAGGCTTTCGGCTTGTCAATCTGTTGGGCAATGGTTCCATAAGAGGCAAGATGTCCCAGTGGAATCTTCAACAGCGTTTCCCACACTTTCAACTGGAATTCTGTGCCTTTCAAGTGGAGTTTGATCTGATGCAGCTTGTTCCAGTCGTGGGTAAAAATGTAGAGCGCATTCTGCTGCGCCATATCCACTTTTTGCTGATAATTGGCGTTGGGAAACCTGGTTTTCAGATCATCCAAAGCCTTTTCCTCCTCATCTACAAAAGCGATGTGACAAATGCCTTTGGACGTAGCAGCTACCAGCCATGTGCCGAACGGGCTTTCGGCAAAGCTGTAATTAATAGAAAGTTTTTCCCCTCCGTTTTTGTAATCGCCGGGTGTCATGCCTTCTATGCTGATGAACAGATCGTGCAGCCTGCCCGTACCGGAAAGTCCTGATTCCAGCGCGGTATCAAATAAACTGGACTGATGCTCCTTCAGCATCTTTTTGGCATGCGCCAGGGTGATGTATTGTAGGAATTTCTTAGGGCTGACCCCCGCCCAGTCGGTAAACATGCGCTGAAAATGAAAGGGGCTTAGATGAACCTGTTCGGCCACCTCATCCAACTGGGGCTGTGATTGAAAGTTGCGTTGTAAGTAATTGATCGCTTCTGTGATGCGATTAAAATCCGTGGCTGTCTGCGGTTTCATGATTTTTATTCATCGGTGATAAGACAAAGGTAAACCATTGACCCAAGGCTACCCACCCGATTATTGCGGAGTTCGCGCTATTTTACTTAAAGCTTTTGGAAGTGACTTTCTTCTGTTTTGATCTTTTTATGTAGCTGAACGAAAGTTTTGCCCGCAGCGTGCGCTGGGCGGCATTCCGCAAAGAAAACATATACGCAAAGTTGGTAAAGTATCCCTTGGCGTTCTTTGCAAAATTAACCTTCACGTTCCTTACGTGAAATATGTACTTCAAACAACATCTTGCAAGATGAAGACTCTACGATATTGTTTCTTGTCTTTCAGGACTATTCCAGGCAATAGCTAGTCATTTCGCCTTCAGGCTTTTGGTTAAATTCCCTTTGTCCATTTTGTAATATTCCTTAGCTTCGGCGGTTAAACACAGAAAACCTAGCATGAAATCACTACTGACCTATACTTTCCTGAGCTTAGTCTATGTACTTCCCGCTATCGCGCAGGAAGATGATAAAAAAGAAGAAAAGTGGGATGTCACCCAGCCACATGGCAATGCCAAAGAAATCACCATCACCACCGATGAAGGTACTTGGATGAACCTGGATGTCAGTCCCGACGGTAAAACCATTGCTTTTGACCTCCTCGGCGACATCTACACGCTGCCCATTACCGGTGGCGAAGCCAAAATTATCCGCGAGGGAAATGCTTACGAAAGCCAGCCCCGCTTCAGCCCCGATGGTACGCAGATCGCCTTCACCAGCGATGCCGGAGGTGGTGACAATATCTGGCTGATGAATATTGATGGCAATGAAGCGAAGCAGGTCACCGAAGAAGATTTCCGACTACTCAACAATCCCGCCTGGACGCCGGACGGGCAGTATATTGTCGCCCGTAAGCACTTTACTTCTACCCGTTCGCTGGGAGCCGGGGAAATGTGGATGTACCACATCAGTGGCGGCAGCGGAATCCAGCTCACCGAACGCAAAAACGATCAGCAGGATGTCAACGAACCCAGTGTATCGCCTGACGGACACTTTGTGTACTACAGCGAAGATGTATACCCCGGGGGTTATTTTCAGTACAACAAAGACCCTAACAGCCAGATTTACGTCATCAAACGCTACGACCGGGAGAGCGGAGAAACTGAAACCGTGACCGGTGGGCCGGGCGGTGCCAGTCGTCCGCAGATTTCTAATGATGGTAAAAAGCTTGCTTTTGTAAGAAGAGTTAGAACCAAGTCTATCCTTTTCATTCATGACCTGGAAACCGGGGAAGAGTGGCCGGTTTTTGATGGGCTGAGCAAAGACCAGCAGGAAGCCTGGGCAATCTTCGGCACCTATCCCGGCTTTGACTGGATGCCTGATGACCAGGCGATTGTGATCTGGGGCGAAGGCAAAATCCGAAAAGTGGATATTACCCAAGCCACTGCTACGGAGATCCCTTTCACGGCTACGGCCAAACATCAGATTGTAGATGCCTTGCACTTTGAACATGATCCTGCTCCTGAGGGGTTTACTGCCAAAGTGATCCGCCACGCCATTACTACACCGGATGAAGCAACGCTGATTTTTAATGGATTAGGTTATTTATGGAAGAAATCCCTGCCTGATGGAGAGCCCCAAAGACTAACCAGTGGTAAAGATTATGAATTTGAACCGGCAATCTCTAAAGACGGTAATACCATCATCTACACCACCTGGAATGATGAAACATACGGTGCTGTCTATAAGCTCAACCTCAAAGAAAGAAAAGCCACACCGCAGAAGCTTACCAGCATTAAAGGTAGCTTCCGCCATCCTGCATTCTCACCGGATGGCAAA
>JBBSOG010000093.1:0-15257 GCA_038259985.1 Cytophagales bacterium
CAAGCTGGTTATCACCGTCCTGGTCAACGTATTTGATATCCCCTGCCTTGCTGTCAAAACCAAGAAACTGACCATCGCTGATGTCTGCTTCGGTAAGTAAACCATCGCTTTCAAACCCAAAAATGGAGTTTATTTCTTTTCCTTCGCGCTGCACCCGCAATCCCTGAATAATTTCCCCACCATCCAGCGAGACTATTTCGTTCTTGACATCCGAAAGTACTCCGGTGACTCCGTAGCTAAAATCACCAGTTTTTTTGCGGTATCCCAAGCTCAGTTCCCAACCGGTATTCTTCACTTCCCCTGCATTAATAGGGGCTGCATTCAGGCCAAAGGTACCTGAAATTGGTTTATTCAGTAATATATCTGTTGTGCGCCGGATGTAGTAATCGGCGGTGGCATTGAGTGCCCCACTCAAAAGACTCAGATCCAGCCCGAAATTTTGCATAGTGGTAGTTTCCCAGGTTAGGCTGTTGTTGGCGACATCAGTAATGGCACCCGAAGGCTGTGCAGTGTTGTCAATGACAGAAGTACCCAGGTTAAAGCTGGAAACATAAGGATAAAAAGCGGCGTTGCTCAAATTATTGTTTTCCAGATAGCCCCTAAACTGACCAATGGAACCAGCCCCGGCTACAAATTGGTTGCCCAACTGGCCTACGGAGGCGCGTAGTTTCAGTTCGTCTATACCACTTACCTCAAAAAAGTCTTCTTCGGAAATCCGCCATCCGGCTGACACTGAGGGGAAAAAACCCCAGCGTTGGTCTTGGGCAAAGCGTGAGCTGCCATCGTAGCGGGCATTGACTTCCAGTAAATAGCGCGAGTCGTATTCGTAGCCAATCCTTCCAAAATAAGATAATAACGATGATTCAAAAGCATTGCCTTCGTTAAGTGCCGAAGCGGGATCACCTCCGTTCAGCACATCAAACTCCGGCAGAATGAAGCCCCGGCGGGAAGCTCCTTGCCGGGAATAATCTTCATCAATCAACTCGGTGCCCAGCAGTCCGTTTAGCACATGTTTGCCTATGGTTTTCTGGTATCGGAGTAGCGCCCGGGAAGTGAGTACTGTTTGTTGGGACTGTACCTGGTTTAGCGAGGAAGCTCCCAAAAAAGTACCGGAGCCAGTCAGGGTATTGGTAGCGTCGTACTGTTTCCATTCCGCGTCCTTGTCAAAACGAGTGTATTGCCCATTCCTTATTTGTGGGGCGAAGGATAAGTCAAGGCTCAAAGCTTCAGTAAGGTCTACTACTCCCCCCACGTTGACTGAAAACAAATCAATTCGGGTTTCACGGGAACCCATTCCCTCGGCCATTGCCAGGGGATTCTGCACACCATTCCACCCTTCTCCGTAGGAGCCATCAAAGTTTCTGGCCGCGTAAATCGGGGGGATACGCATCGCCTGCTCAAAGACGATCCCTTCACCTACCGCCGGGGCCTGGTCTATGTCACGTTTGGCATTAATGTCAAATACAAAGCGTACCCGATCGGAAGCTACGACGTCGTTATTTGCCCGTAGAGAGTAGCGTTTAAACTGGCTGTTGGCAATCAATCCTTTCTGGTTTTGATGCGTGAGCGTCACGTTAGACCTAATCTTTTCATTTCCTCCGCTTACCGTCAAAGCATGCTGTTGTTGTAAAGGATTTTCTACCAATATTTCGTCCAGCCAATCGGTATCATTATTGGGATTGGGGGCTACGAAATTCTGGGGAGCCCCGGTTTCATTTTCCAAGGCCTCGTTATAGTATTGCAGGTAACCGTCTGCACCCAAGAAATCAGGTAAATCTACAGGCTGCTGTACACCTACGTACCCCGAATAGTTTACCTTGATACCCCCGGCACTTCCTCGCTTAGTACTGACGATAATCACTCCGCCAGCGGCCCGCGAACCGTAGATCGCGGCCGAAGCAGCATCTTTTAGCACTGAGATAGACTCAATGTTATTTGGGTCTACCATATCAAATGAACCCGGCACACCGTCAATAATGATAAGAGGGTCGTTATTCCCCAGCGTACCCAATCCCCGGATGCGGATAGAAGCCCCACTGCCCGGTTCAGCATTGGGGGTTACCGTTACGCCGGGGGCAATGCCTTGTAACGCCTGGTCCGCACTGAGTACTGGACGTTTGTTGATTTCCTGGGCATCAATGGTGGAAACAGCCCCGGTCAGGTTTTCTTTTTTCTGTTCCCCATAACCTACCACGACGATCTCTTGCAAACTTTGCAAATCGGGCAGCATATCCAGGTTAATGGTAGACTGGTTGCCCACTGAAACTTCTTCGGTGTTGTAACCCACTGAACTGAAGACCAGTACCGCGTTCGGGCTGGGTACGCTGATTGTATAGTTTCCGTCTACATCGGTAACTGTACCCTGCGTAGTTCCTTTGACCAGGATATTTACACCCGGCAAAGACTCATTCTCGTCTTGCGATGTTACCTTTCCGGTAACCGTTCGCTCCTGCGCCAGCAATTGTATGCTGACGAAAAGCAATAACATACATAGTCTAAAAACTTTCATAAGCACTCATATTTAGGTTGTACATAATAGTTCTAGTATTTTGATATGTGTATATAAAATAAGCCTGCTGGCACATCCGCTGAGGGATGGGTAAGTTCAATCTCCAGGCTTTTGGTTTGTATTACTTGTTCCAGCTTGATGGTATTAATCGTTTGATGGTTATTTTCTTCCCGGTGAATCACATTACCCTGATCATCTTTGATTACATAATTTTTTACACAAAAGGGCATCTCGTGCTCGGGATGTCCCATCAGCGAAGATTCCAGCGGATGGTCAAAGTCAGTGTCAAAATGCAGTCGTATACGCTGTATTTGCTGTGGTTCTGCCCACTGGATTTGTAGCGCAGGGTATGTATCCTGGGGGCTGGCGAGCCAGGCATTGGTCTTGATGTAGGGACGTGTAAATCCATTCTTCATCAAGTCAGTGCCATAGGCGTCAATTCCCGGACTGATATGCATACCTATATTGTGTCCATCAGGACGACGGATAGGTGTCCAGAATTCAAAACTGTCAATGCCAAGTTCTTCGGGAGGCGCTTGTTTTCCGGTATTAGATACTGCCTTATTACCGTGATTAAAAACTGAAAGCACACCGCTAAGCCGCTTTCGGCTGCCTTTCAGTTGTACCTGCCCATGATTCAGAAAAGTCAGAAAAGCATATTGATCTTCTTTAAGGCCCTTCTCAAAGTAAATATCCAAATACTGCTCTCCCTTATGTAATCCGAATTTTTTTTGCTGTAGGCTTATGTCGGGGGTATAGTTTTTGGCTTTGCTGCTTACCCGCAGTTCACAGTGGAGTTCGGTGGCTTCTTCGGCATTGACGAGTACCTTGAAATGATAGGGTTGCCCAGCAAGTAGCGGTAGCATTTGGGCAATACCATTTTTCAGCGATAGCCAGGGGCCATCGTAAGGAAGTTCTTTCAATATTAAGGTGCTGGAAACTTCCAACTCTGCCCTACATACTAGGTTTTCTTCATTTTTCAGAGGAATACCAGGTATGCTTTGCCCTATCAAATTGAGCCTTTGTTGCAGCTCCTCTACCCTGCCCTGCCGATAGATTTGCGCAGGCAGCAGTCCATACTGCTGGCACAAAACTGCCGCCATGCCTACTGCCTGGGCACCATGGGCGCAGGTCGCCATGACCCGGGAAGAACCGAAAGCTACGTGAGAGGCACTGATGATGCGACCCGCCAGGAAAAGATTTTGAATATCTCTACTATAGTAGCAGCGATAAGGTATCTGGTACACCCCTTGGCTGTGCCACTGGTTGCAGCCCATTTTATCGCTGTATACCCCATCAGCGGGGTGCAGGTCTAGTGACCATCCCCCCATAGCAACTGCATCTTCGTGTTCCCGCTGCTCTACGACATCTTTCTGGCTCAGCATATATTCGCCGACAAAACGGCGGCTTTCCCGCTTGCCGGGAATGGTACCTACCCACTCCAGGGTGAGGTTCTTGGCCTCGGGGAATTTCCCACTGTTTTTCACATAGTCCCATATTCCGTACACTACCCGCCACAGTTCCCACTTAATTTCTTCCGACTGATGGATGGTATCCATCCGTCCGCCGTATTCTACCCACCAGAGGCGACAACCGTCATTTTGTAACTGATAGTTACGGATACGGGGCAGTTCACCGGCATCTTTCAGGGCATAGGAGGGTGCTTTGAATTTTACCGGTTGCCCAGTGTCTTTGGTATAAAAGTAGATGGAATGTCCCAGCAGTTCGCCGTAATCCTCAATATCAGGGGCAAAGCCCTCATCAAACTCCTCCGGTGGTTCCGCGCCCATCCGAAAAGAGGCCCCTGCCATAAAAGCCACGATACCATCGCCAGAAGCATCGCAGAAAAGGGGGGCTTGCAACACATAGTGGGTAGAATTTTGACTGCAAAAGGCCCTAAGCGATTTGATCTGCCGCTCCGATTTTTTTTCTAATTCATACACCATCGTATTCAACAACAGGGTGATATTCGGTTCTTCGTAGACTTTTTCCAGGAGAATAGTATCCAGGATGAGAGGATTACCTTCTTTGTTGCGGTAGACATTTTCCAATAAAATTTCATCAATCACCCCGCCTTCCCTAGCCCAGCGGTTGTTGTTGCCCATGTGGGAGGTGGCGCCCAGTATCCAGAGCCGCACTTCGCTGCTGGCATTACCGCCTAATACGGGCCTATCCTGTACCAATATTATTTTTAGGTCCTGCCGGGCAGCGGTGATGGCTGCGCAGACGCCCGACATTCCTCCGCCAACAATGACCAGATCAGCGTCCAGAGTGCAGGAGCGTGTTTTTCTACCACTTTCAGTATACTTTTCTTGCAGCATGTGTATTATTTTTTATTGAATTGGATTGCTTTAACCGTCTTACTTGCACCATCATCGCGATGCCAATGATCATAATCATGCCTCCAGTTCCTAAAATGAGTGGGGTAGAAAAATCGGCCAGCAGACCCAGGATGATGAGCATTACACTAATGGCCAGGACACCTGATGCAATGACCCTGATACCACGCAGGTTCTCGGCCGATGTTTCTACTTCCGTACTCTTCTCCTTCATTTGATGCGGTAGCTTGCCGTAGACTTGTGCGTACCTTGGGTCGGTGTATTGCTTTAAATAATAATAGATTTCAAATCCGCTCAGCAATGCGACAGGCAGCAGCACACCCAGGGCCATCTCCCCTGTCCTGTTCAGGCTTAAATCCATCAGTGCCGGGCTGAGGAATTTAAAAAAAGCGTTAACCGCTAAGCTGGCCAGGGTAGTGAATAATATACTGAAGCCGGTCTGCCGCCGTGAAAATAAGGCCCAGATAGGGGGCAGATATAAAGAGCCTCCGGTGAGGGCTGCTACGCTCAACACCACTTCTACGATACCGCCCAGGCGGGGCACCATCAACGCAATCAGTATGGTCAGTATACCAAAGCCTACAGTAGACCAACGGGCAACTTGCATGCTTTTTTGGTCGCTGCTGTCGGGAAAAAAGTGCTTAAAAATGTCGTTGGTAAACACTCCAGCAGAGATATTAAGCGTTGTGTTGACTGAACTGGAAGTGGCGAAGACCATACCTCCTAGTATCAGCCCCAGCATCCCGCCCGGCAACACTAACTTGCACATCATCAGGTAAGCCCCTTCGTCGGACAAACCTGAAAGATCAGGATTAAGTACCCGATAGATCATAGGGGGCAGCATCCAGATGACCGGACTGATGAGGTACAAAGCACCGAATAACCAGCCTACTTTCTTTGCTTCGCATGGACTGGCCACGCTGGTATAGCGCTGCACATAGGCCCAGTTGCCCCCAATAAACACCAGATTATAAAGGCCAAAAGCTAGCATAAAAAAGAAAGTATATTCGCCACCGGTAAAGTCAAAGAAGCCTTCGGGAACAGCCTCTACAAAATCCTGTACCCCGCCTACCGCACTAAAAGAGAGCGGAATGACGATGAAGACCGCTGCGCTAAGCACGACAAATTGCAAAACATCGGTTACAATCACCGCCCAAAGACCTCCGGTGGCGGTGTAAATAGTGATCAGGCTGCCAATGACCAGGATACAGCCGGTGATAGAAAAACCGGTAGAGACTTCCACGATTTTAGCGACCGGATACAAAAACGCCCCGGTAGTGAACATGGAAATGAGTAAAAATAAATAGGTGTATATTTTCTGGATGTTGTAACCCAGACGTTCGGTAATAAATTCGGCAACGGTCATCGCCCCGGTTTGCCGCCAATGGGGGGCAATTACGAAGCCAATGACCAACCCGGCAATGGCCATCGTCCACTGGATGACGACTGCTACCCAGCCCCGTGAATAAGCAATAGAGCCCCACACCACGAAAGTACCGGCTGAAAAAAAACTCATGAACAATGAAAGCCCATTAATCCACCATGGTACAGCCCCTCCAGCAGCGAAGAAAGACTTGATATCTTTCCCAGTTTTGCTGAAGGAAATACCGGTAATAAATACTACCAGCGAGAAAATGATGATTGACCAGATATCAAGCGTTTTCAATGAGTGAAAGTTGTAATGGGCATTATGATTTTAAGAAATTAGCCATATTAGCTGGAAAGATGCATCTCATTTTCATAAAAAAGTTTTCGGAAACGTTTTCGGAAACGTTTTTATTTTCGGAAACCTTTCCGTAATTGTGGCAAAATGAAAAGAATAACTATTAAAGATGTAGCAAGAGAACTAAACGTAGCTGTATCTACGGTCTCCCGAGCTTTCAACGATAAATACGACATCCGTAAGGAAACGCGGGAGATGATCTTGAAGCGGGCCACTGAGATGGGTTATCACCCCAATCCGATTGCCAAAAAACTAATCCAGCAAAAAACCTACAATGTAGGAGTGGTAGTACCAGAATTTGTCAATGCTTATTTCCCTGAAGTAATCATTGGGATACAGGAAGTATTGATAAAAAAGGGCTACCAGGTTCTGGTGATGCAATCCAACGAAAATCCTGCTACAGAGCTGGAGAACGTCAAAACCCTGGAAGACAATATGGTAGATGGCCTACTGATTTCTTTGTCCGGGGAATCGCTCAATAATGAATACTACGCCGGTATGCTTAAAAAGGGCTATCCGATAGTATTTTTCAATCGGGTGGATGAAAAGATTCCTGCTTCCAAGGTGGTATTTGACGATTATAAATGGGCCTATTTTGCTACTGAGCATCTCATTAAACAGGGTTACCGAAAAATTTACCATTTCTCTGGTTATCAACATCTTAGTTTATCCAGAAACCGGATCAACGGTTACCGAAAGGCTATGGAAAAGTTTAACGTTCCCTTTGATCCACACTATATTATTGAAGCTGGTTTTTTTATGCACGAAGGCCAGGCAGTAATGGAACGGTTGATAGAAAAAGAAGATGTTCCCCAGGCTATTTTTGCAGCTAACGATCCGGTAGCTATTGGGGTGATAAAAGCCCTCAAAAAAGCAGGCTTGCGCATACCAGATGATGTTGCAGTTGTGGGCTTTTCGGAGTCTAAGATGGCAGAAATAGTAGATCCTCCACTGAGCAGCGTTAGCCAGCCTACTTTTGAGATTGGAAAAAGCGCAGCTGAATTATTAATGCGGCAAATAGAAGCCGATGGATTTGCACCTTCGGAAACCTTAGTTTTGGACGGCAAACTCAACATCAGGGCTTCTTCGATAAAGATGATCTGAAGCCAAAAGCTCATATATGTTATCCATTTAATTATGGAAATCAAGTCGCTGTATGATTGACGTAGTAGATACTCCATTTGCGATACAATATGGGCAACTGCTAAAGTTTTGCATCTAATCTGTTGATTGCAGTGACGTTTATAGCCACTTATTTGAAATATTTATAGTGTCACATTTGGAACATATCTCTATTTTACTTCTATAAACATGCAGTTTTGGTGTTTTGATCATTCAAAATTAATCAAAACTCTCTATGCTTACTTTTATCATCAACACCTTTTCAAAACTACCGTTGAGGGCGTGCTAGACTTTCATATTTATCATTATTTAAAGACAAAGCTCATTGAAAAGTGGGTTTATGAAAATTAAGTGAACTGTTAGATTTGTAAACAAGCCTTTCTTTAACTATGTTATTTTCAGAAGTGCCTTAAAGGCCTGCTAGTAACTACCTAAAACTATGGACATCAAAGATATTCTAAACCGGATCGCGGATGAAAACGACCAGGATGCTTTCAAAGTTTTTTTTTCGCACTATCATCCTAAATTGATGTCCTTTGCTATTCTTTTTGTCAAGTCACGCCACCATGCAGAGGATATAGTCTCAGATACCCTGGTAAAACTGCTCAAGAACAGACAAAAAACCTTTAAGATGGAGCATTTTGAGGGTTATTTGTTTTTAATGATCAAGAACCAGGCGCTGAATTTCTTAAAGAAAAACTCAAACCGTATGCTCACCGATGAGTCTTACTTTGACCATGACCATTTGACTTCTGAGTATGTTGACCCCCTCCAAAAAATTCTGGATGCTGAGTTGCGGGCCAGGATTTTTGAAGTGACCGAATCCCTGCCTCCTAAAAGAAAAATGGTGTACAAACTTATCAAAGATGAAGGACTGAAGTACAAAGAAGTAGCCCAACTCATGGATATATCCGTCAGGACAGTTGAAAACCATCTGGATGCTGCGGTCAAAAATGTAAAACAGGCTATTGAAGCCTACCTCTCTGAAAAACAGTCAAATACACCAATCGTCAAAATGAAAAAAATCCTTTCTATTAGCGTCACTATTTTATTTTCACTTTTCCTGTTTGCTTAAGATCTATCGCCAAGTATTTCCACGTTTTATTATCTTGATGATAAAAGTAGTCGTATTTTTCATTTCAATAATTTCAATAGAAATACGGATTATTTATGACAATGAATAATCATATATTTATTTTATGCTAATAATATAAATATATGATTTTTTTGCTTACTTGACTAGGGGATTCTCTATCGCAGATTGTTTTTATGATAACTGCAATACTACATGAAAAATAGTCCCCGTATCTACCAGATTATTCGCATCCATTTATCAGGAAACCCAACGCTTGAGGAATCCCATTTTTTAAAACAATGGCTTGATGAATCAGAAGATCATATCCTTCTCTATCGAGAGATGCAACAGGCCTGGCGTGAAAAGTCCGCCGAGCCTCAACTGATCAATACCGATGAACTGGCGGAGAAAATCTGGAAGCGGGCTAACGACCAGGCTCCCAATAAAAATTCCTACACCGAAAATATCTGGCAGTACTGGGTTAAGGTAGCGGCGGTGTTACTCCTTTTTATCGGGGCTGCCACCGTACTCTATTTTGCCCCCTTCACCCCTTCCGAAAGTGAAGCACTTACCCAAAATGATACTATCATCAAGTATAATCCCCCGGGGCAGAAATCCCGGTTCAATCTGCCTGATGGCTCCATTGTATGGCTCAATGCGGAAAGTACGCTCAGCTATAACCCCTCCGCTTTTGACTCGCTCAGGCAGGTATTCCTTTCGGGAGAAGCATATTTTGAGGTCGCCAAAGATAGTACCAGGAAATTTGTAGTCCTTAGCGGTAGGCTGAACACTACTGCTTTGGGCACTGCTTTCAATGTACAAGCTTACCCCAATACCCAGGTGGTAGAAGTAGCTTTGGTAGAAGGTAAAGTAAAGATCGGAGCCCCGGGTATCATTGCTGAAATACTGGGGCCTGGCAATGCGCTAACCTACGACCAGCAGTCCCAGCACACTAAGAAATCAACTTTTGAAAAGGATAGCGTGCTAGGCTGGAAAGATGGCATACTGATATTTAAAGGCGACTCCCTGGATGAATTTATCAATAAAACCGAAAGATGGTACGGGGTGGATATTGAAGTGAGCGGCGTTCCCTCCGACCTGTGGAGCCTTACGGGATATTATGAAAATGTATCGCTCGAACACATGCTGGAAGACATAAAATTCACCAGCGGATTCACTTACGAATTAAAGAAAAATCAAGTAAAAATAACCTTTTAAAATATAATTGGATGAATACACACTAAGTGAAAAAATAAAGCGGGAATGAAAAACATCCCCGCTTAGACTAAGCACCGGTAAAACCTCGCAATACCACTCGCCGGTTTTACGGACAGTCCTTATTTAAACTATAACTACACAAATTTATGAAATTTTTCTTTACGCCCTTACTTATTAGTATGACTAAGTATACGATGATAGGCGTCTTGGTTCAGTGCCTATTACTGACGGTGGTACTTGCCTCGGAGACTAGCGCCCAAAACAAGACTTTGAGCAAAAGTATCTATGCCGTTACTGTGGAGGTAGGCTTCGACAATGCCAGCATACAAGAAGTCTTTGATACCATCAGTGGCTTGACTGATTTTCGTTTTACCTATCATGTTAAAGAGGCTTACCTTCAAGACAAATTCAACTTTCCTAAAAGTGAGGTCAAAGTGGGAAACCTACTGCAAGCTATCTCAGCTTCTTCCCGGCTACGCTTTAAACAAAAAAACAATAACATCAGTGTCCGGGCAGAACAACAGAAAGATGATGCTTCCACTTCACCCGAAATTGAAATGGCTATGACCGTAAGTGGACAGGTTACCTCCCTGGAAGACGATGAACCATTGCCAGGAGTGAATATCATCGTCAAAGGAACGGGTACTGGTACCATCACTGATATCGATGGCCAATACAGTTTGAATATCGCTAACCCCGCAACAGATGTGCTAATCTTTTCTTTTGTAGGATTCCTTACCGAAGAAGTACCTGTCAACGAGCGGGCACAGATCAATATGTCGCTGTCCCCCGATATTTCCAGCCTAAACGAAGTAGTGGTGGTGGGTTATGGAACCCAGACCCAGCGCGAGCTTACTGGGGCCATTGCCCAGGTCAAAACCGAACAAATCGCCCAAAATATCAATGCCGACCCGGTAACTTCTTTGCAGGGCAATGTAGCGGGTGTGCAACTCACCCAGGCTAGTGGCCAGCCGGGGGGTAGTATCCGTGTCAGGGTGAGGGGAACGTCATCACTTCTTTCCAGTGGCGATCCCCTGGTAGTGGTAGACGGCATACCGGTGATCACCAGTACCTTTGGAGCTAATCCCAGCGATGGTATCTCCGGCTTGTCGGAAATTAACCCTAACGATATTGAGTCTATGGAAGTGCTCAAAGACGGGGCTGCCGCTGCTATTTACGGCTCCCGGGCAGCCAATGGGGTGATCCTAATCACTACCAAGAGAGGTAAGGCAGGACAAAGTACTCTAAACGTGGATTACCAGCAAGGGATCAGCACCCCTACCAACCGGGTAGACTTGCTCAATGGTCCCGAACTCATGGCAGTCAATCGTCGTGCCTGGGAGAATACGATCTATTCGGGCACCGGAGGGGAAGAGTATTATTCCATACCCCGCAACGTAGAGGACGCCAATGGTTATAATGCTGATGTAGCTAGCAATACCGATGTCAACTGGCTGGATCAGGTGCTGCGGGACGGGCAGTTTCGTAGCTTCAACATATCAGGAAGTACCGGCTCGGAGAAAACCAGTGTTTTTTCCAGCATTGGCTACCGCGACGAGGAAGGCATAGAGATCGGCCGTGACTTCACCCGTGCCAATGCCCGGGTCAAGGTAGACCACCAGTCCAGTGACAAACTAAAGACAGGGGTCAATCTTTCCTTATCCTACATCAAACGGGATAATCCTGGAGGGCACTTCGGTACAGCGCAAAGTTCGGCGCTCCCTATTTTTCCTATAAACCGTCCTAATGATCCCACTAAGTTATTCAACGGGTTTAATGAATCAGATAATAACTACGGTACCAATGTTATTTTTTACAGAAACAACTATTCCGACATCACCACCACCTACCGGAGTATTTCCAATGCCTATCTGGAATTTACGCCACTGCCGGGGCTTTCATTCCGGTCAGAATGGGGCATAGATTACCAAAGTAATGTCAATGACTCCAAGCTAAGTCAGCAATTATTTCCGGCAAACAACAACGACAGCAAAGTAGGAGGAAACGGCAAGACCAATACCCGGCGTTTTTCTTCCATTGCCTGGAATACCAACAATACGATCAATTACAATAAGACATTCAATGATAAGCATGGACTCACGGTATTGGTTGGTTCCAGTATCCTCAACCAGGAAAGCCAGGGGCAGACTTTTGTATTTGAAAACCTGACTTTCCCTAGCTTGCCCATCGCCAGCACCTTTGAACGGATATCCAATTCCCAGTCTTTGTTCCGCTTCATCTCTTTGTTTTCCCGGATCAACTACGATTACGACGGAAAGTATTTTGTACAGGCTTCTGCCCGCCGGGATGGCTCCAGCCGTTTTGGGCCGGGCAACAAATTCGGCAACTTCGCCGGTGGCTCAGTAGGATGGATTTTTAGTGAAGAAAACTTTTTCAAAGATAATATTGATTTCATCAACTTCGGTAAGCTTCGCCTGAGTTACGGTACGGTGGGTAACGCCGAATTGCCCAATGACTTTCTGTGGATTTCCCTGGCCAATGTCAACGATTCGGAGATCGGTTATGGGGGTTTTAGCGGCGTGGCCTACGATAGGATTGGCAACGATGCCTTGTCCTGGGAAACCACCCAGCAATTTAATGCCGGGCTTGATGTAGGCTTAATGGACAGAAGGGTTAACCTTACGTTTGACTTCTACAACAAACTTTCCGAAGATCTTTTGCTTGAATCCCGCCTGGCCAATAGCACTGGTTACTTGGACAGAAATTTTGTCTTTAACGTAGGTTCTTTGAGAAACAGGGGCATAGAATTCAGCATCAATACCATCAATGTAAGCTCTAAAAATTTCCGATGGACTTCCGGGTTTAACATATCCAGGAATGAAGGCACCGTAGTAAGCTTGACGCCTCCGGTCAATGCGGATGATACACAGATCATTTCCTTTTCAACCGGGGATGTGAGAATGACTGAAGGTGGTGCCTTTGGAGCCTATTACCTTCCTATCTGGGCGGGAGTAGACCCTACCACAGGCAACGAACTGATCTACGAGGTAGACCAAGTTTACAAACAGGAAACCGGTATTGACCGGCTCACGGGAAGGGTATTAGATGCCGAAGAACTGGGAGGCAATGTTAACAACCATCGGATGATCTTGGAAGACAAAACAGCGGTGCCTGACTTTTTTGGAGGGCTATCCAATACCTTCACTTATCAGGGGCTTACGCTGGATGTCTTGTTTTACTATCAGTACGGAAACTACGTGCTGGACAACGGTGAACGGGCTCAAAGCTACCCCCGCGAACAGCAAAGCCTGCGTGCTAAGCTCAGCAATGCCCTGGATTTACCCGCCGGTGAATTTTCACAAACCACCCCTTTAAGTTATGAATCAGAAATCAGTGGTATCAATACTACCCGCTTTTTGCACGATGCTTCTTTTATCCGTCTGAGAAACATCCGGCTGGGCTATGATATTCCGGTAGACATGATTTCCCGCCTGGGCGTATCCCGGCTGCAAATCTATGCTTCCGGTCAAAACCTACTGACCTTCACCAAATTTCCCGGCTGGGACCCTGAAGTGTTTGATGCTGGAGGGAACCAGCAACGTGCCAATGCCAGCCCTGGTAGTATAGGTTATGGGCTGCCCCAGGTAAAAACCTTTTTGGTGGGCCTAAATATCCGTTTCTGATTTGTCATTCATTTTAAGTAGAGCAACTATGAAAACTAAAAAACATATATCGTTAACCATTCTCATTACTGCAGTGCTGTCGTTTACCGCCTGTGAAGAATTTATAGACGAACCGAAACCAGAAGCGACCATCAGCATTGTGGAGATTGGCAACTCCACCGCGGGCCTGGATGCTGCCCTGACCGGGGCCTGGGCCTGGTGGACCGCCCCGCAGGTTTACGTGGGCAATGCCATGATCTATCCAGAAGCCCTGGCCGACTACCTGGAAAATACCTATGAAAGGGGGGGCAGGGCCTCCGATGAGGCTTACCAGCGAAACTTTGAAAATACAAATTATGGACTGATCGGAGAGTTTGGACAGCGGGCCAGCCGAGCTGAGAACTTGGCTGCTCAGGTCGTTGCCGCCGCCCGCAGCAACCAGCCCACTGACGAAGAATGGGAAAGTAACCGCGACCGGATTTTGGGAGAAGGATTATTTTTGAGATCCTGGATTCATTTTGAATATATTAAAATGAATGCTGACCAATGGAATACAAAAAACCCTGGCGCCAATATGGATGCCCTTGGCCCGCTGATTCATTTTGAGCCTATTCTCTCCTTGGAAGACCTGTCTCTGGCCCGTACCCCTTTGGCAGCGGCCTACGATTCTACCATCAATAGTTTACTACGTGCGGAACAACTCTTGCCCGAATTTTTCGATGCCAGTAAACACGACGCTGCCTTTGAGGTCAGGGCTAGTCGGGATGCTGCATCGGCCTTACTGGCAAAAGTTTACTGGCAACAGAATGACTTTGATAATACTCTCGTTCAGATTATTAAAGTGTTAGGCTCGGTACCAGGTGCCTCCGACTATCCCTTGGCGGATGACTTTACCGACGTATACGGCCGCACCGGCATTACCAGTACTACTAATGCTGAAAGCAAGGGGGAGGTCATCCTGGAATATGTGGCACGGGAACCAGCCAAAATCTCTACCCGAAACGGGCAGGCACTGAGTAATGCCTGGTGGAGGAATGATAATACTAGCCTGTACTTTGGTGAATATTTTCAAAACCTGGCCATGTTCGATACTACTAACGACCGTCGTTATCAGGAACTAATCAATAATCAGTTTACTCAAAGTAGGGGAAATGCAGTAACCGCTGAAGACAGCGCCTGGGCAACATTAAAATTTGTCCCTGATGCCAATACCCCTATCATCCGTTCGGCGGAACTACTGCTGATGCGGGCAGAAATCTATGCCAGAAAAGGACAAACCACCGAGGCCTTGGCCGATCTCAACTATGTGCGTAATCGTGCGGGATTGGCTCCGGTAACAGTAACCGCCGATCTAGTAGATGAAATCATTACCGAACGTATCCGCGAGATGCATGCCGAAGGTTACCGGAGCCATGAGTTGAAACGCTTAGGTTCCCTCACTGATGGTGATCCTGACGAAGTATTCTTCCTGGCCGGGGGCAGGATTGGAGCGGAAGATTGTGGTTATCCCGGGGCATGTGATCCCATTAAATGGAACAGCCGGATGCTGATCTGGCCTATCGCGCAGGGCGAGTTGGATATCAATCCTTTGGCACAAAATCCTTAGAAACCGTGTAGGGGCAGGAACTCTTATGTTAAGCATTCAAAG
>JBBSOG010000094.1:0-15219 GCA_038259985.1 Cytophagales bacterium
AAATACATGAAGGGATGGCAAAAACTACGCGAAGAAAGATATGCACGCATGAAAAAAATGGGCTTGGTTGATGCCGACTGGCCATTGTCCGCACAGGATTCCCGGGACTGGGATTCCCTGAGTGATGCCAAGAAAAAAGAAATGGATCTTCGCATGGCCATTTATGCCGCCCAGGTAGACCGTATGGACCAGAACATAGGCAGGCTGCTGGACCACCTCACCTCCAAAAAGATTCTTGACAATACGGTCATTATTTTTCTGGACGATAATGGCGCCTGCGCCGAGTTTGACGAACTGGGCAGTGGTCCGGCAGCGCAGTTGGAAACCAAACAAGGATATGTGCTTTCGTATGGACGTGCCTGGGCCAATGCTTCTAATACACCC
Organism: Cytophagales bacterium; assembly: GCA_038259985.1. GTDB lineage: Bacteria > Bacteroidota > Bacteroidia > Cytophagales > Cyclobacteriaceae > Catalinimonas. The sequence continues at coordinate 385 of JBBSOG010000094.1, forward strand.
TACCGTAAATACAAACACTGGCTGCACGAAGGCGGTATTTCTACCCCGTTCATCGTACACTGGCCACAAGGGATCAAACAGGCAGATCAAGGTAAAATTATCAAAGAGTACGGCTTTTTACCCGATATCATGGCTACCTGCCTGGACATGGCTGGTGCTGATTACCCGCAGACGTACCAGGGAAATACCATTACGCCGTTAGCAGGCAAAAGTCTGGTGCCATTGTTCAAAGGCCAAAAAGCGGCGGTGCATACTGAACCGATCTTTTGGGAACACGAAGGCAATAAGGCTGTCAGGCTGGGTAAATACAAACTGGTGCAAGCCTGGGATAAAAATGACCCGGATAACTGGGAACTGTATGACCTGGAAAAAGACCGAAGCGAGATGAATAACCTTGTGGCTAAGATGCCTGAAAAAACAAACGAGATGAAAACCCTGTGGCAGCAATGGGCAGACAGTCACGAAGTAGAATCCTGGAACAAAATTGTTGAAATCATGGATAAAAAGAAGCACTAAGAAACATTTATGTAATTTTAGGCACTTAAGCATAAATACATAAAATGATGCATTGCAAACACTTTAAACCTAACAATCACCTTATTTTTGGGATATTTCTCTTAATAAGCTGTATTTCCTGCCAGCAGAAAAATAAGGTACAAGAAAAAAAAGAAGCAGCTACTTTTAGCAATCCGCTTTCTGTGGAATTTGGTGATCCTTATGTGCTGGGCGACGGTAAGGGAAAATACTACATGTACGGAACCGGTGGGGGCGCCAAAGATGGCTTTGCCACCTATTCTTCCGAAAATCTTGTGGATTGGAAATTTGAAAAGCAGGTCTATACGGGCAACCAGCCAGATTCCTGGGGCATAGGTGCGTTCTGGGCGCCGGAGGTTTATAAGGTCAAAGACAAGTACTACATGTTTTTCAGCGCTCAGTGGAGAGACAATCCTGATAACGAACTGGAAAACTTCAAAATAGGCGTAGCTCTCGCGGATAATCCTACCGGCCCTTTTATTGACCTTAAAAATGAACCACTGTTTGACCCCGGCTATCCGGTCATTGATGCCAATGTGTTCCAAGATGATGACGGCAAGTATTATCTCTACTATTCTCGGGTTTGCTATGAGCACCCGGTAGAAAGCGAAGTGGCCGATTGGGCCAGGGAAAAAGGATGGTATGATGAAATTGAGGAGAGCTGGGTATATGGTGTAGCGCTTGCACCCGATTTTACCCATACCATCGGCGAACCGGTGCTGCTGCTGCGTCCTCCGGTCAGCATGGACAACCAGCAGGCAGAGTGGGAGAGCCGCTCCGTCACTTCCCATGAGGTCAACCGCCGATGGACGGAGGGTTCTTACACCTTCAAGCACCAGGGCACTTACTATATGCTGTACTCTGCCAACCACTTTGCCGGAGAAAACTATGCGGTGGGGTATGCAACAGCAAAGTCTCCACTGGGACCTTACACCAAGGCCGATAACAATCCGGTGTTGCAAAAGAATACCGGCCAAGGTGGCGACGTAAGCGGAACAGGCCACAATAGTATTGTTTTCTCACCGGATAGCGCTCAAATGTATTGTGTCTACCACGGAAGGACTACCAAAACAGGAGAAGAAAGTGTGGTTTTTATTGACCCCATGGAGATCATAGAAGATGGTACCTTGGTGGTGCACGGCCCGACCACCAGTTCGCAGCCATTTCCCGATTTTGTGGAAAAATAAAAAGTGTATGCTAACTTTTTGTTAATGAGCGTTATCCGGTGGTGGCATGATTTTCTGCTTTCTAGCCTGCCAAGGTCATTTTTTTTAGGGATTGTTTGTGCTTAGACTGTGACAGTGGTGATAATCCAGCATAACACGCTTCCCCATTAGTGATGATGAATGATTTGAGAATTGATTCTTGTAAGGTAGATTAGAAGCGGATGGAAGATGATTTCTACCCGATTCACTTTTTACTTAAATCTAATTATCCTTTTTTCAAAAATATGCGTCTAGCTCAACCCACTTTGTGCCTCTTGTTTTTTCTATCTATCACTTTTGCACTTCATGCCCAGCAGGTTTACTTCACCACTGGTTTCAAAATTGCTGAAGTCAGCCAGAATGAAGTGCGCATTTGGACAAGACTTTGCGGTCAGGAACAGCCTAATCCTGTTTCCCACGAGAGAAGGGAAAAGATATTCCGTCATCCGTTGGATTTTGACGAAAGTATGCCGGTAGACCAGATGGATGGTGCTGTCAAAGGGGCAGAAGGCTATGTAAGAGCAATTTTGATAGCAGGAAATACCAGAAAAGAATCTGACTGGCAGCGGGTGAAAGCAGCAGATGATTTTACGGTGAAAATCCCTTTTACCGGATTAAAAGCAGGTACACAATATGACTTGATTTTAGAAGGCAAAGCCACGAGAAATAGTCAACAGGTCACTCAAATCAAAGGAAGTTTCAGCACAGCCCCGGCGCCAGACGGTGTTGTGTCAGTACAATTTACTACTTCTACCTGCCAGTATTTTTGGAGTTATGATGATCCCAAAATCGGCTTCAAAACTTACGAAAGTATGGCGAAATTGAAGCCTGACTTTTTCGTACAGACCGGTGATTATGTGTACTACGATAAGCCTGGCCCCTCGGCCAACATCATAGAAAAAGCCCGGCACAAATGGCATGCGATGGATGCCTGGCCTGCGTTAAAAGCATTTTACACCAACACACCCGTTTACATGGTCAAGGACGACCACGACCTGCTATCGGATGATGTTGACCCCAAAACCGAAAACTATGGTGAACTTTCGTTTGAAGATGGCCTGAAAATTTGGTACGAAAACGTAGCGGTTAAAGACAAGCCTTACCGCACATTTCGTTGGGGCCAAGATGTGCAGATCTGGCTGGTAGAAGGCCGGGAATTTCGTACGCCTAATAAAACAAAAGATAGTGGGCAAAAAACCATCTGGGGAAGCGAACAAAAAAATTGGTTTCAACGTACCCTCAGCCAATCGGATGCGACCTTCAAAATACTGTTTTCCGCCACGCCCATCGTAGGCCCCGACCGGGAAAATAAAACGGACAACCACGCCAACGCGGCATTTGACACGGAAGGGGAGTGGTTAAGAAAATTGCTGGCAGATCAGCAGAACTTGTTCGTCGTCAATGGCGATCGGCATTGGCAGTATGTGTCAGAAGATGCTGAAACCGGACTGATAGAATTCGGCTCCGGCCCGGTCAGCGACAATCACGTACAGGGCTGGGACCCGGACGACAAAAGGCCGGAGCATCATTACCTCAACCTGATTGGTGGTTTCCTGGGAGTGAAAATTTTCCGTGAAAATGATGAAGCTAACATTCAGTTCACCCACTACGATGTGGATGGAAATGTAGTGCATCAGGAAGCGTTCAAAGCAGAATAAATGGTGTTATACAGACACACTGTGCGCTAATAAGGACAGTTATCCAGAAGAGACCTTTATAGTGTTAAAAAGCTATAATCCGATGCAACTACAATGCAGGACAAAAGCAGATTACCTCTGCTCAGACATCCTGGCAATTTTCAACAAGATCCCTTCTGGAGGACAAAAAAATCAGGTACGGTGGCCTGAACCACACAAAATGTGCAGCAAGCCGAATTCACTTATGCCTTCGCCTTATAGGCAGAAGCTTCTTCCAGCATGTCCATATCCTCACTGCTCAAGTCAAGATGAACGGCTTCAGTGAAAGCCAACAACTGCTTACTTTTGGTAGCGCTGGCAATGGGCGCAGTAACCAAAGGTTTGTTGATCAGCCAGGCCAGGGCAATACCTGCTTGCGATACCTTGTGTTTTTCTGCCAACGCATCCAAAGCTTTCAGAATACTTTTACCCCGGTCATCCAGGTATTTTTTGACACCGCCACCACGAGTACTTTTGCCCAGGTCATCTTCGCTGCGGTATTTTCCGCTAAGAAAGCCGCTGGCCAGCGAATAATAACTGATCACTCCCAGTCCGTGCTCCTTACAAAGCGAAGCCACGCCTTCCTCCAATCCCTGGCGATCATACAGATTGTAGCCCGGCTGGAAAACTTCGTAGCGGGGCAGTCCGTGTTTTTTGCTGGCATCCAGCGAAGCTTTGAGCCTTTCTGGCGACAGGTTGGATGCGCCAATCCACCTTACTTTTCCGGCTTGGATGAGCTTGTCGTAAGCACCCAATGTTTCTTCTACCGGAGTGCGGTCATCATCCCAGTGGGTAAAATAAAGATCAATGTAATGGGTTTGCAGACGCTGCAATGACTTGTCCACCGCTTTCAGAATATAGTTTTCTGTTAAATCTTTTTGTCCCTGCCCCATGTCGGCGCCTACTTTGGTAATTAAAGTGATGTCGTCACGATTTCCCCGGGCTTTCATCCATTTGCCGAGAATCGTTTCGGATTCACCGCCTTCATTGCCATCTACCCAACGGGAGTATACATCGGCCGTGTCAATGGCGTTAAAACCGGAGCCGATGAACTCATCCAATATCTGAAAAGATTGCTTTTCATCCAGCGTCCAGCCAAATACATTTCCCCCGAATACGATGGGAGCTGTTTGTAAATCCGTATTTCCTAATGTTCTCTTTTCCATAGTTTAAGCTTTTGCTATGCTGTTAAATTTATACAATTGAATTGACCACACCTCCATCTACTCTCAAAGCGGCGCCATTGGTCGCGGAAGCCAGCGGACTGGCTACGTAAGCGATCATATTGGCAACCTCCTCAGGCTCGGCAAAGCGCTGGATAAGGGAAGTGGGTCTTTTATGTTCAAAGAAATCTTCTTTCACTTCTTTGATGGGTTTGTCTTGTTTTTCCGCCTGTTCTTGCAGGTTTTCTTTGTTGGCCTGGCTCATGGTAGGCCCCGGCAGTACGGCATTCACGGTGACCTGCGTACCTTTGGTTAGACGTGCCAGGCCACGCGATACGGCAAGCTGAGCCGTTTTGCTCATGCCGTAATGGATCATATCTTCAGGGATATTCATGGCAGACTCGCTGGAGATGAAAATGATGCGTCCCCAATTCTTTTCCAGCATCTTGGGGAAGTAATGGCGCGCCAACCTGATGCCACTCATCACATTGACTTCAAACATGCTGAACCAGTCTTCATCGGAGATTTCGGCAAAAGGAACTTCTCCATAGATCCCTACATTATTGACCAGGATATCCAGATCAGGCAACTTTTGTATCAGCGTGCCTACTTCTTCTTTTTTGGCAAAGTCCACCGCGATGCCGCTGATAGTATCTGAAGCTGTAGCCTCTTTAAGTTCCTTTACCTTTTTGTCCACTTTCTCCTGCGTCCTACCGGTTATGATCACTTCTGCGCCTTCTGCCGCCATCAATCGGGCAGTTGCATAGCCAATGCCAGCGGTAGAACCGGTGATCAGTGTTTTCTTATGTTTAAGCTGTAAATCCATATCCGTCTTTTTGAATAAATTAATCCCTGGAAAACGACTTTGTTTAAAAAGAATCAAATTTGTAAAGTATTCCCATTCACCGTATTTTGAAAGAAGACTAAGTGACTACGCAATTATTTACAGTGATTTCCGCTTAGTCAAATGCTAGTTTTCAATCAGTTAAGATTACGATAAAAACCATGCTTGCTCATTACACAGGTATTTTTTTCAGGGTGTTATGGAAAAATAAAATTCCCAATAGCATCAATATTCTCGGCTTGCTGGTAGGAATGACATCAGCTATCGTCATTGCCAAATATGTAGGCTATTCTTTGACATTTGATGACTTTCATCAGAACCAAGCGCAGCTATTTAGCTTAGGTCAGGTAGAAACAAAAAACGGTAACCGGGAAAATGCCGGAAATTTAACGTACCGGGGTATTCCTATAGTTGCTCAACAGTCCATCCCGGAAATTGTCAGTTATACCACATTCAATCATGGCGTGGAAACATTGGTGATGGTGGCTGATAATGAGGGTAAAATGATAAGCTATAACGAGCAGGGCGTCGTAGGGGTGGACTCTTCTTTTTTGCAAGTGTTTACTTTTAAAGCCTTGCAAGGTAACCAGCAAAATGCTTTGTCCAATCCTTATTCGGCAGTCATTACTGATGCGGTTGCCAAAAAATATTTCGGCGACAAAAACCCGATTGGTCAGATCATCACCACCAAAGTTTCCTGGGGAGAGGAACAGGACTGGACGGTAAGCTGTGTTTTGGAAAACCCTCCAAAAAACTCAAACATACAGTTTGACATATTGGTTTCCAGACCGTCTGACGATGAAAATCTTTGGGAAAGCCCGGTTTATCACCAGTTTATCCAAACGACAGCTGCAGCCAATCCCGAAGCATTAGCCCAGAAAATCTCCGAGCATATCTCAAGCTTGCCCATCTTCAAAGATCAGGGCCGGGAGATTTCGCTAATGCTAAAACCACTAACGCCCTCGCTGACTAGCTTTGAACTCATGCTGGCGCTCATAGGCTTTTGCATCCTAGTGTTATCCTGGATCAACTTCATTAACCTTTCCATCGCCCAATCCCTGAACCGCTTCGGCGAGGTAGTGATCAGAAAGGCCCTTGGGTCTACAAACCGGCAACTAATAAGCCAGTTTGTGTTTGAATCCCTGTTCGTCAATTGCATTGCCCTGCTGCTGACTGTGCTGTTTTTAACGCTGTCCTATGATTATTTCGCAGCACTTACCGGGAACCATCTACTGCCCCTGTTTGACAATAGCCTTCACATCAATACGCTGTTCTTTATTTCTTTTATCGTAGGCTCCATCCTCACCTCGGCCTATCCATCGCTATTTTTAGTGGCTAAGAAGACCAGCGGCATATCCAAAGTAAGTAAAGTAACGGACCAAAGAGGGCAAAGCTTGCGAAAGGGATTGGTGGTGGCACAGTTTGCTATTTCGTCGGTGATGGTGATGGGCACATTTGTCATTTCATCGCAGATGGACTATATGATGAATAAAGATTTGGGCTTCAATCCGACCAACAAGCTTATCATTAAACCGCCCAAAGATAAGCAGCAAGGCAAACAGATGAGAATGCTGGCCATCAAAAGTGAATTCGCTAAGCGTTCATGGATTGAACGCGTCACTACCTCATCTACGATTCCCGGTCAATCCTACCGGCAAGAGGTGTATTTCTCGCTCAAAGGCTCCGACAAAAAACCACTGTTGTATGTTAATGCCGTAGACACCAGCTTTGCCAGTGCTTACGGGATAAAATTTCTGGCGGGTACAGACTTTTCCAACGCGGGTAGTGATTCTACCAATGCTAGTAAAGTCATCATCAACGAAGTTACAGCGCGTGCTTTGGGATTGAACCCCGATGAGGCTATTCATAGAGAGTTAGTAGACCAGGAGGAGGGAGAAACATATACGATCATTGGCGTGGTGCAGAACTACCATAAAACTTCGCTAAAAGAGCATATTGAGCCTATTATTCTCAAATATAATCCCCGGCGGGGCTACCTTACGTTGACCTTAGCCTCAGAAGACAAAAATGCTTTGGACAACAAGATTTCGGAGCTAAAAGAAATATGGCAAAGCGTGTACCGGGACCAGCCGTTTGAGTACTTCTTTCTGACTGATCAATACTACGCGCAGTATGATGCTGAAAATTTCTTCCGTAAAGTTTTTAGGGCACTTACATTCATCTCGGTATTTCTAGCCTGCCTTGGGCTTGTCGGGCTGGCGATATTTGAAGCGTCAAACCGTAAGCTGGAAGTGGGTATCAGGAAAACATTCGGCGCATCCTCACAGGCCATTTTAATGTTGTTCTTTAAAAAATACTTGCTTTTACTACTCATTGCTACCGCTATCGGTGTACCCATTGCTTATTATGTCATGGACGCCTGGCTACATGAGTATAGCTTTAGAATCTTCATTGGTGTCAGACACATATTGATTCCCTCATTGATTTTGTTCATCGTGGCACTTACCACTATTTCCTTTCAGGTGATCAAACTAAGCCTGGTAAACCCCGCAAAGATTTTCCGAGAGGAATAAGTATTTGGAAAAGCTGGCTAAGTTATGCTCTGCCTGTCCAGCGGGTAGAGGTTGTGCCTGGCCCTTCTTGGTGTCTCGCAGAAAACAATGAGAAGCCAATGTATCAACTTCTCAGCAACTTAGCGTCTTTAGCAGATAATATTCTGGAGGGAATAAGGGTGTGGGTAAAAGGGGTGCTTTAATGTAAAACCTACAGAAAAAGTATATTCATTGGCTTAAATCAAAGTGCTAAGTCTTTTTAATCCGGTTGCTGGCAATGTCATTTAAAATTGGCTTTACTCAAAATCCCGGCGATTCACACAAGCAAACTGGTGATTCACACAATAACACTAGAAACAGGACAAATAGAAAGATATTTTTGAAGGGTATTATAAATTTTTCAAACCCTTTAATTCTTTTTACCATGAAAAAGATGATCCTAACCTTCGCCACTTTATTGCTTTATGTTGTGGGTTACGCCCAGTCAAACACTGATGAAAAAGCCGTACGGGCTGTACTTCAAAAAATGGAAGATGCCTGGAATGCACATGATTACACCTATACCGGCCAGTATGACATTTACGCTCCGAACGCTAGCATCATTAATCCGGTAGGCATGTATTGGAAAAGCCGGGCTGAAATTGTGAAAGCCCACCAGGTGTTTGGTGAGATGATGCTTCAGTATGAATCTACCAAAACCCTGCAGGAAGATGTCCGGTTTCTGGCGCCCACTGTAGCCCTGGCCACCATTAAAAACCAATACCGCGTGGAGCAGGACTATATGCTTCCCGGTGGTCAGCAAAAGATATCCAAAGGAGGCACAAACCAAGCCATGCTCAATGTCATTCTTAGCAAGAAAGATGACCAATGGAAAATTGCTTCCCTCCAGGTAACAGGAATAGATGTTAATGCAGCAGCTTATGACCCTGTTAAAAGACAGGCGGGCCAATAAAGCATTGTCCGGCACTTCTTGTGAAATTTACAGAAAGTGCCAGACAAATTTTGAATGAATAGCAGCAATTATTCAACAGAAAATGAAAGGAAAAAACAAATCCATTTCCGATCTTATGTAAAATGAGCTTATGTGTGCACGATGAGAAGTATAAGCACAAATAAAAAACCCTTAAAGGTTTGTCGTATAGCCATCCTGCCTACGCAGGCAGGCACCGCATCCACGGCGGACCGCCTCTGCCCGGTGGCTTGGTGCGGACCTATACAGGCGAGACGCCTGTACAACAAATCGGCATTTTTTATTTATCTGCACTTAACACTGATATTAATAATAGTAACAAGCCAGTTTGGAATGGCCCAGTCACTTTCCCCTATGGTGTTTGACGGCCAGCCAATTCTTGAAGAGGGCATTTCCGTTGAACCTTATGCCCTCTTCTATATAGTACCCACAGCCGATACGCTTCAAACACTTTCCTATATTGCCCGGCAAAATTTCGTTCCTACTGAGGAAGTATCCTTTCTTAACCATCGTTCCGTTCAGAAGTTTTCGCGGACAAATCAGGTGGTATGGTTACAGTTTCAGGTAAAAAACGATCACCCTACCGACACCCTTAAGCTGGTATATTCGGGAGACGTGCATGGTATGGTCACTTTGTACCAAAAAGAAAAGGATCAGTTTAAGATAATGGGAAGCGCAGGTTTTTTTGTACCATCGGTCAAATCGATTAGTAGCTATAGCTCATTTTCCATAAAAGTGCCACCCAATACCACCAACCAATATTTTGTTCGGGTAGTCGATTATCTGGTACAGATAGGGGATGTTGCAGGAAAATTACACACCCGCCAAAGTTTTCAATGGTTCACAGCACAAGAAATAGTATCTATTCGTTTGCTGTTTGGGCTTATGGCAATCATGTTGGGCTGTATTCTACTGATGTGTGTATATTCCCTGTTTCTGTATTTTCTCAATCTCGATAAAGCTTTTTTGTATTATTCTCTTTATACAATTATGGCTGCTTGTCATATTTTTATGCTTTTAAATGCACGTTTTGGCTTTTACCTGATGCCTGCCTTCCTGCCCAGACTGAGCCATCCGATCGGGCTGTCAACTACACATATCCTGGCCCTGTTGTACTCCCTTTTCTTATCCAATCTACTTAACGTTTCAGGAAATCAACCCGGGCTTTGGAAGATAATTAAACCTTTGATGGTATTGCTGGCCTTGTTACAAATAATGGAGGTCTTACAGATATTTTCAGGAACGTGGATTAATAACAGTTCCCTGTATTTTATGCTCGACACGTTACCCGCCCTGCTCATGGGAATCCTAATGATACTGGCGACCTTTCGCAGCGGCAGTAAGCTCAAACCTTATCTGCTTATAGGCCAAATTAGTTTATACATGATCGTGATTTCCCCATTTCACGGCCTTTATAACATTAAAAATTTATCTCCTGAGATCGGCGCTATACTCAATTTCCCCAGCTTTTATGTGGCACTCGGTCTCACTATGGAGCTGTTCTGCTTTGCCCTGGCGCTGGCTTACCTGAATAAGTTGGTAGAGGTGGAAAAAAATCATCTGCAACAGCATTATACGGAGCAACTGGAAACCGAACTGAAGGCACGTACCCTTGTGGTACAAAAACAAAGTTTACAATTGGAGAAACAACATATTCGCCAACTGGAACTGGATTTTGAGCAGCAACTGGCCCAAGTGCAGATGAAAGCGCTCAGGGCGCAGATGAACCCCCACTTCATTTTCAACTGTCTTAACTCCATTCAACTTTATACCGCTAGTAATGAAGCGGTCAAAGCCACCGACTACTTAAACAGGTTCAGCCAACTCATTCGGCTGGTGCTGGAAAATTCCCGTTCAGAGCGGGTTACCCTGCACAACGAACTACAGGCTTTGGAACTTTATTTACAAATGGAAGCCATGCGTTTCAAGGACAAGCTCAGGTACCGGATTGAAATAGACGTTGATTTAAATGCAGACCTCATTGAAATTCCCCCCTTGCTCTTGCAGCCTTATGTGGAAAATGCCATCTGGCACGGACTCATGCACAAGCCCGAAGGAGGGTGTGTGGAAGTGAAGGTAACACAACCAAAAGCAGATTGTCTCAGGATTATCATTACGGATGATGGCATTGGCCGCACCCGGGCTACGGAACTAAAAAGCAAGTCGGCCACCCTGCATAAATCATTTGGCATGAAGATGACCGGAGAGCGGATTATACTCATCAACCAAATGTACAATGCCCAAACCCAGGTATATATTCACGATTTGATGGATGCGGAAGGCAACCCGGCAGGAACGGAAGTGGTGCTGGACATACCGATTTGAGTTGCGATTAATGTTTGGTACTCCTTTGGTTCATTCTGGTTTAAATTTTATACAAGATGCTAAAAGCAATTATTATAGATGACGAACCCGACTGCGTGCAGTTATTGGCCTTGCAGCTTAAGGAACATTGTCCGAATGTGCAGGTACTGGCACAAATGACTGCCCCGGAAGAGGGCTTGCAGGCGATCCGCTCGCTGAACCCTGACCTGGTGTTCCTGGATGTGGAAATGCCGCGCATGAATGGTTTTCAGTTGCTGGAACAACTGGAGGAGCTTCCCTTCAGTCTGGTTTTTGTAACGGCCTATAATGAATTTGCCCTGAAAGCTTTCCGCTTTAGCGCCTTGGATTACCTGCTCAAGCCCCTCAATGTGAGTCAGTTATGCGAAGCTGTACGAAAGGCAGAAAAACGCCAGCGGATTGACCAGGGGCAGCTTGACCTGCTTCGGTATCAACTCAAAGAAGGGAAGTACCCTTCTAAAATTGCTGTGCCTTTTCAATCTGGGGTCGTGTTTGTAGAACTTAGTGAATTGATTTATTGCGAGGCTGATAGTAATTACACCAAACTTTTCCTCACCAATGGCAAAAACTATCTCTTGTCCAAAACCCTGCGAGACGTGCAGGAGGTGCTGGAAGAACGGAATTTCCTCCGCGTACACCGCCAATACCTCATCAACCTGGACCACATCAAAATGTACCACAGAGGCGATGGCTCTTACCTGGTAATGACGGGTAGTGTTACCATTCCGGTAGCCAAAAACCAGAAAGAACGACTGGTACAAAAGTTCGGGTGGTTATAATAAACCCAAAAAAAGAAACCCGTAGATAATATTTTTGAACGCTGTAATTTTTTCCCCACTCAATTTTTGGGCAACCCTCTCACTAAGAAAGCTTCTTTGCAAAATATTTCCTCTTTTTCAGAGTCTATTTTGGAATTTTATATCAAAGACCAACAGCTGAGCTGAACATCAGCAATTCTATTATCCTGGTTAAATATTGTAAAATTCCACACCATGAAAACTAAAGTACTCTTGCAAGAGAAGCGAACGCACCGCCAATCCGAAGGCTGGTTCTTTATAGTAATGGCGATTGTAGCAATCGCAATTGCGTTCGCCGGTTTCGGGCCGACCGCTGTATCCACCACAAGTCGCAAGGCGCCACTGACATGGGCGGTAGCCTCACACGGGGTTATTTTTGGTGCCTGGCTCCTGTTATTTATAACACAAACAATCCTCGTCTCGAAAGGAAAAATCACCGTGCACCGGCGACTGGGCTATTTGGGTGCATTGCTCGCTATCTTGATGGTTCTGACGGGCTATATAACTGCAATTGCTATGTCGCGGCGCGGTTATGATCTAAGTGGCGATTTGATACAGGGTAATAGCTGGCCATTGGAACAGTTGGTTTTTCAGCTAGGAGATATTTTAAGCTTCAGTATTTTGGTCGGGCTGGCAATTTGGTACCGCAGAAACGCTGCTGTTCATAAGAGATTGATGCTTTTTGCAACTATCGGTTCCCTGATGCCTGCCGCGCTGGCACATATAATTGGCCATTCACCGGTTTTACGAGAGATAACAGTCCCAATCATAATCATCCCTCTTTTTATGCTCCTTTTTGCCAGGGCCGTCTACGAGCGTTTGACCTGGGGAAGTATTCACCCAATTTCGTTGTGGGTAGCCTTGGCTTTATTTTTTTGGGCTAACCTACGTGCTTTGGTCATTGGACCGAGCGAGGTCTGGCATAATTTTGCAGAATGGCTCATCAGGTAAAATGATACTAATTTGCTTGTTTATTTATACGGAACAAAGTATTTAAGCGATTTTTCTAATAAGCCCTAAATAGTAAGCGGCAATTGATGAGGCATACACCGAAATAAATATTGCTATGGAATTCCTTTGTGATCCATATTGGAAGACGGGGCAAAAGTTGAAATATCCCCGGATGGCCCCACCAATATCTTTATCTCTACTATGATAGCCACAAGCATGTAATTTTGTGCAACAGAAAATTTGACGAGAGTACAGGTCGTCGTTGCTTATTATGTTATGGATGCCTGGCTACATGAGTATATCTCAAAATGCCCAGCGGCCTCATGCCGTAGTTTCAAAGATACTAAGGGACTTTTTGGCAACAAGTCACTAATTGCTCTCTTTTAATAATACCGTAAATGAAATAATCGTATTGAAAAAGCAGCTTCAAGGTCTTTAAATTTAAAAATGCCTGACGCGCGACAGCCGGTATTTTCATCAGTGTAGAAAATAGAGGCCGACGAAGTAAAATGTAAAAAAAAGAATTTCGTATTATTCATCATCTATACCCATCCAAAATGCTCCATAAGCCGCTCTTTCTGCTGACGGGCCACAGGAATACTTACCCCATTGGTGAGTAGCAGATAAGTCCCTTCACCTTTCATCAGCTTTTGTATGTGTATGATGTTGACCATAAACTGCCGATGTACACGTACAAAGTTACGGTTCTCGAGGACTTCCTGCACAGTTCCCAAGGTTTTGGAAATCAGGTATTGCTCCCCATTTTCTAGATAGAAGCGGGTATAATTGCTGTCGGCTTCGCAGTAGATGATCTGGCTGGTGTCTACAAACACCAATCCATGGGCATGGGGCAGGGCTATCTTCTGAGGAGTGCTGCCCATACCGGAAGTATAGTATTGCTTGAGCAAATCCAATTGTTGAGGGTTGATCTTCGTTACTTTCTCCGCTCGTTGGATGGCAGCTACCAAATCAATGGTGTCTACCGGCTTGAGCAGGTAGTCAAGGGCGCTGAACCGGAAGGCACGTACGGCATACTGATCGTACGCTGTAATAAAGATCAACTGAAAATTGATGTCTCCTACTTTCTCTAACAATTGAAACCCATTCATCACGGGCATTTCAATGTCCAGCAATACCAGGGCAGGTTGCAGCGTACGGATACCTTTTAAGCCTTCCATGCTTTCTGTATACTGACCTACCACTTCTACCTGCGGACAGTGGCGACCTAATTGCAGGGTCAGCAACTTTAGATTGTCAGGTTCGTCATCAATAAGAATAGCGCGCATGGTGTAGTGGATTTAAACTATAGTTGCTTTAAACAGGTATTTCCAGCAGTACCCTGGTGCCGCAAGGCTCCCCAAAACTGTCTACCAAATCTGTCACCTGGGTCCGAGTCTGGATAGCATAGAGTTGGTTGATCATCCTGATACGGTCGGCTGTTACCTGCATTCCCATCGATTTATGTTTGCTGGCTGACTTGCTTTTTAGCTCGGCTGCCCTAGCGCGACCTATGCCATCGTCGGTTATCTCAATTCTTAACAGATGCTCCTCAGGTTGCCGTACCTCAATCATTACTATGCCTCCATCCGCTTTGTGCATCAGCCCATGCCAGATGGCGTTCTCTACAAAAGGTTGCAGCAACAAAGGTGGGATTCTTAGGTATTGCGTATCTACTTCAGAAGAAATGTTGATGCTGAATTGCACTTTGTTCTTAAAACGCATCGCTTCCATCTCCATATACAATTGCAAGGCTTCCAGTTCATTGCGGAGGGTAACTAACGCTGACCGGGAGTTTTCTAATACCAGCCGGATGAGCCGGGCGAACTTGGTCAAATATTC
>JBBSOG010000095.1:0-14954 GCA_038259985.1 Cytophagales bacterium
CTTTGCTATGGTACTTACCCTGATGCTGATCACCAGGAAAGTTTATAAGCTGGAAGATTATATTACGATCAACCACATTGAATTGATGAACATTATCATCATTGTTACTGGTTCTATCGTGGGGGTGGCTTATTTGACTGAGCTTTTTATGGCCTGGTATTCAGGGGTAGAATATGAGCAGTATGCATTCTTGAACCGTGCTACCGGTCCTTATTGGTGGGCTTATGCTACCATGATGACTTGTAATGTGGTTTCTCCTCAACTTTTTTGGTTCAAAAAAATCAGGACCAGTATTGTCGCTACCTTTATCCTTTCTATTGTTGTAAATATCGGAATGTGGTTTGAGCGTTTTGTTATTATCGTAACCTCATTACATAGGGATTACCTGCCATCTAGCTGGGCAATGTTTACCCCTACACTCTACGATGTAGGTGTGTACTTATTTACTTTTGGCTTGTTTTTTACTTGTTTCTTCCTCTTCGCTAAGTTCTTCCCGGTAATCAACATGGCTGAGGTGAAAGCCGTATTGAGATCAACTTCGGAGAAGCGGCCAACGAAAGATCCTGTTGAATCTGAAAATGTAATGAGTCCGACCCATAAATAATTTAGTGCTATGAAAAGTAATCATTATCTGGTAGGTGTTTTTGGCGACGAAGATGGACTTCTGAACGCAATTAAATACGTGAGGGAAGCAGGTGTAAAAATTGATGAATGCTATACCCCTTATCCAGTACATGGGTTAGGACACGCATTAGGTTACAAAAGATCAAGGCTTCCTATTGCAGCTTTTGTTTTTGGGTTGATTGGAACGTCTTTAGCTTTGTTGATGCAGTATTATATGATGGGAATTGACTGGCCAATGATTATCGGAGGTAAAAATTACACCTCTCTTCCCACTTTCTTTCCAGTCACTTTTGAGCTCACTGTTTTGGTCTCTGCCTTTGGAATGGTCATTACCTTTTTAGTAGTGAGTGATCTTCGTCCGTACGGAAATGCTAAAGTACTAGATCTAAGGGCTACCGACGATAAGCATATTATGGCAATAAACCTGGCTAAAAATAAAACGGCGGCAGATAACATTAAAAAGATATTACAAGACTCAGGCGCTGATGAAGTGAATGAGAAAAGTATGTAAACCCATGAAGAGCACGATGATAAAAAAGAATACCTATTTATTTCTCTTGTCAGTTATTCTGGGAGCTTGCTCCGCAAAAGGTGAGTTTCAAGGTTTTGAGTATGCACCTAATATGTACCACTCTGTACCTTATGAGCAACTTTCTCAAATTACAGATACAGAGGAGGGTGAGTGGTTAAGCTCAATAGATGATGGGGTAGGTGAGTACTATAATTCCAACCCTAATAATCCTTACGGAATGACAATGCGTGAGCCTGCAGCTAATACAGTTCGCAGAAATTCTGGTGAATACCTGCCATACCGTATTCCTAAAGACAGCATAGAGATGGCCTCTAGGGTATTAAAAAACCCGCTTGAAGATAATGATGAGGTGTTAGCAGCAGGACAAGCATTATATAACAGCTATTGCTATCCCTGTCACGGGGGAGCAGGCAAAGGAGATGGTCCGGTAGGAAAGGTATACAAAGGTGTACCCGCCTATAATGTAGGAAGATATGCCACACTGACCGAAGGTCATGTTTTTCATACGATCACCTATGGAAGGGGCAGGATGAATGCCCATGGCTCTCAGGTTTCCGTGGAAGACCGCTGGAAAATCGTTCGCTATGTACAACAATTGCAGAAACAACAATAAAAAACATCTCTAAAGTCACGCTAAAAGATGACAGCAGAACATTTTAATTTTAACGCAGGCCTCAAGAAAAAAATAGCCATTCTGGGAATCGTCGGAATAGGCGTTCTTGCATTGGGAATTATCTTACTCATTTTCGGAGGAGGGCATGCAGCGGAAGGTGCTCACGAAGCCGCCGCACATGGTGGGGGCCATTCGGAATTCCATTGGTATGATCGCTTATTTACCAATTTGTGGATCAACAATGTGTACTTCACCGGTTTGGGGGTAATCGGAATTTTTTTCGTAGCCCTGCAATATGCCTCACAAGCTGGCTGGTCTGCCGGGATCAAAAGGATACCCGAAGCATTTGGTGCCTGGCTTCCTTATGCGGCAGTACTTATGCTGATTGTTTTCTTCCTGGGAGGTCACACCATATTCCACTGGACACATGAATATCTTTATGATGAAAGTGACCCTCGCTATGATGCGATCATTGCTGGAAAAAGGGCTTTTCTGAATACTCCATTCTTCATCATTAGGCTACTGGTCTATTTAGGGGGATGGTACCTGATGTACCGTCTTATCAGAAGGGAATCCCTGGCAGAAGATATCAACGGAGGTACAGTGCATTATTACAAGATGATAAAATACTCTACCATTTTTATTGTTTTCTTTGCTATCACTTCATCCACATCTGCCTGGGATTGGACTTTATCGGTAGATACACATTGGTTCAGTACCATGTATGGATGGTATAACTTTGCCAGTTGGTTTGTTTCAGGACTTGCTGCTATCACGCTCTTGGTTGTAATTCTTCGTGAGAACGGTTATATCACTTTAGTAAGCTCTGAGCACCTGCATGACCTGGGAAAATTTGTGTTTGCTTTTAGCATTTTCTGGGCTTATATCTGGTTCTCTCAGTTCCTTTTGATTTACTATGCGAACATCCCTGAAGAGTCCATTTACTTTCTGGAAAGATTAGAAAGTGATATCTACGCGCCTCTGTTTATTGGGACTTTGATCTTGAACTTCTTCTTTCCCTTTCTGGTTTTGATGACAAGGGATTCTAAGAGACATACGGTCTTTCTTAAGTTGGTTTGCACAGTAGTATTGATCGGTCAGTGGCTTACTTTTTACCTGATGATCACACCTGGGACTTTAAAAGAAAACGGAGGCTTAGGATTTATAGAAGTAGGCACTACCATGATCTACTTAGCGGCTTTTCTCTTTGTAGTATTAGGTAATTTGGCCAAAGCACCATTGGTAGCCAAAAACCACCCTATGTTGCAAGAAAGCATTCATCATCACACTTGATATACTAAATTAGCATAGCAATTATGTTTCAATTATTTATAGGCATTGGCGTAATTTTAGTTGTCGCCATCATTTTTACCATACTAAGGATACTAAGGTTGGTAAATGTCGCGAGAAGCTCTGGTAAGAAGACATCATCTTCGGGAAACAAAATCAATGCACTTCTGATGCTTTTGTTTTTGTTATTCTCCGGGGTTGGGCTAACCTGGTATTCTGTTGCTAATTTTGATTCTTATGATGTGCCCATTGCTTCCGAGCATGGGGTCGTTACTGATAGGTTATTTTGGATAACCATGATTGTAACGGGAATCATCTTCGTAATTACCCAGATATTGCTCTTCTACTTTTCGTTCCGCTATCAATACAAAGAGGATAGGAAGGCGCTCTTTTATCCTGATAACAGCAAACTTGAAGTAATTTGGACGATCATTCCGGCTATTGTTTTATCCATACTGGTGTTTTCAGGATGGAAAGCATGGTCTGATATCACTACTGCTGCCCCAGAGAATGCTGAGGTGGTAGAAGTGATGGGATATCAGTTTGCTTGGGAATTCAGATATCCAGGTAAGGACGGCAAATTAGGAAATTACGATTATCGTTTGATAGATGCAGTTAACCAATGGGGTACTGACTTTACAGATAGGGCATCGTTTGATGATTTTTCTTCCGGAACAAAAATGGTTATACCCAAAGGTAGGCCAATTCTCTTCAAAATCAGGGCGAGGGATGTACTTCATAGCGTATTTATTCCAGAATTTCGTTTGAAGCAAGATGCGGTTCCAGGCATGCCTACCCGCTTTTGGTTCACGCCTAATAAGACTACCGCTGAGATGCGTGAAGAATTAGGTGACCCCGAATTCAATTATTATATCTACTGCACTGAAGTTTGCGGCAGAGCCCATTTTTCTATGAGAAAAATGGTTGAAGTAGTTGAGCCTGCTGAGTATGACCAGTGGTATGCCGAACAGCAGCCCTGGTTACAGAAAAATCCAGACTATCTGGCAAAAGTGCCTGGTGATATGAAAGAACTGGCGGTAATCAGTGCTGGAATGGATGTTAATGAAGAAAATAAGCAGTAAGCTTTTAATAAACTTAATGTATGGCAACAGCAAACATAAGTAACGAATCTTTATCGCACGATGCGCACAGCCATGATGAAGATCATCACCATGGCAACTTTATCACAACCTATATATTCAGCACGGACCATAAAATGATCGCCAAGCAATACTTGCTTAGTGGTATTATTTGGGCATTTATCGGTGGGCTGCTTTCTGTCATTTTCCGCTTGCAGTTGGGTTTTCCTGGTATGAGCATGGAATTTCTCCGGCCATTATTGGGTGACTGGATCACTTCTACTGGAACGCTGGACCCTGAGTTTTACTTGGCCTTGGTGACGATGCACGGGACTATCATGGTATTCTTCGTGCTTACCGCTGGTTTGAGTGGAACGTTTAGCAACTATTTAATTCCATTGCAAATTGGTGCCAGAGATATGGCGTCCGGGTTTATGAACATGCTGTCTTATTGGTTCTTCTTCTTGGCAAGTATCATTATGTTCAGTTCATTGTTTCTGGAAACAGGTCCCGCTGCTGGTGGTTGGGTGGTTTATCCTCCACTTAGTGCATTGCCCCAGGCAATTTCCGGTTCTCAGGCAGGCATGACCCTCTGGCTGGTGGCGATGGTATTCTTCATTGTTTCACAATTGTTAGGCGGTATTAATTACATCACTACTGTAATAAACCTGAGGACAAATGGAATGTCCTTTTCAAAATTACCTTTGACGATTTGGGCATTTTTCCTGACTGCTGTCATCGGCTTATTGTCATTTCCGGTATTGTTCGCCGCTTCTTTGTTATTAGTTTTTGATAGAAGTTTTGGTACCAGTTTTTACCTTTCAGAAATATATATAGGAGGCGAAGCACTTCCTAACGTTGGTGGAAGCCCGATTCTGTACCAGCACTTGTTCTGGTTTTTAGGCCATCCCGAAGTGTACATTGTATTGCTTCCGGCGCTTGGTATTACTTCAGAAATCATTGCGACCAACTCCAGGAAACCAATCTTTGGTTATCGTGCCATGGTAGGTTCTTTGTTAGCGATTACTGTGCTTTCCTTTGTAGTATGGGCACACCACATGTTCGTTTCAGGTTTGAATCCATTCCTGGGTTCCATATTTATGTTCCTGACACTTATCATTGCGGTTCCTTCGGCAGTAAAGGTGTTCAACTATCTGGCAACACTTTGGAGAGGCAACATTATATTTACTCCGGCTATGCTTTTCTCCATTGGCTTGGTTTCAGTATTTATTTCTGGCGGATTGACTGGTATCTTCCTGGGCAACTCAGCCATTGATATTCAGTTACACGATACTTATTTTGTGGTAGCCCACTTTCACCTGGTAATGGGGAGTGCCTCATTCTTCGGATTGATGGCAGGGGTGTACCACTGGTTTCCAAAAATGTATGGTCGAATGATGGACAGGCATTTAGGGTATATACACTTCTGGTGTACGTTTGTGGGAATTTACCTGGTATTCTTCCCGATGCACTATATAGGCATCGCTGGTTTCCCCAGAAGATATTATTCATTCACGACTTTTGATACCTTCGGTACATTCGCAGATATGAATATGTTCATCAGTATTGCGGCAATCCTGACGTTCGGTTCACAGGTTATTTTTGCCTACAATTTCTTCCACAGCATGTACAGGGGCCGCTTAGCTCCAGTAAACCCTTGGAAGTCAAACACCATAGAATGGACGACCCCACGCTTTCCAGGTCATGGTAACTGGCCAGGTGAAATTCCAAAGGTTTACCGTTGGCCCTATGACTATAGCAAACCGAATGCGAAGGATGATTATATACCACAAACTATTCCTTTCTCGGCTACCCCGGAATCTAATCTACCGCATGAAAACGATATGATGGCGGAGGAAAAAGAAGAAACCAAAGTGGATACCAACAAGAATGAGGCTAAAGCCTAAAATAAAGCTTTTCAGGAGACTAAGTTTCATCACCTTAGTCTCTGTTTACTTTTTGATATTGGTAGGAGGGGTTGTGAGGAGCACTGGATCAGGTATGGGTTGTCCTGACTGGCCAAAATGTTTCGGACGCTGGGTGCCTCCGTCAAGTGCCGATCAGCTGCCTGCTAATTATAAAGATATCTATGCCCAACAACGTGCGGAAAAAAACACAAGGTTTACCGCTTATCTGGAGGCATTGGGATTTGATAAGCTCGCTGAACAAATAAAAAACGATAAGAGCATTTTGGTAGAATCCAGTTTCAACTCGGCGAAGACCTGGACAGAATATGTCAACCGATTAGTTGGGGTGATTGTCGGCTTTTTGATATTTGCTACCTTCTTAGCCTCCATCACTTTTATAGGCACTGATACCAAATTATTCATATATGCTTTATTGAGTTTGATCGCCGTAGGCTTTCAGGGTTGGATAGGTTCGGTGGTAGTGTCCACCAATCTTTTGCAATGGTTGATCACTGTGCATATGTTGATAGCCTTACTTATTGTAGTATTACTAACCTATCTGGTAGTACAGGTGAGGAAATCTAAGTGGAAATCGTTGATCACCACTTTTTCAAATGCTGTTAATATCACGTTGCTGCTACTCATCGCTTTCTCCGTGATACAAATTGTGATGGGCACGCAGGTGAGGGAGTCAGTAGATATGATAGCCGATCAAATGAATAATGGCTCACGGGAAACATGGATTGAACAGTTAGGATGGGTGTTTTACATCCACCGTTCGTTTTCTATTTTGCTACTTGCCGCCCATATTTTCTTAGTCTATCAAGTGTCCAAACATTATGGTAATCAGGGAAACTTAATGACCAATACTTTGGTATTATTGATAGTTATTTTACTTGAAATATTGAGTGGGATCGTCATGGCTTACTTTGCGATACCTCGTTTTGCCCAACCTATTCATCTGCTATTTGGCTCCCTGGTGTTTGGCTTGCAGTGCTATATATGGTTGAAGATCAATATGCTCAAATGGAACAATTTATTCCGGTTCAAACAAAAAGAAGAGATTCAAAATGTTAGCTACCAAGTCCACAGTTAAATTTGGAATTAGTGAGATCAATGCCAAGCTAAAAGCCTATGTAAGCTTGATGAAGTTTAGGCTTTCCTTTCTGGTTGCCTTTTCTTCCGCATTTGGTTATGTACTGGCTAATCGGGGAACTTTAGATATATTCGTTTTAGCCATACTTTGTTTTGCTGGCTTTTTGATTTCCGGGGCATCTACTACTATTAATCAAATCATTGAAAAAGATTTAGATAAATTGATGAGCCGGACCAAAAACCGTCCCCTCCCCACGAAGGTAGTTAGTGTACAAGAAGCAAGCATTTTAGCCATCCTGACTGGCTCCGCCGGATTGTGGATGCTCTTACAATATACCAATGTGCTCACCGCTGGCTTGGCTTTATTATCCCTGATCGCTTATAGTTTTGTGTATACGCCCCTGAAAAGGGTTGGGCCGATAGCGGTCCTGGTAGGGGCTTTTCCCGGTGCTTTGCCACCATTACTGGGATGGGTTGCTGCTACTGGCCAGATCGGCGTGGAAGCTTTGGTATTGTTTGGCATACAGTTTATTTGGCAATTCCCACATTTCTGGGCAATTGCCTGGGTGGCAGATGATGATTACAAAAAAGCAGGTTTTAAATTGTTACCTTCCGGAGGCGGGAAAGACCTGAAAACAGCGGTGCAGATCATGACTTATGCCCTTTTCCTGATTCCTTTGGGTTTACTACCCTTGAAGTTAGGAATCACGGGTATAGACTCAGCCATTATTGTAACCATTTGTGGGGCACTTTTCTTATTTCAAACCTTCCGCCTGATGGTGGATTGTTCCCGTAAATCTGCCCTCCACATCATGTTTGGATCATTCATTTATTTGCCGGTAGTGCAGATTGCTTTTCTACTGGATAAAATATAAACTTAGCGAAGAGATGGAACAAAAGTGGGACGTAGAAAACCTGAATTTAACCTACGTAGAAGAGCCTAAGCAGACGCTTTCTATGCATCCTAAAAAGTTTGCATTATGGCTGTTTATCGTTACCGTGGTCATGATATTTGCCGCACTGACCAGCGCATATATCGTGCGACAGTCGGAAGGAAATTGGCTGGATTTTGTCATGCCCCAAAGATTATACATTACTTCAGGAATCATTTTCTTAAGTAGTCTTAGTATTCACTGGGCTTATAGATCAGCCAAAAAGGATAACTTGGGGAGTTTAAAAATAAGTATGGCCATCACGATCATCCTTGGGATAGCCTTTTTGATCGGTCAGGTACTAACCTGGCAGGACCTGGTAGGTATGAATGTCTATTTTGTGGGTAATCCCGCAGGATCATTTGTCTATGTGCTCACCGGATTACATGGGGTACACCTGATCAGTGGGATTATCTTTTTGATTGTAATTTTAGTCAAAGCTTTTCAATATAAAGTCCATGCAAAAAGTATGGACCAGATTGAGATGTGTGCCACTTATTGGCATTTTTTAGATGGACTTTGGCTTTATTTATTTCTATTTTTGCTCCTTAATCATTAATTCACAAGTATACAATGGCTACAACTACAACAAGCGTAGATGAGGTTCAGCAGAAAGATGTCTGGAACGGCGGGGTTTCCCCACTAAAAGCCAGCTATGGAAAACTGATGATGTGGTTTTTCCTCTTGTCAGATGCTTTCAGCTTCTCATCACTACTCATCTCTTACGGATTCATCCGGTACTCTTATCCTGCATATCCTGACGAAGCTGATAATTTTGAGTTTTCTCAGGAATACTGGCCTATTCCTGAGAAGGTATATGAGGCAGTTCCTTTTCTGCATGGCGTTGAGCTACCTTTGGTATTTGTAGGTATTATGACATTTATCCTGATTTTGAGCAGTGTTACCATGGTACTAGCTGTAGAAGCAGGACATCGTATGGACCGTAAAGCGGTGGTGAAGTGGATGCTTTGGACAATACTTGGTGGAATAACTTTCCTAGGTTGCCAGGCCTGGGAATGGGCTCACTTTATTCATGGTACTGAGGCCGGGGGTTTGTTGCCTGATGGATCTGTTTTCTTTGGGGCCAACCTGATGCAAAACCAGTATGGACCTCCCTTGTTTGCTTCACTCTTTTTCTTTATTACCGGCTTTCACGGCTTCCATGTATTTAGTGGTGTAGTACTCAACTTAATCATTTTCTATCAAGCCTCAGTAGGCGTATTAGAAAAGCGGGGCCACTACGAAATGGTTGAAAAAGTAGGCTTATACTGGCACTTTGTAGACCTTGTATGGGTATTTGTATTTACGTTTTTCTATTTGATATAATTAGATAAGATTAAAGTTATGGGTGAATTAGACGAAACCAGCACGGTAGTATATCAACCAGCAGACAAAGCAAAGATCAGAAAGCTTTGGAAAATTGCTTTAATCATGGCAGTTATCACTGCAATAGAATTCGTATTTGCTACTGTACTTCCCCGAGGGCCTTTGCTATATTTTACTTTCGTAGCCCTGACCATCGTAAAAGCATTTTATATCGTAGCTGAATTTATGCACCTCAAAGGAGAGGTAAAGACCTTAATCTGGTCAATCCTTATTCCTTGTGTTTTTGTGATATGGCTAGTCATTGCATTGTTGGCGGAAGGAGCTTCAATATTTGATGTGAGGTTTTAATTTTTGAACGCGTAGCAAATATGAATTGATGTAGCGTCAATACGTTTATTTAAATGAATAAAATATGGAAAACCGGTATCCTGCTTATCACTTTAGCAATACCGGTTTTTATTTGGCTTTTTCTAAAGTTTTTCGGGCATAACAACTTTGAAATCCCAGTTTACTATCCTAACGGAATAGATTCTATTCCGGGCTGTACATCTAGTCAGGAACCTCATGTGATACCGGCTTTTTCCCTTAGTTCAATTCCTGGGAGAACGTTTACTGAAAGTGAATTTGATGGGGAGATTGTCATCAGTTTTTTTCTTCCATACAACTGTGAGGATAGTTGTGAACTTGTTTTAGAAAAATTAGCGGGTATTCAACAGGTGCTTTCTAAGACTGACAATCTAAAAATTGTTGTTTTTGGCGATGAAAAGTATACGATGGAGGAACTAAAATCCTTGGCAGACCGCTATCATGCTGATCCTGAGCAATGGTATTTTTTATCAGGCAAACAACAGGCAATCACTACCCTAAAAAAATGCGGATTCATACTTTCATCCTTTCCCCTCTACACATTAGTGCTTACCGATGAACAAAGTCAAATCAGAGGATATTATCAGGTTGATGATCCGGAAGAAGTAGAACGGTTAAAGGGGGAAGTGAAAATTTTGACTTACATGCAAGACCAAGCTGTTCATGATTAAAACTGCTAAAGAAAATAGATATCTCACCTTAATTGGTGTTTTATCGGTTGTCATTCCACTCGCTGTAGCACTCTTGATTTTTTCACCCACAAAATTAGCGTTGGAAGGAGGATGGGTTGATTTTCTCCCCCATCTTAATGGTATGATTAATTCTGCTACCACTTTAGCCTTAATTGCCGGATTGATTTTCATCAAACAGAAAAAGATACAATACCATAAAACAGCAATGTTGATTGCTTTTGTTTTGGGGGCAATATTTTTAATTACTTATGTGATTTATCATGCAAGTGCGGAATCTACGGTATTTGGAGATGTCAATGGAAATGGAAGTTTAGAGGCGACAGAAATGAATAGCATTGGAAATATGCGTGCTGTTTACCTGGTTATTCTGATTACCCATATCATATTGGCAGTGGCAGTGGTTCCCTTTGTACTACTCGCTTTGTATTTTGCTTTGACAGAAAAAATAGATAGGCATAAAAAAATTGTTCGTTTTGCTTATCCAATCTGGTTATATGTTTCAGTGACGGGCGTGATTGTTTATCTGATGATTAGTCAGTATTATTAATCGTGGGGATTGTTATGTCAGGCAGAACTAGCAATCAAACATAAATGTTGAATTACCAAAGACAAGCTTTATGAAAAAGCAGATAGTATTGTTATTGATCGTAATGATATCGGGGGCTGGTAAACTGATGGCGCAATGCGCTATGTGCCGCACGACTATTGAAAATAATGTTAGCGCCGGGGATACCACACTGGCGTCAGGATTAAATTTAGGGATTTTATACTTGTTTTTTACACCTTATATCGTCTTCGCGGTACTGGCTTTTTTCTGGTACAAGAAAAGTAGAGAAAATGCAAAAAAAATCAGCACTATACGCTATCGTCAATCATAAGTGCCCGCGTTGTAGGGAAGGTAATCTGTTCAAGTATACCTTACTAGAGAAGCCTCAAAAGTTTACCGCAACAAATAAAAATTGTCCCCATTGTCAGCTTATTTTTGAGCGTGAGCCGGGATTCTTTTTCGGTGCCATGTATGTGAGTTACGCCCTCACGATGGCAGTTTTACTGGGGACTGCTTTCATATTGTATAATCTATTTGGCGACCCTGAATTATGGGTGTATATCGTCACGGTGCCCTCCTTAGTTTTGTTGCTTTTGCCGGTGATCTTCCGTTTATCACGCTCCCTTTACCTGCATGGGTTTGGTGGCGTTAGCTATAATCAAAAGTACGCAGGAGAAATTGATCAATAGCCTATAATCTTTTTTCCTATTAACTTACATCCTGACGCTTTCCTGATCACTTAGGGTGATTCATGTCACCTAAAAGCGTATCATTATCACAGAAAATATTTACTTCATTTTCTCTTTTTCATTGCATTTGCAGAAGATGCGCTTAATTTATGCTGACTTATAAAATAAGCATAGAATTTGAAGTCTGTAGCCTGAATAATGAAGCTCGAAACCACAATTCTTGAATCTTTAAAGATCAAAAAACTTTCTTTGTTTACAGCATTGTTACTAATGCTGTTTGCATTGGTATTGAGGCTTTTCTTTATTGGCGCTTTCCGCAGTGAGTCCCAGTATTTCCGAGACATTTCAAACAATGTAGAAGAGGCTATGGATGGCATGCAGGATGTGTCAGAAGTGGTGGGCAAAAAAATATCATCAAGTGACAGCCTCAGTTTTTCAAATTTATACTTCCAGAGCCAATATCCATTTTATGTTTTTGAGCAGAGCCGGCTGAGCTATTGGTCAGATTATACACAAGTGCCTAAATATGGGGACCTAAAAGGAGATTATACCTATCAATACAGGCAACTGGAAGGGGGAAGTTATATTATCCGCAAAGATCAATTTAGCTATCAGTCCAGGGAGTTAGAGCTGTTTATTCTACTGCCTATTTATCAGGAGAATAAGATTAATAATAAATACATTACCTCAGGATATAATCAAAAAATATTTCCGCAGGGGGCAATCGCCGTGCGGCATCATCTTCGGGAAAACGAATCTGGACAATTGATTACTTATCAAGGAAAGCCAATTTTTGCAGTAGAACTTGATCATCCGGCGCGGGGCTACCGTGAACACCAAACCGCTAAATCTTTCCAGGCTCTACTTAGCGTGCTGATTTTGCTTTCCATCGCGCTAATATTTTTTAATGTTTTTAGGGCCATACATAAACATCTCAGAAACAGACAATATGATTTAGGTTTCTTGCTGGTAGTGGTAAGCCTGATAGGCATGAGGTTTCTGATGTTGTATTTTGAGTTTCCTTATAGCATCATGCCTCTCGGATTATTTGATGGGAGGTTCTATGCTTCTTCCGGTATCAACCCTTCATTAGGTGATCTGTTACTCAATTCACTTTGCCTGCTCATTATATTGATTTATCTCTACATATATTATGGAAAACTACGTACCTATCAACTTATATTTAGCCTAAAGCCTAAAGGTATTTCCATAGCAGCGATTGTATTATTGTTGCTGGGTACCTGGGCTTTGTTCGTACATTATTATACCATCAAATCCATCTATTTTAATTCCCAGTGGACGCTGGATATCACTGAAAACCTTGATTTTCCTTCTTTGAAAGTGATCAGCCTGATTATTTTTGTGATCAATACGGTCAGCTATTTTTTGTTTGCGCACATCATTTACCGGACTTTCATCACCCTGATTAGTTATTCTTACCTTGCCTTGAAATGGCTATTGCTCACTTCGGTAGTCATTTTAGTGATGGTCAAACTAATCTGGCAGTTTCCACCTTTTTCTATCATAGCCATAAGCCTAATTTATCTGGGCGTTTTATACAGTTTTCACCTTCCTAAATACTTAACAAGAGTAAGTTACATCACTTTCTTATATCTGTTCAGTTGTGCATTAATGAGTGGGATAGTGGGGGCAATCGCTGCCTACGATATCAGACAAGTAGATGCACTGGATAACAAGCAAAAATTTGCCAATCAGCTTTTGGTGGACAATGATATATTAGGGGAGTATTTGCTCAATGACATTACGGAAAAAATCAACAAAGACCGCTTTATCAAGAACCGGATTTACAATACGCTTGCCTCCAAAGAAGCAATCAGGCAAAAGATCAACCGTATCTATCTGAGTAATTATTTTGACCGGTATGACATTAACATCTACCTGTTCAATAGCAAAGGTGTGCCATTGGAGGAAAATAATAAACTAAACTATAAGCAGTTTTTAGACATCACGCTGGATAAGCGTTTTGAGACTGAGTATTCCAATATCTTTTTTATCAATGAATCCAGTAATCAGAAAGTGGCTAAGGGAGCGCCCAAGCGCTATCTGACGCTGGTGGCACTGGAAGATTTCAACACCACCATAGGTTACATCATTATTGACTTATCATTAAAACGCTTTATTCCTAACCGGGTATACCCTGAGCTATTGATAGACAGGCGTTACTTGCAGTCCTATCCCAGTAATGACTATGACTACGCGATTTTCAACGGCGAAGGTGAGCTTACCTATAGCAATGGAGATGACATAGCTTTCCTTAGTTTGAATGGTTATCCGTTTGACAAAAATGTGAAAAACGATAAAGTGATCAGCAGGGATAAATTTGATTATCTAATTGTCAAAGGTAAAACGGATGAGTACATCGTGATCTCATCAGATGTGTATTCCTTGGTGAATGTCGTCTCTAATTTTTCCTTTCTTTTTTTACTACTGGTTTCTGTTATTCTGGTTGTCCTGGGACTATATTCCATCTATTTTATTTTCAAGAAAGAGAACCTCAACTTCGCTACCAAAATCCAGCTTTACCTGAATGTAGCCTTCTTCATGCCCCTGCTAGCCCTCAGCATCACAACGTTAAGTGTGATTAGTAAATCATACAGTGAGGAAGTAGACTCGGAGTATTTGAAAAAAGCAGAACAGATTGGCAGGAACATTATTGATGTCCTGGAAAAATACCTTGAGGGGGAAATCAATGAGGAAACGATGGCTAATTTACTTGCCCAAGCTTCTAAATACGCGGAAACCGATGCCAATGTATTTGATACACGGGGAAAACTCATTGCTACCAGCCAGCCCCTGATTTATGAAGATAGCCTTTTGTCTACCTATATCAATCCGCTGGCACTGGCTAATATCAAAGAACGGAAAAATAATAAACTGGTACTGGATGAGTCAGTAGGCAGCCTGTCTTATAAATCTTCGTACATTGGCCTGAAATCAGAGAACACCGGGGAATTAATGGGCATCCTCAGTTTGCCATTTTTTGAATCCCGAAGCCAGTTGGAGGAACAGATCATTCAGGTGCTGACCAACATCATGAATATTTTTACTTTTGTCTTTATTGCCTTTCTGATCATCTCCTATCTGGCATCTATGCTGCTGACTTATCCGCTTAAATACATTACCCAAAAGATTAGAAGGACATCTCTGGCAGATTATAACGAACCATTGTCCTGGGATTCTAATGATGAAATCGGGCTGATGATCGGGGAGTATAACAAAATGTTGGTAAAACTGGAAGCCA
>JBBSOG010000096.1:0-14858 GCA_038259985.1 Cytophagales bacterium
CACCCTGGCCGGAAGCAACGGCATTGATGGCAGCATAGATTATATTGCTAAAATGAATATCCCGGCGGGCGCAGTGGGTTCAGCGGTAAATAACGCCATCGCCCAACTCACGGGTGTGAATGGCGCAGTATCTTCCAATATTTTGCTCAACCTCAAGATTGGTGGTACTTATGATGACCCCAAAGTGAGCTTGGCCGGGGCAGAAGCCGGTGAAAGTACTTCGGGGGCAGCCAAAGCAGCCGTATCCGCCAAAGTACAGGAAAGCAAAAAAGAACTGGAGCAGGAACTGCAAAAGCAAAAAGACGAAGCAGAGGCTAAAGCACGCGCTGAGGCGGAAAAATTAAAAAAAGAAGCGGAGGCCAAGGCTAAAGCAGAAGCTGAAAAGCTGAAAGAAGAAGTGTCGCAAGAAATAAAAGAAAGTACTGAAGATATTAAAAAAGAGGCGAAGAAAAAGTTAAAGAAGATTTTTGAGCCTCCTTATTAAGTCATCATCAGACTTGGCAAATCTTAAAGATTTGCCAAGTCTATTATCAACAAAAGCGCGGTGGTTAATTCCATTGCGCTTTTTTTATGGCTACTTTGTATCAACTTACAAAGCCTTCTTGCCAGCGTCGCTGATATTGACTGCTTTGTATATGCATAAGAAAATTGAAAAACATGAGATTAAAAGTAGTCATACATCAAGCTGAACAAGGTGGATACTGAGCAGAAGTACCAGCTATTCTCGCTTGTGTGAGTCAGGGCGAAACCCGGGAAGCGTTGTTAACCAATATTCAGGAAGCTATTGAAGAGTGTTTGTCGGTAGATTTGGAAAATATCAGTCAGCAAGAAGGGAGTGAGGTGATAGAACTGGCGGTATGAAATAACTGTCTGGTAAGAAATTTATCAAAATCATAGAAAAAAGAGGTTGGGAATTGAAGCGGATAAATGGTAGTCATTACATTTTCTCAAAAGCTGGAAGAGTAAACGTATCTCAGTGCCTGTGCATGGTAGTAAAACTTTAAAAATAGGCTTACTCAAAAACCTCATGAAAATTGCTGAACTAGAAGAACCTGACCTGTAGTTGATTAACTAAAATTTGATTAACAAAGGCTGAAAAAGGGCTAATGGGGCGTTTCATTCTTTTCGTTATGTTATCGTTGATAAGCCGCTCATCAGTACTGGCAAAACTCAAAGATTTGCCAGTTTTACGATAAAGGAATAACGACTTATTTCGCTGTGTCTTTTTGCCTCAAAGAAGACTCAGGGTTCTTAAATATGGAGTAGCCTTGTAGATCTTTTATATGTTGAAAACTACCAAAATCTACTCCCAAGAAGGTTGCATCTACTCCCGGGTCTTCATAACTCCCATCCTCCCGCATAATAAAATATTTCAACGTTCCATTTTGTACTGCTTCATGAAATGCAGCATAGTCAAAAGCACCGGAAGGGTTTACTACCACAATCTCTTTTTGCGGAAATGCGCTATTTCTAAACATGAGCTTATTCAAAAAATCGTAACGATGGGTGGTGGTAAAAACCAAATCATCCCCTTCTAAACCATCTTCCTTCAAAAATTTTACTACTTCTTGATCTGCCAAATAAGTACCATAATCAATAGATTTGAACTTCGGATAGGTTTTTAATAAAAAGAGTGTACGCAACCCTAGGGTGAATATAAAACCCAAAAGAAGTAAAATCGGGTAATGTTTTTGAAGTTTGGGGATTTGCTGTATAGAGTTTCTGTGGTCATACACAAAAACAATGATCATGATAAAAGTGATGGCCAAAAACTCGGTGAAATAGTTGGGTGCCGATCCTATTTTAACGCCTGTCACATTTGCAAAAAGAAACATGGTCAAGGCACAAAGGCCAAGAAACCGATGGGAATGATTTTTCCCTTTTGCCAGGTACCAGAGACCCAGAAATAAACCAAATATGTCAAATATACTTTCCCGCTGTAAATGTTTTACCAGCATTCTTTCAATCCACCATTGGTACGAAATTCCGTTATTTACCCCACCGATTACATTTTGAAAGAATACCCCTATATCATTTCCCGTTGTTGTCCATAAAAGTAAGCCACTTGTCATAGCCATCACCAAAACGGCAAGCATAAAATACTTCCATGAGGGAAACAAAAACAAGGTATAAAATAATATAAGGCAAGGAAGGTAAATCCCTGATTGCTTAACAAAAAGTGTGATGATGGAAAAGCTGGCTGCAAGGATAAAAAACCGTACCCTTGCTGTTTTTTCCTCCTTCTGTAAAAAAGACAAGAATATCCCAATCGTAAGTAGCACAAATAAATTGTACAAACTATCAGGTCTTGAGAAACTCTCTACCTCCAGGTATACAAATGAAAATATACCAGCTAACCATTTTAATACCCCTTTGACTTTGAATATCCCTCCTAATATCCAGACACAAATGCTTGCAAATACCAAATTACATAACAGCGAAAAAGAGCGGCTTACTTCATACACTTGATGCAGCTGGTCTGGACTTATCAGTAGGGCTTTGCATATCCCTATAGTCGCATAGTAATAAAGAGGGCTATACTGCGTAATTGAAAATGGCGGTTTTTCAGGATTAGTGTATATATCATAACCAGCCATCCCCCTCAGTGTAGTATAGATCACATTGCTTTCAACCCCTCCTAAGTCTGACTGATAAGGAAAAATCATATAGACCCTTAGTATCAATATGAATAGAAAACAAGCCCCTACTAATACAAAAGATATTCTGTTGGCGTTTTTAAGAAGATACTGATACATCCATGCTAATAATTCCGTAACAGGTGCAACCTTCATAGATAAGTCTTAATGGTCTGTTTTAAAAAAACGGGTGTTTTTACTACTTTAGTTTATTGTTTTTCTTGTGCCTTTCACTATCACGTAAAGTTTTCTTCTCCATATTTTTTTGAAAAGCTTCCGTCAAATTTACTCCTGTCTGGTTGGCTAAACAGATAACTACCCAAAGCACATCCGCCAGTTCATCACTCAGTTCTTTTCCTTTGTCACTTTCTTTAAAGGATTGATCTCCGTACTGTCGGGAAATCAGTCGGGCAACTTCACCTACTTCTTCGCTCAAGATAGCCATGTTGGTCAACTCACCAAAATACCGAACGCCAGTTGTGTTGATCCACGTATCTACTTGTTGCTGTGCTTCTTCTAAAGTCATTACTTTTTGTCTTTAGTATCAATGATTATGGTTACCGGCCCATCATTGATGAGGCTTACTTTCATGTCTGCCCCAAACTCCCCGGTGGCTACTGATTTGCCCAACTGTCGTTCGCAAGCTTTGATAAATCGCTCATATAGCGGAATAGCAATATCCGGTTTGGCTGCTTTGATGTAGGAGGGGCGGTTTCCTTTTTTGGTACTGGCATGTAAGGTAAACTGGCTGATGATCAACAAATCACCTTTTGTATCCAGTAGGCTTTTGTTCATCACGCCTTCGTCGTCATTAAATATCCGCAAGTTGGCAATTTTGCGGCTAAGCCAGTCTATATCTTCATCGTTGTCAATATCTTCTATTCCTAATAGGAGGAGTAATCCTTGTTCAATTTTCCCCTTCACCTGCTTTTCGATAGTGACAGAGGCCTCCGATGCACGTTGAATAACGGCAATCATAGTTCGCTCTGGGCTAACACTTTTATTTTCCCAGGCTCAAAAAGATGGGTTCCTTCCAAATTCTGTTTGGCTGCTATAAACATGGCTTCTGCTATATGCTTTCCCTCAATCGGGCGGTAATTTTTGAGGGGACCCAGCATGAGCGGGCTTACCACATTCATCACCAGTTGTGCGATATGCTCTCCTGTTCTTTTTTCTTCCCTGTCCCCTAACAAAAGGGAAGGCCGAAAGATATGGACAGCTTGATATCCTAGCCCAACAACTGCTTCTTCAACTTCGCCTTTGACCTCATTATAAAAGAACCTTGAATTTTTGTCCGCGCCAAGCGCGGTTACCAACATATACTGTTGGGCACCTTTTTCTTTTCCTATTTGCCCTACTTTGATAGGATATTCGTAATCTACTTTCCGAAAGGCTGATTTTGATCCCGCCTTTTTCATGGTGGTGCCCAGACAACAATAGATATCGTCTATCTCAGGCAAGTCCCCACTTTTAAGCTCGTCAAAATTAGCCACCACCTCGGTGACGCGTTCGTGACCGATGCTCAAGGGACGTCTGGTCAGCACATATACTTTCTGGTAGTAGGGATGGTTTTTCAATATTTGCAGCAATTCTCCGCCAATTAAACCAGTTGCCCCTACGATCAAAGCACTTTTATTTTCCATAATTTAGGTAGTTTATTTTCATTTTACTGATAATCGGACTAACGCTCTGTACTATTGAGTTGACAATTTTTCTAGTTGCAAGACAAATTCCTGCTGCATGCTTTTGGTTTTATCTTTGGCATACCATTCCTGCACTGCTTCAATGAATACTTTTTTATCGATACCCGGATTTGTTTTGTATTGGGCCATGATCTGCTGGGCAGCAACTGGCCGTGGCCCCCAAGTACCTACTTCAGTTAAATCTGGAGTTAGGCAGATGAGTTTGGGGATAGAACGGCCTCCGTCCGTTAAATAAGCCTCCATTATTTCCGGATGTTCATCTCTCAGCAGGAGATGTAACTTAATATTAGCTGTTTGCCCAGCCATTTTGGCCAGTACCGGAATATTTTGAGCGGCATCCCCGCACCAAGCTTCTGTCAGCACCAGCCAAATCCAGGGTTTTGTCAGATTACTTAGCTTTTCTACCAATAAATCGTCAAGTATAATTGTCTTATTCAACCTGCGCATGCGCTGGACATTCAGGCGCGTGTAGGCTATCATTTCCTCACTTTGGTTAGGCCCGGTAGTTTTATCTTCACTGAGCAGTTGGTGTACAAGGTCAATGTATTGCTCATATGACATCGCTTGCTTAATATGTTCCTGCGTAATTACCTGGGCCATACAAAAAATTTAAGTGGAAAAAATTAGCCGGCAAATTGGTTTAAGGGCAAGAGCACCAGAAACTGGCGATCAGCGATCAATGTAAAAGGGTTTATTTTACCTGTTGCACCCCTGTACTTTCCCACTCTTCAAAATCCTCTATACAACTTTTGACGGAATTGAAAACCCACATAAGCACGGTCAAATCATCCATATAACCAGCGATAGGAATAAAGTCAGGGATAAAATCCAGAGGACTTACAAAATACACAATCCCGGCAGTGACGATGAGCAAATTTTTCCAGGGAATATCACGATAATCCCCACTTACGTAAGCCCTGATCATACGGTTGAAAGTGTTAACATAGCGCGTAAGCTGTTGCAGGTTTTCGTTATTATTGCCTACTTCGCGGATTTTATGTACGGAACTGCTGAGCAGTTTCCTGATGCGTTCAGGGTCTTGTAAAATGTTTTGAGCTTTTTTCTTAGCATTCTTGAAACTGGTGTTTTGCTCCGTATAAGCTTTGTCGTAATATGCCATAGATTGGTTATTTAGTTTAAGGTTTGTATAGGTAACTGCTCAAGTGGGCATTCAGTTTACTAAAAGTTTTGGCGGACTTCATTTTTCAGTGCCGAGAGTGCCTGGCTTACCGCATCCTGTTCGCTTTGCATTTGCTGGTCTATAATTTTTCTGCCCAGATCAATGCTACGAGCATCATCATCCAGCCCCTGCGTTGCCTGATTGATGGTCAGGATCACATCTTCCATCGCATTTTTGGTCATGTTCCACACTTCATTGCTTACATATATTTGTTGTGAGAGATTGTGGTTAAATTCTTCCCGGATATTGGCAATCAAGATATGATGAAATTCTTTGGCGGAATACTCACTGTCATTCAAACGGAACACCAGGTTATTAGGCGTAATCCTTTCCAACAACAAACTAAGGCGTTCATAAGCCTGCAAGCGGGTGGGGATAATGGCCGCGGAGTTTTGGGCTTTGATGTCTACCATTTTCTGGGCCATTTCTTTGTCAATAAAAGCCTTCACCGTCAGGTACATGGCATACAACACAATGGCTGCGGGCAAGATGAGTTTGGCAAACTCTACGACTATTTCCATACTGCTTATCAAAAATTATATGTGTTGAGAATCATTAATTACGTTCCTACGTTTCAAATTTAAGTAATTTAATGGCCCAACAAAGCACTGATTGATTGCAGACTTTCAGTTTACTTACCCAGCTAGTATTGTTTATTATTTTTCACTTATGATTCCCGTAAAAGTTTCTGACAAAGCCCTCACTGAGATTAAGAAAACAATTGCCCACAAAAACATTCCCGCCGGGTACGGCCTGCGCATTGGTGTCAATGGCGGAGGTTGCGCAGGCGTCTCCTATGTATTGGGTTTTGATAAAAAAGGTACGGGCGACGCTGAATTCACGCTGGAAGATGTACCGGTATATATTGCCAAAAAAGATATGATGTTTTTGATTGGTATGGAAGTTGATTTTTATGAAGGTAACGACGCCCGGGGTTTCACCTTTATCAAGACCGATGAAAAACAACAATCTGTTTCATAGCATTTACGAACATTCTTTTTCTTTATTTCTTACCTTTTTATTTTATGCTATTATCATTGCTGTATTGCTTTCCTGTGAGGAAGAAACGCCCCTAACTTCAACAGGCTTAAGTGAAAGTAAGGTATCCATCTCTTCTGATAGAATTCATCGTGAGGTAGATTTGGAACAGAAGATTGAAAATAATCAAGATTTTATTGTAGAAAAATAGGGCAAATAGAGCGGCATTTTGTGGAAATTATCCGCTACTTCTGGAAAGAAATATCAAAGAATGTCCGGCATCACCGATGAAAAACGGATTGATAACGCATTTCTCCCTCAATTGTGCATAAATACCAAACTTACTGAAATACCGGAAAGCAAACTAAAAGAATGACATGGGCTACCCACAAGATATCAAAGTGACCGTAGATACAGTTGTTTTTACCTATCAAGCGCAGGATTTGCAAGTCTTATTGATTCAACGAAAGAACGATCCTTTTAAGGGAAATTGGGCGTTACCCGGTGGTTTTGTAGAAGATGATGAACCTTTAGATAGGGCCGCAGTCCGTGAACTGTAAGAGGAAACTGGTGTCAAAGTGGTAACGATCCGGCAGTTTTATACTTTTGGCCAACCGGATCGTGACCCCCGTGGCCGGGCTATTTCAGTAGCTTATTTTACGGAAGTCATAAAGGCTGACGTAAATCCCCAAGCTGCTTCCGATGCTGCTGCTGTACAATGGTTTAGTATGGATCATCTACCTGAGTTAGCTTTTGACCATGCGGATATTCTGGCGAAGGCGAGGGAGGTATTTTTAAGCTAACATGATTTCATAAAAATCATGACACCCCTCAATAAGTCTTTGTCATATCTGAAGGAATGCTGATTACATAAGTCGCCAAGCTATCCAGTCCTTCATTCCAGCTACTAATGTCTTCTTGTTCTACGCAACTGATTGTGACGATATCCAGTTTTGGATTGGCTTGTTTCAGGTACCAATAGATCCCTTCAAAATTATCGGAATGGTATGCCCCGTTGAAGTGAATAAAAGTGCTGTTCTCTTCCAGGTTTTGGAAGATAAAGTGGGCCATGGTTGCGTCTTTGATCGCTTGTGCTTTTACCATATTTTCTCCCCGCATACTTCCGTGATTAAGATTTTCTCCGCCCATCATACCGATCATTTTTTGGTAAGCAGGTAAATCAAGATCAACGACAATGGGCAAAGGGGCAATATTCATTTTTGCTTCTTCCGATAAGCTATCCAGCGCAACGAGCCCTTCCCTGGATACCAGGCTGGCATAACGCCGGGGAACATTGGTAGCTATGAACGGCAAGTGGTTTTCTTTGGCAAAACCAAGTAGTGGCTTATAGTCGGTAGCATAATTGTTCCAGACTTTGGCCTCACTTTCCAAATGCCTTGCTTCTATCACTCCTTCCAGATATTCATCGACAATGAGTTGGTCGTCCGCTTCAAACATCTCAGCGCCCAAAACCATTGAACGGCCTTCTTTTGATAAATCTTTTACAACTTGTAGTTCTAGCCAGTGAATCAAAGAATTATCGTGCAGTTCGCCAAAAAGGAGTACATCCGCTTTACTGGCCGCTTTGACCATTTTG
Source organism: Cytophagales bacterium (assembly GCA_038259985.1). GTDB lineage: Bacteria > Bacteroidota > Bacteroidia > Cytophagales > Cyclobacteriaceae > Catalinimonas. The sequence continues at coordinate 8,095 of JBBSOG010000096.1, forward strand.
TCATAATCAACTGCCTTTCCCTTATTATCATAGATCAGATAGGCTGGTTTGTCCATCGAGAATGCGAATGAACTTAGAATGATGATTAAGCTGAATATTTTCATGCTGGCCTACTTTTCTTGAGCGTAACTTTCGCCTTTTTGCATAAACCTCCTAGGGGGGGATTAAGTTTTGCCACGCTTATTTCTAAGCTTTGAATAGAAGCAAAGTCCGCTAAGATTCTTTCCGCAATTTGTCCCGCTAGACGCTCAAGCAAGTGGGCGGGCTTTTGCATTTCTTCCGCTACTATTTGGTAAAGTTGACCATAATCTACCGTATGTCTCAGCAAATCATCTTCAGCAGCCTGGTCAAAATTTGTGTTTACACTAATATCTACCTCATAGCGGTTTCCGATTTTCCTTTCTTCCTCGTGATACCCATGATAGGCAAAAAATTCCAAGCCTTGCAGAGAGATTATACCCATGGGTGCTAATCTAAATTATCAAAGAAAGAGCCTCCTTTTTTAGATCCGGAAGAGGGTGGGGGAGAAGGTTGGTAGTGGGTTTTTTCCTCTACGGTTTCCGTTTCCTGTTCTTCTCGTATCTCGTACTTATCTTGGGCGTACTCAGCATTTGTTCTTGTCTGTTCAGCCTGTTCACTATCCTCTTTTTGCTGGGCCAAATAATTATTATATTCTTCTACTATTCTTTCTGCTTCTTCTACTTTCGTTTCTATATTAAATTTTTGCTGGGATTCTGCTTTGTCTACTTTTTGCAAGGTTTTTTGCGCCAAGCTCCTGAGTTCAAAAAGCAAAGTATCATAGTCATTTTCTGCCGCTTTGTAACTTTGTTTGAGCATTTTTACACGTTCCTCCATTTTGTCAATGATCTCATGTGCTTTACTTTCCGCTTTGCTTAAGATGTTTTTTGCTTTAGCATGGGCATTACTCACAATGGTATCAGCTTCCAGTTTGGCTTCCCTTACTTTTAAGTCTGCGTTCTTCTGGGCCTGATCAATCATATTCGCGCCTGTATCTTCGGCTGTTTTCAGCGTCTTGTACAATGAACTCTCCACTTCCCGTAGCTTTTCTACTTCTTTTTGCGAAGCTTCCAGCTTATAACGCATTTCTTTATGGTCCTCTAATATGCGTTCCCATTCCTGGGATAAAGTTTGGAGAAAAGCATTGACGTCATCTTTGTCATAGCCCCGAAAGTTCTTTTCAAAATCTTTTTGCCGTATTTCTAGCGGTGTAATTTTCATCAGTTTGAGGTATTTAATATGCTAAAACTGCGTCTACAGTTCATATTCATCGTGGAATTCAACAAAAAAAATTTTATAGTCACATCTTGTCTGATTTTCAGCTTAACTACTATTATTTACTGATAATCGTTCTTTTTTTCCTTTAAATCAACTTGCCAAACAGAAATGCTCCGGTCATCGCTGGCAGAAATGAGGGACGTTCTTTGATATTCATTGGCAAAACTGCTCCAAAGTAAACGGTTAACTGAGGTAGCATGACCCGCATGCCGCGCCTTATCTATTATTTTCAAAAGTTTGAAACGCTCGCTATCCCATATTTTTACCGACTTATCCACACTGCAAGTCGCAAAATATTCTCCATCCGGACTGTAGGCTATGTGATTGATGCAATACATATGTGCAACGATAGATTCGTGTATTTGATAGTGCTCGTTTACATCCCAGATTTTCAGGTGCGCATCACGGCTTCCTGAGAGTAACCAGCGATAATCCGGGCTATAGGTAAGTGTAAAAACCGAATTGTTATGCCCTGCAATCTCATACTTCAGTTCATATGTATCCAAGTTATAAATCCTGATCATGTTATCACTGAATCCCACCGCCATTTCCTTAGCCAGCGGATTAATGGCAATAGCGCGAGCACTTTGAGCACTTGCATTCCACTGCTTTTGTATGTTGAGTTTTTGATAATTTAAAACACTCAGTATCCCGTCTCCCGAAGCTATTATAATTTTTTCCTGATATGTTTTGATGTCAAAAATTGCGGCACCTGTTATTTTAACTGATCCCAGTTCTTTTTTAGTATCCAAGTTGATGATATGTATGCCTTCGTAGTTTTGGCCTATAATCAAGTTGTTTCTCTCAGGTTCATAATGAACGGCATACACGGACGCCGGTACTTTGGCAATAATTTTTCCGTTTTCAATATCATTTAGGTTCCACATGACCACCATACCATCACCGGCACCTGAGAAAAAATGAGCCTCTTCTGGGCCATTGCATAGCGTATATACACAGTCTTTATGCCCTTTTAGGGTATGTAGTTTTTCTATACTTATCATCTTACTCCTCATATTTTCCCTTCCATTGGTTAACATTCATTTAAAAAAATACCTTTGTAATTGCAATGGCTTTAACAAAAATAGTAAAGATAAACGACAAGCTTAGTTGGGCACTCTGGAAAATAGATGCTCCCTGGACAGATCTTCTTAAAGAAAGGGAGATTTCGCAAGATGAATTGGCACTTTTAACCACCATAAGCCATCCAATAAAAAAGGCGGAGTTTCTGGCTAGTCGCCTCGCGCTTCATGCGCTACTCACTTCTGAAGAGTTCGGCGAGTATGTTTTGCAAAAAGATGAGCATGGCAAGCCTTTTCTCCTTGATTCAACTTCCCATATTTCCCTGGCAAATTCTTTCCCTTACGCAGCTGCTATTTTTCATCAAGATACCCCTGTTGGCATTGATATTGAAAAACCCTCTGAAAAACTCATCCGTGTTCAGCATAAATTTTTACATGAAGATGAATGGCCGGATTTTAGGGATAATCCCGAAAAATTATGCCTGGCATGGTGTGCTAAGGAAAGTTTATACAAGCTATTTGGCCGTAAAGATTTGAGTTTCAAGGCAAATATTTGTATTCACAAAACTGACTATCCCCGACACCTATTTATGAAAGCCAATATTCTGCTTCCTGATCATTCCCAAGGCTTTGAACTTCAAATTGTAAGGGAAGAGAACTTTTTTATCTTATTTAATGTATAATTTGTAGGATACTGATATTGATCTGGTGGGTTATGAAATACGTTGTCGTTGATAAACTTACGCTGATAGTACAGATTATCTTTCCCCAATTATTTATCCTTTATCTTTTGAGTATGCATTATTAGCGGTCATCTATGTTCATAAATATATCATTCTTTGTTCAGTTTACTCTATCTACCTTACTTACCCAGGTAGTGAGTATTGAGAATTTTACTTTGCGTAATGCCGTTGATAGCAGTGAGTTTTCTTTGTCTGAAATTGAGCAAAGCAATGCTGTAGTTGTTATTTTCACCAGCAACTACTGTCCTTATGCAAAGCTGTATGACCGGCGTATCAGTTCCCTTATTGATGCTTATCGTCAGCAGAACGTCAAGTTTGTATTGATAAACCCCAACAATTCATCGCAAAGCCCTGAAGACAATCCAAAAATGATGGCTGAGAAAGTGAAAGATATGCGATGGAATGTGCCTTATTTAATTGACAGTAAGCAGCAGGTTGCCAATATGTTTGGTATACAAAAAACGCCCGAGGCGTTTATTTTGCAAAAGCGAGGTGATATTTACCAAATTCTTTATCGGGGCGCTATAGACGATAATCCACAAGTCGCTTCCGATGTCTCGCATCATTACTTGAAAGAGGCATTGGATTCAGTAATTCAGGATAAACCTGTGCTTAACGAAATTACCTATCCTACCGGTTGCATAATAAAAAAATGATTTACCCTCTATTTTTTTCATATGCTGCGACTGTTTCTTTCATAAACTGATAGAATGGCTCGGCAAATTCTTTTCTCTTGAGTGCAAAATCTACAGTAGTTTTCAAAAAATCAAGCTTGTTTCCAATATCGTATCTCTTGCCTTCTATGGTATTAGCTATGAGCATTTCCCTTTTCATAAGTAGGTGTAGTGCATCAGTGAGTTGAATTTCATTCCCTTTGCCTTTCGGTGTCTGCTCAATTGCCTTAAATATTTCAGGGGTAAGAATATACCTGCCTGCAATGGCAAGGTTAGAAGGTGCTTTATCCGGACTTGGTTTTTCCACCAGTTCGTTGATTTCCATTGTCTTGTCATCTAATCTTATACCTCCTGCTATTCCATATCTGGACACTTTATCCCTCGGTACTTCTTCTACTGCGATTACAGTGCAATGGTACTGCTCATAGGTATCTATCAGCTGCTGGGTTACTGGGATTACTGAGTCTACGACTGTATCACCTAATAATACAGCGAACGGTTCGTTACCCACATGCTGACGTGCATGATAAATAGCATCCCCTAATCCATTCATTTCTTTCTGGCGGATGAAATGTATGTTAGCCATATCTGCCAGCCTTACAATTTCATTATAAAAGTTTTCCTCTTGCTTTTCCGCCAAACGTGATTCTAGCTCAAAGTTTCTGTCAAAATGGTCTTCTATTGTCCTTTTTCCTTTTCCTGATATAATTAAGATATCATCTATTCCTGAATCTACTGCTTCTTGCACTACGTACTGGATTGTCGGAGTATCTATAATGGGAAGCATTTCCTTAGGTTGTGCTTTAGTAGCTGGTAAAAATCTTGTCCCTAATCCAGCCGCGGGAATTACTGCTTTTCTCACCATTTTTCTGCTTTTTATACTGTATAAGGTTTGACTACTCTTGCGTTGATTTTTTTTAGTTCTATTACCAATTTATTAAGAACTTCATCATTCTCATAAATACCAATGATTGATCCCCCTGAGCCTGTAAACTTAGCAGAAGCACCACATTTCCTGGCTGTCTCTACTAACTCCACATTACTCCGGCTTATGTTCATAATTTTACATCTCAAGTCAAAGTTTTCATTGATAAGGGCGCCTAGTAGGTTATAATCTTTCTTCTGAATCGCCACTTTACCTTTTTCCGCTAAATCAGCAATCTCATTTATAGTTTTGATTACCTCTTTGTCACCTTTCTCAAAACGTGCTTTTACATTGTTAAATACTGCACCCGAAACTTTGCTCAAGTCCGTCTTATATGCTAAATATAGATTGGGTAGGAGAGAAGGATCTATTCTTGTATAGTTACCATGCTTTTTTTCTTCCATTATGTCTTTATTAAAATCCATATATACGCAACCTTCATATACTTGGGCCACCCTGTCCTGCAAGCCGGCATTAATGCCCAATTCATCAACTTCCGCTGATAGTATGATGCTAGGAAGTATGTGTATTGGAATCTCCACCTCATAATATTTCATCAGTGCTCTCATCGTTGCTGTCACAATAGCACTCGAACCTGCTAAACCGACCTGCCTCGGAATGGAAGAATGGTATCGAATGGTGAAATTTTTATTTGATAATTTGATCTGATTTGCTTCACAGTACTCTCCAAATCTTTTGATCGCTGCTTTGATTAACCTTGAGCCTCCATAATAACCTGTTAACTTGACGGAATCTACTAAGTGGTATATGTTACGAAATACGTTTATGTCTTGTTCTTGTGCTTCTATGTGGAGCTCTGGCGATGGATATAATAATATCCTGGCTCCAAAATTTCTTACAATAATAGATATTGTCTTTCCATAATATCCATCAGTTGGATTACCAAGTAAACCTGCCCTAGCATAAGCACTTGTTTCAATGATCATATTATCCATCAAAAATTGTCTCTTATTTTATTCGTTGCAATAGTTATATGTTTCTCTTTGTTCACAGACTATTTGAAGATGATCCAAGTTATAAAAAAAAATTCACGGACTAAATAAATTCTATTTAGCAAAGTGCTTCGAGAGTCAAATAAATTGATTCTCCTTAAAGCGGAATGATATTTATCATTCTGTGTTTAAGATAGTTCACCTGTTTAAGATAGTTCGCTTGTTTAGGTTAGTTCGCTTGTTTAGATAGGATCGTGTTAGGTTTAAATTAGAAAAGCCCCAGGACAGCTTTGTCCTGGGGCTTTTTCACTGCTTCTCATATGTTGACAAGAGGCAGTAACAAAGTAAAAAGGCGGCGACCTACTCTCCCGCGGGTTGCAGTACCATTGGCGCTGCCGGGCTTAACTGCTCTGTTCGGAATGGGCAGAGGTGATCCCCGGCGCTAAAGCCACCTTAAGTCTTTAAAGATAAGCATAAGCGTATTCCTGTTCGGAATGTGTAGAGTAGGAATATTCCACAAAGGGTTTTCCCAACTGTTCCCGGCGCTAAAGCTACCTTAAGGTCTTAGTTAAAGGTTGGAGGTTAAAAGTAAGTATAATTGTTATAAACATTTTATCCAGGCCTTTACCTTAGTTGAAGGTATGGTACTAGAGCTTAAACATTCAACTTTGAACCGATAACTGTTAATATTATTGACATGAAAAGAGTAAGAGAGAGGCAAAGATTAATTGAAGTAGCTTGCCAGGGGCTGAGCAGCCCCTGTATTAGAAAGACTATTGGGCAATTAGTATGGCTCAGCTGAATGTATTTCTACAGGTACACCTGCCACCTATCAACGTGATCGTCTATCACGGCCCTCAAGGAAAGCCTCATCTTGAAGAAGGTTTCGCGCTTAGATGCTTTCAGCGCTTATCCTTTCCGAACGTAGCTACCCGGCGGTGCAGTAGGCACCACAACCGGCACACCAGCGGTTCGTCCAACCCGGTCCTCTCGTACTAAGGTCAGAACTTCTCAAGCTTTCTACGCCCACCACAGATAGGGACCGAACTGTCTCACGACGTTCTGAACCCAGCTCGCGTGCCACTTTAATGGGCGAACAGCCCAACCCTTGGGACCTTCTCCAGCCCCAGGATGTGACGAGCCGACATCGA
>JBBSOG010000097.1:0-14802 GCA_038259985.1 Cytophagales bacterium
AAAAGTTAACGAACTCATGAACAGGCTCAAAGACTCCCCTACTGATGTTAACTTGATGTACAAAATCGCCAAGTTTCTGGAAGCGACCCAGAGGATCAGCCTGCATCCTGATCTCTGGCAGGCACAGAATACCGCCTTTCAAATCCAGGGTGAGCATTACCATGACTTTGCCGAAAAAAGCCAGCAGGGGGATGAAGAAGCTAGGGTGTGGTGCGATCGCTTTAATGAACTTTTTGAGCAATTAAACATTAAAGGAATTGAAGGTGATATTATGATACACGCTTCATAGTAAAAGGGATTTTTTGAACTTAAAATAATTGACCTATGCATCTACCACGGGCCACCTATCGGGTCCAATTACATCAGGATTTTAACTTTCAGAAGTTGAAAGCCATCATTTCATACTTGAGTCGCTTGGGCATTTCCACGATTTATGCGGCACCATTTTTTAAAGCAACTCCCGGAAGCGTCCACGGCTACGATGTGCTGAACCCGCTGCAAATCAATCCTGAAATAGGCACACTGGATGAGTTCAGGGAAATCAGCCGGGAGTTAAAAGCCCGAAATATGCAGTGGATACAGGACATCGTGCCTAACCATATGGCTTTTTCTTCTCACAATCCCTGGATATACGATGTTCTGGAAAAAGGACCGCATTCACAATTTTATCGCTTTTTTGACATTGACTGGCTGTATCCCGAAGAAGGTTTTTTGGGTAAGCTCATGGTGCCCACCCTGGGTTCACCATTAGACAAAGTGTTGGAGGCTGGGGAAATTAAGCTCACGTGGGGTGACAAGGGTTTTTCCTTTGCTTATTATGACCACCATTTTCCAGCAAATATATCCAGCTATGCGCTGCTGATAACGCTTGCTTCCGAAAGCTTAAGCAAACAAAACCCCGAAGAGCAATTGGTCAAAGAGTATTTTTTACTAGCGAAGCGTGTGGAGGATTTTGTGAACGCCTTACCTGCAGGTGAACAGGCGGTGGAAGGATGGGATACCCTCAAAGAAGAACTGCTAACACTCAGTCAAAAGTACCAACCAGTGAAGCAAGCACTGGCAGAAGTGGCTAAGGAAATCAGTGAGGATGCTGATCAACTGAAAGATTTGTTGCAGTCCCAGTATTTTCGGCTCACTCACTGGAAAATTACCGAGCAGCAGATCAACTACCGTCGATTCTTTACGGTAAATGATTTGATCTGCCTTAATATGCAAGATCAAAAAGTATTTGATGCCTACCATCAGTTCATTAAAACATTGGTTGACGAAGACCTGGTGCAGGGGTTGCGGGTAGACCACATAGACGGCCTTTTTGATCCCAGCATTTATCTGGAAAGGCTAAGAAAGTTAGCTGGAAAAGACACCTATATCGTGGTTGAAAAAATACTGGAAGGCCAGGAAGAAATGCCAACGCAATGGCCTATTGAAGGAAGTAGCGGTTATGAATATCTGGCACTTTCCAACCAATTGTTTACCAACCCACAAGGGGGCGCGGCATTACTGAAGGAATACCAGCAGCTTGGTCAGTCTGCCGATTATGAAAGCCTGGTGTACCGGAACAAGCACTTTATTCTCAAGAACAGGATGGCCGGAGAGCTGGATAATCTTTTTCACCTCATGCAGACCCTTGATATTATCCCTTACCAGGATACTATGGATGATCCGGCTAAACTTAAGGAAGCATTAGGTCAGTTTATGATTGCCTTTCCCATCTATCGTGTTTATGCTAATAAGCTTCCTTTTTCTGAGCAGGACATGCTGTTTATCAAAAATACTTTTCAATCGGCTGAGGAAAGGGCACCGGAACTAGCCCCCTACTTTCGGCAACTGCATGAGATATTCAATGGCGTAGATGACAAAGACGAGGAAAGCAATCAAAACAAGCTTTATTTTAACATTCGTACCCAGCAGTTCACCGGGCCACTGGCGGCCAAAGGAGTGGAAGACACGACCTTCTACCAGTATTTTCCGCTGATCTCCCTCAATGAGGTTGGCGATTCTCCCGAACATCTCGGTATGTCAGCAGCAATTTTTCACCAGCGGATGCTGTCCCGTGATCTTACGGTCATGAATACCACCGCTACCCACGATACCAAACGCGGGGAAGATGCCCGTATGCGTATCAATGTGTTGAGCGAGCTTCCCGAGCAGTGGGGGGAAACATTTGAGAAATGGCAGGGATTAAACAAGTCATTTCTAACTGAGGCGAATGGAAAAACGATGCCGGGTGTCAACGATGAGTACTTTCTTTACCAGACAATGATCGGTACTTTTCCTTTTCACATCAGTCCTGAGGAAGATAATTATGCCCAACGGCTGGAAGATTACTTGCTGAAAGCTATTCGGGAAGCCAAAGTGCATACCAATTGGGCAGCACCCAATGAAGCGTATGAAAAAGCTTTTGCCCAATTTGCGAAGCACATTCTGGAGGACAAAAATTTCATGAGTGAATTTGAGGATTTTGCTGAAGACATCGCCCGCAGTGGAGCGGTTTATAGCCTCGCCCAAACCCTGCTCCGACTGTGCGTTCCCGGTGTGCCCGATACGTATCAAGGCACTGAATTTTGGGACCTGAGCATGGTAGATCCTGACAATAGGAGACCGGTAGATTATCAGGCGAGGCAAGATGCTTTAGACCGCATGGAAACTTCCTGGAAACAGCAGCCAATCAGCTTGGTTGAATCCTTGAGAAGTGATCTCCTAAACCCAGAAATTAAGCTGTTTACGCTCTATCAGGCACTGAAGGCAAGGCAGCAGTATCGCCCTATTTTTGAAGAGGGCAGCTATGTACCGGTTGAGGTAAGCCCAAGCTTTGAGAATCACCTCCTAGCTTTCCGAAGGCTAACTGAAAGTGCAGAAGCATTAGTAGTCATTCCCCTGAATATCCATTCGCTTAAAACCGATCAACACTTTCCGCTTGGCAAAGCGTGCTGGCAAGAGGCTGAACTACTGGGAATAGCCGGAAACTGGCAGAACGTATTTACCCAACAGACCATGAATTTTCACCAAAACGCTACGGTAGCTGAAATACTTGCTGATTTTCCTGTGGCGCTGTTCATTAAAGTTTAAACTATGCTCAAAAATAGAAGCTGCGGCATCCTTTTACATATTACCTCCCTGCCCTCACCATATGGAATCGGCGACCTGGGTCCGGAGGCTTATAAATTCGCAGATTTCATGTTGAAATCCGGCCTTACTTATTGGCAGATTTTACCACTCAATCCGGTGGAAGGTGATAGCGGCTATTCCCCTTACAGTGGCTTATCCGCTTTCGCGGGAAATCCAATGCTCATCAGCCCGGAACTGCTTCTTGATGAGGGCTATATACAGGAAAAAGACCTGCAACACAAGCTCAAGTTCAACACCAGTCAGGTGGACTTTGAGAAAGTAATACAATTCAAAAAAGAAGTGCTAGACAAGTCTTACCAAAGCTTTGAGAAGGAATCCACTCAAAGACAGTCCGGGCTTTTCAAGAAATTTTGCCATGAGCACCGCCATTGGCTGGACGACTTTGCCGATTATATGGCGATCAAAAATCACTTTGGTGCCCAGGCCTGGTACGATTGGCCTACTGACCTGCGTGACCGCGAGAAAAGCAGTATGAAAACGTTCAGGAATAAACTGAAAGAAAGCATCAGAAAGGAAAAGTTCTTGCAGTTTGTATTCTTTCAGCAATGGGAAACCCTGAAGTTATATTGCCAAGAACAGGGAATTCTGTTTTTTGGCGACGTTCCTTTCTATGTGGGTTACGACAGTGCTGATGTGTGGGCACATGCTGATATTTTCAAGCTTAAGAATAACAAGAAACCCGAGGCTGTTGCCGGAGTACCCCCCGATTATTTCAGCGAAACTGGCCAGCTTTGGGGGATGCCGGTCTTTGACTGGAAAAAGCTAAAGAAACAAAAATATGCCTGGTGGCTAGACCGTATTTCGCAAAACCTGAATATGTTTGACCTGATCCGGCTGGATCATTTTCGTGCTTTTTCAGCCTACTGGCAAGTTCCTGCCGGAGAGAAAACGGCGATCAATGGGAGCTGGAAAAAAGGCCCGGGAAAGCGTTTTTTCAGAAAGCTGAGCAAGCAACATCCCGATATGCCCATCATCGCCGAAGACTTGGGCGATATTGACCAGCCGGTGTATGACCTCATGGATAAGTTCGGGATGCCGGGCATGAAAGTGCTGCTCTTTGCCTTCGGAGATGGTATGCCGCAAAATGCTTACATTCCTCATCATCACACTGAAAACACGGTGGTTTACACTGGTACTCATGACAATAACACCAGCTTGGGCTGGTTTAGCGAAGCTAGTGAAGAAGAGCGAAAAAGATTGAGTCAATACCTCAATCGCCAGGTTAGTGAGAAAAACGTGGCTAATCATTTGGTGAAATTAGCCATGTCATCGGTAGCCCGGCTGTGTGTGATACCGATGCAAGACTTTCTGGGACTAGGCAAAGAAGCCATCATGAATGTACCTTCCACCGCCAACGGCAATTGGCTATGGCGCTTAGAGGAAGGTAAAGCTGATGCCAAACTAGCCAAAAAAATCAAGGAAATAGTCACGCTGTATGACCGCGATCAAGTAGCTATTGTTCCTTCAGAAAAGCCTTGATGTTTTGGTATACTTTATCCATCAATAAAGTCCGGCTTTCTATGCTGGCCCAAGCGATATGTGGGGTCAGCAGTAGTCTTTCGGAATGATGGAGTTTCAAAAATGGATGATCGGCCGGGATAGGTTCCTGGCTGAATACATCCAGGCCAGCCCCTTTGATCAAGCCCTCATCCAGTGCCTTGCACAGGTCTTCTTCATGAATAATCCCTCCCCTACCGGTGTTGATCAAAAGCGCCTCTTTCTTCATCAGGCTGACTTTTTGATAATCAATCAGATGGCGGGTCGCTTCATTAAGCGGGGCGTGGATAGAAACAATGTCAGAAGTTTTCATTAGTTCATCAATATCCAGTCGCTGATACCGGTCGTGACGGTCTTTGCCGGAGCTGGAATAATATACCACTTCACAATCAAAAGCTTCAGCAATGCTGGCTACTTTCTTACCGATATTTCCCAGGCCAATGATGCCTATCAGTTTTCCCGATAATTCACGGAAAGGTGCTCCCAGATAAGTAAAAATATCACTTTGGCTGTAATCTCCCGATTTTACGTAGTGATCATGAAATGAGGGCTGGTTTAATAAGCTCAAAATTAGGCTAAAAGTATGTTGGACTACGCTGGCAGTAGAATAATCTTCCACATTTTTGACAGTAATATTAAGGTCTGCTGCTGCTTCCCGGTCCACATTGTTCATTCCGGTGGCTGCTACACAAATGAGCTTAAGGCCGGGCGTTTGTTCCATATCTTCCTTGCCGATATATACCTTGTTGGTGATGATAATATCCTGTCCCTTTATTCTATCCCGTACTTCGGCAGGCGAACTGGTCTCATACGTCTGATAGGTTCCGAATTCTTCAAAAATATGCAGGTTGGGGATTTCACCTACAGTTTTGGTGTCTAAAAAAGTGATCTTCATGGGGTTCATATCTTTGTTAAGTGTACTTTTCGTTTGTTGAGAGATTTTGTAGAAGCATTATTGATGCGGGAACATCATAAATGATATTTGTACGATTATCTGATTTTGAGCAAGAAAGGTAGAAGATAAAAAAGGCAATAGCAGTTTTCACTTTATTCTTACAGTCAAGTGTAAAATATTTAGCAAATTCAAAACATAATCGTATTAAGCAGAGTATTAGAATAATACATACTTATTTTTTTTCTACCACATTTTTTAAGATTCAACATCATGAAGAAGTTAACATTTTTACTAGCATTTTGTATGGTTTGTAGCTTTACCTACGCGCAGACTGTAATCAATCCCAAGATAGGTATTAATGCCTCCCGTTTAAATACTGATCCTGAACTAGGGGAAATCAGTGCACGAATAGGTTGGCAAGTTGGCTTGGATGCCCGTATTGGTAACCGAGTGTATTTTCAGCCCGGTTTGTTTTACTACAAGCAAAGTTCACGTCTGAAAACTCAGACCAATGTCGAAAACCAAGAGCCTGAAACCCTAGAAGAAAACCTGAACCGTCAGGGACTTCAGTTATTGACCCAAGTGGGTTACTACATTGTAGACGGTGACGGTTTTAAGTTGAGGGCAAATGTTGGCCCGGCCATTTCTCTCCTTACTTCAGTGAGCCAGAGCGAAACTATCGGTGAGGATGATTATAAAGGCACCAGTATTACCGGAAATGCCGGCCTGGGGGTAGATATATTCTTCCTGACTATAGATTATAATTATGAGTGGGGCTTATCAAACGTATTTGAAAATGATACTTTTGACAGCGGTGTTTCTTTTAAAGATTCCCCTAAGTTGAACAGAAGTACATTTAATGTGGGTGTGAAATTTGAGTTTTAATCAGTAGACCGGATTTTACGAACGACTAACTATGATAAAGCGCACAAATTGAATGTGCGCTTTTTTTTGGGATTTATTTTAACCAAAGGGTTACAACTAAGTCGGTTCGCCCCTTTAATGATTAAGAAGCCGGCAGTTCTTTGACCTTTATATTTTTATAATAAACACGGTTTCCGTGGTCTTGCAGCAGCAAGTGTCCGCTGTCCCATACGCCAAAGTCTTCCCAATCTTTGTATTTACTGTTATGTACTTTTTGGGCAAACTCATCACTAAAACGGTCGTATTCCAACACTTTTTCACCGTTCAGCCAATGTTCCACCTTACCATCTTTGGACACAATGCGTGCATGGTTCCACTCCCCTACCGGATGGATGGGCTTATCCTGGGGCGCAGCAATTAAGTCATAAACGGAAGCGGCCGTCCGGGTGTTGCCTCCATTATTTCCCAGCTTCGCATCAGGATGAACATCATCATCCAATACCTGATATTCCAGGCCAATTGCTGATTTGCCGGAATTATATTGTTCGGTAACATAGTATTTGATCCCGCTATTAGCCCCTTCGGTAATTTTAAAATCCAGGGCAAACTCAAAGTTTTTGTACTCATCTTTTGTCACAATATCGCCCCCATTGCCAGACTCCGCACCGGTAGCTTCTTCTACGACCAGCATTCCATCTTCTACATACCATCCTTTTTCGGGAAATTTCTCCTGATTAGCACCTCTCCATTGATCGGTAGACTTTCCGTCAAACAGCAATATCCAACCATCTTGTTCTTCCTGGTCAGTCAGTGTATTTTCCGCAGTGGTTTCTGTATTAGCAGCACTGACAGCCTCAGAATCGGTCGTCGCTGATTCAGTTTCAGTGCCACTTTGTTCACCGCTTCCGCATGACCAAAGTAAAGCGGTCATCAAGCTTAACAAAAATAGGTTTTGTAGTTTCATCGTATTTCGTTTTAGTATTTGATATATCAATTAATTAGAATAATACTTATTTCAGCTATGTAAGGCATCCGTTCAGAAGGGCAAATGTTCAAACTTTCCTATCCATGCTTGAATAAATTCACATAGTGATCAGACTGCTTGAAAATCCCCCCACTCTGTGCATAAAATTCTTTTCCGGTGGGAAAGAGACCGTCTTTGGCATGCTCCCATTTGGCATCCGGATACGGTAAATAACTCCTCATTTGCTGCCAGTCCCGGTAGTTCTGGTGCCCATTATTTTCCATAGCGCCCATGCCGCTAAAGCCCGGAAGGGCGGGGATTCTGGCGGCCACATTTTTGTTCCAGTCCACTAGCACTGGATTGACTGTCAGGTCGGCACAAAGGCAGGGAATATTTTTCTCAAAAGCCAGTTGGGCGATTTTGAATGTCATACTGAGCGTCTTGGCAATCGGCTTGAGGGCAATGCCTTTGTATCCCATTTCTATGCGTTCGGCAGCATCTTTATCTGTGTGGGCACTTTCGTCAGAGACCAGCCGGGCCTCAAACTCACTGACATCTACTTTGTACTCCTCCGGGAAAGGTTCTTCCACGACCACAATCTGTTCGTATGCTCCGATTTTTTTGGCATGATCCAGCAGTCGTTTGAGCGTGTCTTTACTTTCGTACCGCCCGTTCATATCAAAATAATAAGGAACCTTACCATTCTTGGTATGGCTGGTTTCCCCCTGACCGATGGCTTTATGTATTTCGGTAAGTTTGGCCATATCTTTTTCCAGCATTTCCTGCTGAGCGCCCGGATGGCCCAGTTTGATCTTCATGAAGAAATAACCTTCCTCAGCCAGTTTCTTCATTTGTGATACCGGAGTGGCGAATGAAAAAGAAGGTACACTGATGACATAATCATGATGTTCAGACATCCCAGGACGATATTGCTCCGGGATCATCTCATCAAAGTTGCTGATCTTATTGGCATCCGCATACAATAGCCAGGCGGCGTTGTCAAATCCTACCAAAGCATTCAATACAAAGGTTTTTCTCAGATCAGGCAGCCCGGTAATTTTCTTACCATAAGCATATACATCTTCCAAAATATCGTCTAGTAAATCTACCGGGGAAGTGAAGCTTTGTCCTTTCACCAATTGCAGGGCGTATTCCCCGATGGCATACATCAGGGCATTGCCCCCGTTTTCCGAATGATCGGCAAATACGCGTGCATCACTCCATAAGGTATTTTGTGTACCCAAACCAATTTTGCTCACGCCCCTATCGTCTTCCATCTTAGCGATCGTCTGCCATACATTGGTCATGTAGCCCCCTTTGAACCCGTAAGGCGTGGCAAGAGGCTCCCGTTCAAAATCAGAACTTACGGCATTAATTTGAATTTTCTGTTGACGGGAAATCATAGATTTGAATAATGAAGCATTGGCTAGGGGTGCCATACCAGCCAGTGTAGCACTCTGCTGCAAAAAGGCCCTTCGGTTTAAGCGTTGCATAGGTATTGTTAAGTAGCTCGTTCGGAAAACTAATAAAGCTACACCTGTTAAACAAATACATTAAATGATAAACAAAATAATCCATGATTTACGTAAGCCTACCTTGATGGCAACTTTTGGACAGCAAATACAAAAAAATATCTTTTTACTGGCAAATACCTGTAGAATAAGGTATTATAGAACCTTCAGTCTATCAAGCATTTTTCTGATCATCATTTTTTTTTGAACCTTAAATTCTATTATTCATGATTCGTGTGGCTTTAGCTTCTTATGGCATGTCCGGTGAAATTTTTCATGCGCCCCTGATTTCTGTTCATCCTGCTTTTCAGCTTTATAAAGTACTGGAAAGACATCACCACAAATCCAGGGAGCGCTATCCTGATGTGGAGGTAGTCAAAAAGTACGAGGATATCCTTCATGACGATCAGGTGGATGTGGTGGTGGTCAATACGCCCAATCCACTACATTTTGAAATGGCCCGACAAGCGCTGGAAGCTGGTAAGCATGTCGTGATGGAAAAACCTTTTACCAATACTGGGGAAGAAGCTGAGCAACTTATTAAGCTGGCCAATGAAAGACGTAAGCTTTTGACAGTATTCAAAAGCCGTCGCCTGGACAGTGACTTCCTTACTGTGCAGAAAGTTATTAAAAGTGGTTTGTTAGGTTATCTGGTGGAATATGAGGCGCATTATGACCGCTATCGCAACTACATCCAGGCTGATAGCTGGAAAGAAGTAAGCGGCCCCGGGGCAGGTATTTTATACAACCTTGGTTCCCATATGATTGACCAGGCACTGGTGCTTTTTGGCCTGCCAAAATGCTTGCTGGCCAAACTGGCTATCCAAAGGGAGGGAGGCAAAACCCACGATAGCTATCACCTGATTTTAAGCTACGAAAAATTTCAGGTGATCCTCAAGTCCAGTTATCTAGTTAGGGACGAAGGCCCCAGGTATAAGATCATGGGTAATTTGGGCACCTTCACCAAATATGGGCTGGATGTGCAGGAAGACGATTTAAAAGCAGGATACCTGCCGGGTGACGATGACTGGGGCATTGAACCACCTGAAATCTGGGGCATGTTGGATACTGAAATCAATGGCCTGCATTTTAGAGGAGAAGTAAGTTCGGAAAAAGGCAATTATCTTCGCTTTTACGATAATCTGGCGGATGCCTTGCACAACCAAGCCGGCCTTCTGGTGAAACCCGAAGAAGCGATGCATGTCATCAAACTAATCGCGCTGGCAGAGCAAAGCCATCGGGAGAGAAAAGAACTGGAGGTAAAGTTTTAGGGAGTAAAACAGTCTGGAGCGCGTTTACAACCATTCGTCTCAACTTAAGGGAATAGCTTTTGATTATCATCATCTAAACCCTTTTTACCTCTCCAAAATACATGCTGACCGCAGTCCGCAATGGAATTAGATGCATCCGCAGTGGCCACTTTTCACCTTCTGAAAAAATACCCCGTCATGGTGGCGTTCCCAACTGGGCGTTCCTGGCGCCCCCTCATGTCTAGATGACTTTGGAGAGAATCAGGATGATTCATTATTGATTATCAGTCGTCTGCACCCTTATATTGACATGCATGGCCTGAAAACGGCAAACCATGACAACCTGTGGACGGAAACGGACGCATTGCTAATGCGCCCTAGTTTGCATTTTATCCAGTTTACTGAAAAGGCATCTCCCTGCCTTATGCATTGTACCAGCCAGCAGGCGGTAAGCACAGGCAGCAGGGGACGGTAAGGCTGTGGGTTGTGCGTGCGTTTTAAGTACCTCGCACAAACATAGGATGACAGTAACCCCAACCTCTTCGCAATGACACGAACCCCTATAGTCCTCGTTTCCGAACGAGGATTCAAGAGACTGGCGATTGTATCGCCCTTTCAAGGCTCAAGCTAAGTAAGCTTCCCGGCGACCGGCTTCCCGGCGACATACGTATCCCATACTGAACCAGCGAACAGCTTGCCGAACTTGGCAACGGCAGCTACACCTGCCAGGGTATTTTTGGGATGCAATGACTTCATGGTGGTCATTTGTTTGGCAAAGTCAGCAGGCTTGATCTTGAGCATACCCTTACCTAATAATGGTCCCTGTTCATCCCGGCCTTCGTACACACTGATAAAAAGCACCGTGGTATCTTCCCACACATCAAAGCCCTTATCATCATGGATGTCTTTGTAGCCCCGAAAATAATAGGACTTACCCTCCCGGCTTTGCATCTGCATACGGTAATCCATCTTCTTGCGGGCTGCATCTTCTTTATCCCTGACAAAAAGGTTAAAATTTCCTTCGCTGATGGTTAGCGGGAAGGTAGAAAGTGCAGAGGCGTTGACCGTTCCTGCCATACCCGCTTCATGGGCTGCCTCCCCCACAAAGCGGTCAATATCATCGCTTTGTATGGTCAGCGTAAAGTCAAAGGGGGAGTTTGCCAGTTCTCCCTGTGCGTAAGCCTGTTGGTAATTTTCTTTTTCATCGATAGAAAAGAAGCCCGTCATCTTTTCGGTGAACTGTATGCCGGTGGTGGGTGCAGGGACTGGCTTATCTACAATTTCAGGGAAATCATAGGATAAAGATAAACCCATTTCTTCGGCAATGAGCTTGCAGTTGCGCTCCGCCAAGCCGGAAATGGTGAGCAGCGGATTGGTGCCTACCGAACGGGGGATTATGGCCCCGTCCATCACATATAAGCCCTCGTGCAATGCCGTGCCTTGCTGGTCAGCATATACCTGTCCTTTGTGGTTTACCACGCCGGTTTCGGCTGTTTCACCCATCACACTACCTCCCAGCGGATGCACCGTCACCAGATCATAGTCCATCAGTTTGGTGAAAGCAGGGTTTTTGACATAAGATCCACCCAATGCTTTGGTGGCCTGATGGAGTTTCTCTCCTACCTGATTGAATATTTTTTGCTTACCTACCCCTTTCCAGCTAATATTAATGTGGTCGTGTTTAAGTGACATTTTGCCACTGGAATCATCATGGGCCATCACCAGATACACCTGGGTATTGTTGACGGCACCGTAGTAAGGTCCCCTGACCATACTTTGAAGTTCGCGCCATTTTTCTCTAAAGAAATCCGACATACTCCGGTCGGTATCTTTGCCAAAGATGCGGGTAAAGTGTACGATGGAGGAGAGCACTACCTGACCAATAGCGGTAGGAATACTGCCTTCTTCCAGGGTCATACCTTCTTCCATTTTTTCCCCCTTACGCATATCAATCACGCTGGTGATGCAGGGTCCTACATCACCCATCTTTCCTTTTTTGATGATTTTGCCAATGCCTCGCACCGGCGCGTCGCAGTTGTAGCCGAAGCCCAGCACATCCCCATTGCCGGTAAAGTGCTGGCCTAGGGTATTGGAGACAGATAAGCCTTTCTCGGCAGAGCGCAGCAAAATTTCGGTACTACCCAGTGCTCCGGCGCTGATAAAAACTTTTTTGGCCCGGACAAATAGGGCAGGGGCGTCAAACTTTTCCCTTCCCGTCCCTAGCACGTCAAAGTGTACCAACCACTCTTCCTCCTTCTTCTCCACGTATTTAACGGCTACCTCGGTAAAGATCTCCGCGCCATGGTTCTTGGCATCGGGCAGGTAGTTTACCTGGGTGGTATTCTTAGAAGCATGATTGCACCCACTCACGCAGTCGCCACAGTTGTTGCATTTCTGCTGATGCACCCCAACGTGATTGATCTTGTCCTCAAAGTTTACGTTAATGTCTGCCAGCTTAAATTCCTCCCCCATCGCTTTCGCAGATTTGCGCATACCCTCGGTCTTGGCCAGCACTTCGTAGCCATTTTGTCCCTCAGGATAGGGCGTGGGACGGAGCATATCGCGGGCACGGGCAATGCCAAAGTCTATTGCCTGTTTATCTTGGCGCAATGCTTCCGGCCACTTGGGGTCGTCAAACACCCGGCTATCAGCTTCTATGGATACATTGGCGTTGATCAGAGAGGTGCCCCCCAGGCCACAGCCTTTCAGTACGCTGATCTCTTTGCCCACCACAAAGTCAAACAAGCCGTTCTCCTGGCCTAGCTGGGTCTTCCCCTTGGACATATGCATTTCTTTAGCAGCATCTACTACCGAAGAGGGAAAATCGCCCGGCAAAAACTCCTTGCCTTTTTCCAGCAGGCAGACCGACTGGCCGCAGCGGGCCATGCGGGAAGCGGCGATGCCACCTCCGTAACCGGAGCCTACAACGACGACATCATAGGCGGGTTTTAGCATACTCAGCAGACTTGACAAACGTTTCATGGCGGTTGAATTTTATGTGAATAGGAGGTTCTATGAGTTCGTATTTGGCGGGCTTACCTTCAAAAACCGGCTTCTCCTTCGTTCCTTTCACTTTCCATTGTGTCACCACATGCCGTACGCCAATGGGATAGATCGTTACTCCCGCTGTTGTTATGTGGAGCCTGAGAAAGTTTTTGTAACCTGTTCCCCGAAAAGAAGAGAAAGATTCTGTAGGGTGGGAATGGAAAACAAGGGAACTAATCAGCAAATAGACACCAAAAATAAAGCCTGCCGACAAAGAGCCGATGGTGATCATTTCGGTTACAAACAATGCGGTGTATAATAGTGAAGCTATCCTCCAGGAATGCATCTGGTTATAAATTTCACCAAATACCTCCCCGTTGAGCAGGATAAAGTTGATACGGGAAAAGAGCCAGAGCAGGACATACAAATTGATCATGTGGGCCAATCCATGAAAGATACCAGCAATCCAGTTCCATTTGCCCCGCCCGAAGGAAGTATCCGTGAAGTAAAGGATACTTACGATAAGGAGTACATTGAGCATGATACCCAGAGGATTGCGGACCATCGCATCATTGATGACAATGAACATTTCACCCAGGTTTTCAAACGCGTAGGGGATTTGCGCTAAGTCAGCAGTGACGGCATTACCGCCCATGCTTTGCAAAAACCAGACAACAAAGAGATAGACAAAGCTTAGGGTGAGCGTCATCTCCCGGTTCATAAATGGGAAAAGTAGGTTACGAAAGGCCATCTGCCGGGATCTAGTGCGGGAGGGAAAAGTCTTTTTGAGTTCAGCATGCTCCTCTTCGGCAGTGGTGATTTCATTCTTAAGCATATGCGTAGGGTGCAAAAAAGCCCCGCCACCTCCGGCAGTGATGAGGTGACCGCCATCTCCCTGCTGCACCTCGTAACGCGAATAATGGTGCAGGTCGCCGGAAAAGGTTGCCAGCAGTCTTAGTTTTTTGTTAGGACAATCCTTTTGCTTTTTGTCTTTCATCAAGATATGCTTTTCAATGAAAAACTTCAGGTTGTCGTAGGTGTCATTGCTTTTATCAATGGAATCAAAAATCCAGGCTGGCTCGGCAGTACACAGAATAATGGTGTCCCCGTCTTGCATATCCTTGTCTACAATCTCCGTAAAATAATCCCGCTGGGGTTTGTCAATGTCAGCATGTAATTGCACATCTATGCCCCATATCCAGCAGCGATGGGGCAGCTTGATGGCAAAGTAGCTGCGCTTTTGCCGGGTCAGCCAGTTGCCGATAGACCTATCCTGGCAGAATAGTTTGATAAAGTTGGTCAGCCCGTCGTACCAGTCGTGGTTGCCGGGAATGGCGTAGAGGTGAGGCCGGTCTTCATCATCATCTTTCCAGGGAAAAGCCGCACTGTATGGCCCCTGCAAGCGATTTCTGTACTCTCTTACTTCCGGAGTGGGATATACTTCATCTCCGCCCATGATCAGGATTTTGCCCCGACTGATGTCTTTCCCTTCTACTTGCAAAGCGGGTTTTGCCAATAACTCCGCCATCGTATAGGTAGGGTCAAAACCGTCGCCCAGGTCAGCAATATAATCTACCCAAATGTCTTTCTGGTCATCATAGTCATAAGGTTCATTAGCACTGAGGGCAGCTTGTATTTCCCGCTTGTCGGCGAAGTTGCCGAAGAGGGAAGAAATAATTGTTTTCAGTCCGGTCGTAGCCAGCAGTC
>JBBSOG010000098.1:0-14793 GCA_038259985.1 Cytophagales bacterium
AAAACAAAATCCTAATCACCTTAGCCACCGGCAAAACGGGTTATCAAACCACGTTGCAACTGCTGAAAGAAGGATATCCGGTTAGAGCACTCGTACGCTCAAGAAACCAGAAAGCCCTGGAATTAGAAAGAGGGGGAGCAGAAATCGCCCTTGGAGAGTTTGACAACCATGAGCAACTGCTTGCGGCCATGCAAGGGGTCAGCAATGTGTATTATTGCTATCCTTATAAGCCGGGCATGCCCGAAGATATACAGTTGTTCATCAAAGCGGCCAAAGAAGCCGCCATTCATGCCGTAGTATTTATGGGGCAACGCATTGCCGATTTTGATGATACAGGAAGCCAACTCACCAATGACGTCCGTAAGACTTACGCGCTTTTAGAAAAATCAGACCTAAACGTGGTGTATTTTATTCCCGGGTACTTTGCCGACAATCTGTTCGTGGTCACCGAATTTGTCCTGCAATTAGGGCTGTTCCCCAATACCTCCGGAGATGGAAAAAATCCCTGGATATCCATAAAAGATATGAGCAACTGTATTGTGGCATTACTCAAAGACCCCGAACCTTATTTGGGGCAGCGGTTATATCCTACAGGGCCTAAATCCATTTCGGCCAGGGAAGTGAATGACATCTTTTCAAAAGTAAGGGGCAAAAAGGTGAGAATGGTCAATATTCCCGAATGGATGTTTATCAAATCAGGCATCATGTTGGGTCGGGAGTTTGGGTTTGACACGTTTGCTATCCTTCAGGGGGCCCTGTACAACCGGCAGATGCAAATGAACCGATTTGACATCGAGCCTACCGATGTGGTCAAAACATTGACAGGGAAAAGCCCGGAAGATTTTGAAACCATTACCCGGGAATATTTTATTCATTCAAGATATCGAGCAAGAAATTTTGCCAATTGGGTATCCGCTTTTTATAAGTTTAACCTGATCCCGTTTACTAAAGTGCCGGGTAAGAAGCAACGGCTTGAAATCAATAAATATGGAACAGATACATCAAACCTGCCCTTTCCTGAATTTAGCCGGTGAAAGCCCGGTCTGCGCTTTAAAAAACTTGACAAAATGGGAGTAGTCTTCAAAATTGAGCCGGTCGGCGATTTCTTTAATGCTAACCTCCAGCTGGGCAAGCATCATCTTGGCATCAAGCAACAACACATCATTGATGACCTCTTTGGAAGTTTTTCCAAAAGATATCTTTACACAATCATTGAGATATTGTGGGGTCACAAAAAGTTTTCCGGCATAAGCACTCACTGCTTTTTCTTCCAGGTAATGCTTCAAGACCAACTCTTTGAATTTATTGGCTAACATGAGTATAGAAGGACTAACAAAATCTTTGCTCAGAGAAATGGTTTCTATCTGACTACTTGTGCTTTCATAAATTCGTTTAATATACACCAACAGTATTTCCATGAAGTTTTCTATGATCATCAGACTGTCTTTGTTGAGATGGGCGTATTCCATCAATATTTTTTGGTACACTACAGCTAGTTCCTCATACTGGCTATAAGTAATATCCAGGATACAGGGCTTTTCGGTACGTAAAAAACTATAAGAGTATTTACTTCCAGATTCGCTCAGAAATTTCAAGAAAGATTCTTTTACATTGATTACATAGCCGATCCAGTTTCCTGTCTTTTTCCACTCAATCAATTGCCCTGGTAAAAAAATAACAATTTTACTTTCCAGGCTCTGCACTTGTTTGTTGAACACGGTAATATTTGCCTCTACCTCGCTGCCGATAGCAAACTGAAAGTAGTTGGTACGAAACGGCCCCATCTCCTGGACCAGACCTTCGCCCAAATCCTCAAAGCGAAAAATATGAAATTCAGGATGCTTGGAGCGAACATCTCCTTTTCCTGCTTGATAGTATGCATCAAATTCTTCAAAAAACTGATCTTGCATGGGTAGTGGGATTGCGAAATCTTAGACATACACAATATACACTCCATAGGTTATTCGTTAAAGGATACTAAAAGTTTCCACGATTATTTTTTGAGAGCAGACTATTTCTATGATAAGCCCTCAAGTTTCAATAGCAAGTATGTATCAAAATAGAAAGGCTGAGCCGTTTTGAGTTTGTTATTTCTTACTTCGTAGATTTATATCATAGGCATCCTTATTTCCTTTCCGGCTTTGGTTTTGCCTACCTCCATAGAAGTAGCAAAAACCTGTTTTTCTTCTTCAGCATATGCGATGTTTTCCGAACGAAACGATTCCCAGAAATCAAAAAAACGTTTAAAGAACTGGGCAATACCTTTTTTTCCAATAAAGTTGCCCCCATAAGGAAATGAGGTTGCCTGGATCAATACAAAATCTTTATGGAGCAGTGCGATAAGCGTTTTCATATTCTCCCGCTCCAAAGTAGTTATGAAATGCTTTGGCCACCATCTAGCCCTGATCTTTCCAAAAATCTTATAGAAACAGAGTTTTCATTTTTTCTGAATTACTTGGAGTTCATACATTGCCATTTGAAAAAGGAAAATTAATGGGTATTTGTTCTGGGGAGAGGCACAAGAAAACAAAAACACGTATGAGGAATTTACTTTAACGTACTACTATTAAAGCGTAAAATGACAAACGGATTTCTTGAAGCGATAGATGTTATTTCAAAGCAGGGTATCACTGTTGAATATCCTAAGCATTTCGTTCTTCAAAAGAGAGGGAAACAAGCGGATAAGTTTTGGATTCTCAGAAAAGGGCTTGTCCGCTACTTCTATCAGTGGCAGGAGAAAGAATTTTCGGGCTGGTTTGATATGGAAAATGACATCGTTGGATCGGTGTATAGTATTGTAGGGATGGGCCCAGCTAAGGAAACGATCCAATTGTTAGAAAATTCGGAATTGATTGAGATAAATCTGGAAAAATGCCATCATAAAATCCCTGAATTTGAGTCGTTCAAAATAGAACTTCTTCAATACTACTTTTTGGAACTAGAGAACAGAATCAAGTTCTTCCAGTGCCTGGATGGAAAGGAACGCTACCATTATCTACTTGAAAACAAGCCGCAGTTAGTACAGAGAGTGCCCCTGCGTCTGCTGGCTTCATTTTTAGGTTTGACGCCTGAGTCCTTTAGCCGGATCAGAAAGAAAATAACTTAACAAATGATAAGTTGCTAATTATCATTTGTCATGCATTTTAATGAGTGGATAGGTGAGCTTTGTATAATCAATTAAACAATCTGTATTATGCAAATTATCATCACAAAAATCAATCTGTTCATCATCGTTGTCATTTTTTTTTTCAATCCTGCAAAAGCTCAAGACGACAACTCAACCAGCGAATCAAAACCGATTGTGCTGCTTCATGGCTTATTTCAGAACGCCCAAAGCTGGGGACATTGGGCAGAATATTATAGAGAGCTAGGATATACCGTCTACACGCCGGTTTTTCCATATCACAAAGGTGATCCGGCTTTTTTAAACCAACACATTGACCCTCATTTGGTTAACCTGGAGTTTCAGGAAGTGCTTGATTCTATAACCGCTTTTATAGAAAGCCTTACTGAAAAACCGATCATTATTGGCCATTCCATAGGGGGGCTTCTCACCCAAAAGTTAGTAGAGGCAGGAAAAGTGAAAATGGGCATAACACTGGCATCAGCAAATCCCCGTGGTGTCAATGTTTTAGACTGGAAATATATCCGTTCTAATTTCAGGATGGTCAGCCCCTTCAGAAGACGGGACAAGGTATGCACCCCGCCCCTCCGTTGGTTCCGGTACACCTTTTTTAATACTTTGAATGATACAACGGCAAAAGCTGAACACCGAAAATATTTTATCCCCGAGAGCAGAAAAATAGCCAAGAGTAGTACCAAAAAGGGACTGGAGATTGATTTTAATAAGCCTCATGTCCCTATGCTTTTTATTTCTGGACAGAAGGATAATGATTTACCTCCAAGGTTAATTTACAAAAACTATAAGGCTTATCAGGACCCAACATCAAGGAGGGATTATTATGAATTTCCTGCAAAATCACACTATATCGTCAGCGAACCTGGCTGGGAAAAGGTGGCAGGGTACGTAGCGAATTGGATTTTACAGAATGAATAAACAAATGCAACTGCTGGCAAAAAAAATACCTATCTGGATTAACGAATGGGGCATATTACCAACTTTATTAAGAAACAATGTCAAGTATTTCGTGACCGGACCTATACTAAGGTAATGGCTTTTGTGATTACTTTTTACCCTGCTGGTACTTTTCCAAGTCAAACAATACAATGCCTTTGCCTTGCCAGGGTTGACTGACATTGAACCCAAACTGAATGGCTATGGTCTTGGCATCAGGGCTGACCACAGGATTATCGCTATGAGATCCGGGAAATCGGTCAGACCAATCTAGTAACCTTTCCATTTCCAGGGAACCATCTAATTTTAGTAAGTACACATCTATTTCCCAATGCTTAGGTTCAGTATGGCGGTCACTTTCAATCATCAAAAATGTACCATCTGGTGATACGCCTTCCGCTTCATCATAACCATCTTTTCTATCAAGTATGGGTTCTATTACTCCTGTTTCTAAATCCAAGAAATAAGGGTCGGCAAAATAAAATGGCTCTTCCTCTGTTCCCCGGTAATAGGTGAATATTAGTTTGTTAGCGTTAGGATAAAAATCCTGTGTTTCCAGGCGTTCGCTCATGGGCTTCTGTAAATCATCAAATGATAAAACGGTGCGCTCGTTGACCAAGACCGGTTGCCCCTTGTCATCATATTCTAGCTCTGCCATTTTTATTACTCTTTGGCCTGGAAGCGTCCAGGCAAATCGGTTATCCTTTTTGGAAATAGCAGGACCCTCATCAATGGATATATTCAAAGGTATAGTCTGCTGATCAAAAGGTGCTTTTAAAACATACATGCGTAAACGATGGCGGTCTTTCCAGGGGTCACGGGAGTCATACCTTTCAGGGCCTTCCAATAATAAGTCGCCATTTCCCAGACAAAATATACGATTATAGGACTCGTGAAAATAATGCGAGGTAACTGGCGTGATTTCTTTGGTCGCCACATCGATACGGAACACATCTGAGTAATCGCGTGGTAAAAAATAAACATATTTTCCGTCAAGAGACCATTCCGGGCGTTGACCCCAGTCCAAAAGCACAGACATATGAGAAGGGAGATCATCTAAAGGGCCTGACTCTTGAGCAATGGACTTATTGCAAAATACTATTCCCAATATAAATAAGAAAAGGTGAGAAATTTTCATGTAGTTTATTCTATTTAACTGATTAACTATCACTTTCTTTGATAGTCCGATATCCAATTTTATACCTGTGCCAACACTTCCTTTTCTTCAGCCACCTCAATTTTTGGAGGTATCAGTTTATATACCACTGGCGTCACTATGCGCGACAGCAGAGTAGAGCTGATCAGCCCCCCGATGAGTACAATCGCCAGCGGGGAGATCAAAGGATTGCTAGAGATAGCAATAGGGGTTAGTCCGCCAATGGCGGTAAGGGTAGTGAGTATAATGGGCAAAAATCTTAGTTCCCCCGCTTCCCGGATCGCTTCTTCCAAAGTGCGCCCTTCTTCCCTGAGTTGATTGGTAAAGTCTACCAATAGTATGGAGTTTTTGACTTCAATACCTGCCAGGGCAATCAGTCCAATGATCGCCACGAAAGACAAGGAATTTCCTGTCATCCACAAGGCAAGCAGTGCGCCTACTATGCCTAAAGGAATTACCGAAAGGACAATAAGTGTACTTTTGAAAGTTTTAAATTCCAGCACAAGCACGGCAATAAAGAGGAAAACTGTGACGATGATCACTGTACCGAAGCCTCCAAAAGAATCCTGACGGGATTCATACTCCCCGCCCATCATATAGGTATAGCCTGCCGGAAATGAAAACCCATCCATCTGCCGGATGACATCATTGATAACATCGTCGGTCAAATAGCCTTTGCGTACAAAGGAGCTTACCCCTACCATCCGTGTTTTGTTGAAGTGATCAATGGTCAGCGGGGAAGCTTCCAGGCTGAGATCCGCGATCTGCCGAATCGGAATAGCCTCGCCCTGCTGGCTGTTGACCTGCATATGGTCAAATGAGGCCAGTGTAGGCCGTGCCGTTCGGGGGGTAGTCAGGAGCACTTCCCGCTCTTCACCATCGGCATCGGAAAAACGGCCAACCGGCAAACCAGCAATGGCCAGGCGCACGGTGCGGGCAATGTCTATCGTATTTACCCCCAGCATCCGCGCTTTTTCTTTGTTAATATCTATTTTTATATCTGATTTGAGGTTACTCACCGGATTGTTGACGTACAGACTGGCTGGCTGCTGCTTCAGCATATCTTCCACCTTGCCAGCCAGGGTACGCAAGGTATCCAGATTATTACCTAATAACCTTACCTCTACCGGGGCAGTTACCGTTGGCCCCTGTTCAAAGTTTTTGACTTCTATCCGGGCACCGGGATACTGACTGAACTGGCTGCGTAGCGCTTCGGTAATTTCCAGTTTCCTTTCCATATCCGTACCTTCTTTGAGTTGTACAAACATCTGGGCAAAGTCTGTCCTCTCGTTTTCGGGAACCTCGTTGTAATAGATTCTCGGGTTGCCTTTGCCCACATTGGTGGCAAAGTAGGTAACATAAGGTATCCCGGCCAAAGCTTCTTCTACATCTTTGGCTACCTGATCGGTGTACCTCAAATTAGATTGCAGCGGGGCAATGATATTGACCAGGAACTGGGGCTTTTCTGACATGGGGAAGAGACTAAAACCTATTACCGGGAATAATTGCAGGGAAGCGATAAAAATAACTGCCGCTATGGCAACGGTGACCAGAGGTTTCTTCAGGGCACGGTTCAATAAGGGTGCATAGCTGGAATGTATCACTTTTTGTAACGACCGAAGAAAAATATTGCCCTCGGGGTGACCGGCATGTTCCTTCAAAATACGGCTGGAAAGAAAAGGAATAATGGTAAGCGATACCAGCATAGAAGCTAGTACCGAAGTAATCACCGCCATTGGCAAGCTGCGGATAAAGTCTCCAGCACCTTCTGGCAAAAATACCAATGGTAAGAAAGCAATGATCAAAGTAACCGTACAGCCCACCACTGCCAGGCCAATCTGCTTGGTTGCTAGTATCGTGGCCTGCATCCGGCTGTAGCCTTCCCGGAGCCATCGTTCTATGTTTTCTACCACCACAATGCTGTCATCCACCAGCAGCCCTAATGCGACTACCAGACCGACGATGCTGAGTTGGTTAAGATTGTATCCTAATGCATTGAGGATTACCAACCCAATTGCCAGAGACAAAGGGATAGAGATCATTACAATCAGGGCAGCACGCCCACCCAGGGGTAACAAGGTGATGGAGACCAGCAAAATGGCAATGATGAAGTCTATGCCTATACTCCCCAGACGATGATTAACGTTTTCGGCCTGGTCAAAGTGCTGTACCATGTCCATATTGGTAGGTAAATGCTCAGCAAATGCTTCCAGCACCGGCCGGTATTTGTCCTGAGTTTGGGAGATATTATAGCCTTCTTTCTGGGCTGCCGTCACAAAAATGCAACGGTGACCGTTGAGCCGGGTGATATGCTTATCGTCCTCATGGTCCAGGCGTACATCGGCGATTTCTTTGAGGGAAACGTTTTTTCCATTAAGGGAGAAAACGACAGTATTTGCAATCTCCTCCACCTTTTCAAAATCACCGCTCGTCTTGATATTGAATGATTTAAGTCCCGCCTCTACACTTCCGCCGGGAATGTTGGTCAGCTCATTTTGCAGGCTTTCGATAACTGCATTGAGGGGCACATGCATACTGGCCATTTTTTCTAGCCGGAGATCTACCCGGACGATTTCCTCCGGTAAGCCGTGAATTTCAACTTCCTTGAGTTCGGTCAGCTTTTCCAATTCTTCCTGAAGCTTTTCTGCCTGAGACTTCAGGCTTTTGCGGGATGCGTTTTCTGAAATCAGGCCGATTTGCATGATGTTGACCCCGGACGGGCTTATTTTATTCACATCTATGCTATAAATATCCTTGGGAAGCTCATCCCTGATGCTGTTAACTTCGCGTATCAGTTCTTGGTATTTATCATCTACATCACTTTCATACTTATAATATACCTGGATAACAGCTACCCCATCGCTAATAGAGGTGGATATCTTTTTGATGTCTTCCAGCTCGGATATTTTCTTTTCCAATGGGTCCACCACCAGTTCTTCCATATCTTGCGGACTGGTGCCCGGATAAATGACTACAACTGGAAATTGGGGTGAATTGATCTCCGGGTCTTCGCTTCGGGACATATTGAGCAAGGTAGTGGCACCCAGGGCAACGATCATCAGGAAGATGACCAGCGTAAACTGGTAGTTTTTTACGGCGTACGTTGATATTTTCATGCTAAAGCTATTTTATTTTTTTACAATGGTGATCGCGGATTCATCTTTGAGATAAGCACTACCTCGGGTAATGAGCGCGGTAGCGTTTTCCAAGCCACCACTGATATAGATAACATCATCATCAATAGCAGCGATGGTAACTGGTACCCGCCTCACCTTTTTGTTGTCGGAAGTGACAAAAACAAAACCCTGGTTGGCATTTCCGTCCAGCAAAGCTTCATAAGGGATACGCCAGGCTTTCGCTTTTTTGACAGGAAGAATTGTAGCAGTACCAAATAATCCAGTGGCAAGCTTTGTTTGCTTATCTGCCTGCACGATCAGTTCCACGGTAAAAGCCCCATTGATGGGGTCAGCACCTTCTGACTTTCTGACTACCCGGGCTTGTACCAGCTGTCCGGGCATGGCGTCAGTAAGGATAGTGGCCGAATCGCCTATTTGTACCACCGCCCATTCTTTATCACTCATCCTGGTTTCAAAAATCCAGGCCGACCCACCGGCACCATTGATCCTGATCATGGGATCTCCCGAACTGGTCATCTGTCCGGCATTAGCAAATTTTTTGAGTACATAACCATCAGTTGTCGCCCTGATTTCGGAATAATTCAGGTTAAATTTCACGGCCTTAAGTTGTTCCTGGGACAGTGAGAGGGCAGTTTGCGCGTTCTGGTACTGTTCCAGTGTAGCTACACTATCGCGGTACAAATTTTCTGTACGCATGTAGTCCCGCTCTGCTTTTTGATAGGCCAGTTCAGCCTGGCTTACCCCGGCTTCAATTTCAGTAAGGTCTAAAGTGGCCAGCAGTTGCCCTTTCCGTACATAATCCCCTTCTTTCACCAGCACCGCCTGGAGGATTCCCCCGGTTTTGAAGGCAAGGGTGGTTTCTTCATCCGTGCTAAATTGTCCTGAGCAAATCACCTTCTGGGTGATTTCTTCTTTTTGCAGCGTGATCACCTGTACTGGAATCGGTGCATCGGCAGTAGGTATAACATTAGCGCTCTCGGCCGGGCTACAAGCTTGTAATAGCCCAAGCGTTATGGCAAACATTAACAAAATGTATAAGGTTTTCATATCGTGAAGTTTTAAAATGTTCATTGAATCGATTTTAAGCTTAGGTGAATATTATTCCGGCAAAGGATATGTTCCACTTTCCCTTTCGTATTCGGCCAGGGCAATGAGCGCTTTATAAGTGTTGATACTAAGTTGAAGTTGCGCAGAAGTCAACTGGTTGCGTCCGTCAATGAATTCAATCAATGAGTTGGTGCCTTCTTTGTAGCCCCTTTCTATTAGGCGGAAATAGCTTTTTGCAGATTTCAAACGCTTTTGTGCCGCCTGATGGTTTTGATAAGCGGTGCTAAGGTTGTTCAGGGCTATGTCAGCAGCCATTTGAATTTGCTGGGCCGTATGGTCCAGGCGAATTTGACTTACCTGTAAGTCCAGTTGGGCTTGTTTAATTTGAAAATGGTTCCGCCTCCCTTGGTAAATGGGTATATCCATAGAAAGGCCCAATAGAAAATAAGGGGATTGGCTATCCCAATCCATATTTTCTGACTGTGCTCCTACATCTACAAAAGCATTGATTTTCGGTAGCCAGAAATTTTGGTTCAAATTGATCAGCGTAAGGTCAATCAACTCAGCCGTGCGGAGCATTTTCAGTTCCTCCCTTTCTTTAGTTTCTGGATTATCCAGCATCAGGGTTATTTTTTCAAGCAGCGCGGGGGATAAAGTATCCGACAGTACCGCGCTGCTTTGTTCACGGTTAAGCAAAAAATTGAAATGTTTTTGGGCGTTCTGTTCGTTATTCCGGGCATCCTGTAATTGTGCCCTGACCGCTTCCCTTTCGCTTTCTGTCCGTAGTACCGAAGCAGGCAGGCCCCGGCCATTTTGCAGCAGGGACTGGTTAACTTCCACATTTTTGTTGACCAGGGAGAGTGCGCTTTCGTAGATTCTTATTGCTTCGGCCGCACTCTGATAATTGAAGTATGCGGTTTTGATATCCCTGACCAATGCACGTTCGTATACTTTTACTTCGTATTCCTGTAGCTGTACCCGGTGTTGTTGTATGCTCCGGTTGTAATATAAATCAGTATTGAGCAAGGGCATTGAGGTACGTAAATGTACATCCCCAAAGTTTTGGGGAAAGAACTGCTGGTTTACATTATCTATCTGGGGAAAATCCGGTTGCTGCATAAGCTCGTTGAGCGTACGGTAAACCGGGTTGAGCAGGTCACCTACTGGCAAAGCAATGGAACGCCCCCCATCGCCGTGGGTAAAGCTTCCATTAAAATTCACCGAGGGCAAAAAATAACTGTTAGCGGTTTTGAGGGAGTAAAGTGCTTTCTCTAGGGCGATATCTTTTTGCTGTAGCACCAAGTTATTTCCCAGCCCTTCTTGCACATAAGCGTTAAGGTGTTCCTGGGCCCTGACCTGCCGGGTAATAAGCAGTATGCATATCACAAGGCACAGTGTTGGATAGTGTGTTTTTAATAACATATTCGTCGTTTTTTTAATGAACACTGTTTAGTTAATGGGTAAAATTTTTTAGTTTTTCTCTAATAGCATAATCAACGTTTCAAATCCTATTGAGGCAATATGATCCCTTTTCCCTTCACTGACGACCACACATCTCCCCCGAATATCGATAGTCACCATTCCATGCAAGGCCGACCAGATGGTGTACGCCAGGTTTTCAGCATTGTGCCCTTCGAAACGCCCTTCCTGAATGCAAGCACTTACCACCTGTACCAGAATATCAAAAGCACCCTGGCCTTCCTGCCAGCATTCTTTGTCCTCCAAAGCTTCCATGGGATTGGTGATCACAAACATGAGATCATAGTAATCAGGGTTTTCTTTGGCAAACTCCAAATATCCTTTGCTCATCGCAATAAGTCGCTCAAATGGATCGGTAACAGTGTGTAAAACCTGAAATTTATCTTGCTTCAATAACTGAAAGCCTTCTTTATGCAGCTCGTGGAAAATAGCATCTTTATCTTTGAAATACAGATAAATAGTGCCGGGACTATATTCTATTTTATCGGCGATATTTCGGATACTGGTATCTTCAAATCCCTTTTCTAAAAAAAGATCACGAGCAGCTTTTAAGATATGCTCCTGCAATTGCTCCTTTTCTCTTTGTTTTCTGTCTTTAATTCCCATAATGAAATATACAACGTGAAATTAATGAACAGTGTTCAGTAAATCAATAGATCTTTTAAAAATAGATAAACAACAAGGCTTTCCAAGAAGCTGTTTGAGCTAATTTTTGCGCTGTCTAAGAGCATTTCAAGAACGTTACGTTACATTTTTTTTATCTAATAGCGCTACTCTTACCCAAAATGGGTGTACTACAAAATACAGATTAATTTTGGTTAATCAATTTCAATACTTTATGCCAGCAACTGCTTTTATTGGCGACCCTGAGATTGGCTACCCGTTGAGCACCTTTTATAGTCCATCTTTGTCTAGATAGCTTTAACCGACACTGGACTACATGGCGGTGAGCAGCTTCCATAGGTCCACTGCCAATGAGTAAGCCCTGTGTCCTGTTGGATTTGTAATCCATTCTTTCCAGGTTATTTTCATAGTAGGTCACTAACACCCTTTGTAGCTGTTTGGCTTTACCCTTGCAGGAAGTTTGTGCTATTTCTCTGATCACTTCACCAGCATTACTTTCTAAAAGCAAATCTTGTTGCTTGTCAGTCCATGCTTTTCTGTGGATCTTGTCTTTGAAAACTTCGTGGGCAATAGCATGGAGTTTCTCACTACAGTGAAAGTAATGCAGGATCTTGATGCTTTCGGGGTAGCTACTATCTACCCAATTCCATTCCATTGCGGCCATATCCACCTGGCAGTATCGGCTATCCTGACCATCTGGTCAAGCACCACGGTTTGCTTTTCCAGCTTGTCTACAAAAAGCCTGACGATCTCACAAATGGGCCACATAACTGGATTCTCTGACGAAATCCCGCTTTTCACTCTCAGGCATATGGGCCTTTGCAGAAAATATTCTGCCTAGTTTTATTTCCTTCCAGCTATCTTCCCGGGTCTAAATCATCCCGCCGTCTACCATACAATAATGTAATGCTTTATCGCTTGCTATTGGGCTTTCCTGCTGTTCTTTTTCTATCCTCAGCAACTCTCCATAGCTATGGGCCAAACGCTCTATTTGCTTTGCTGTTACCTCTACCCTTGTCAGGCGCTTGAGTTGCTGGCTACCATCTTCAAGGACACAGTTTTGACCCGTAGACACTACCAACTCCTGTAAATATGGGCTTATCTGAAATCCTTGAGGAAAAGAACAAAAACGATGGGATTTACTCACTGAAACTTTTCTATATTTAGTCAGTATCTTTTTTTTATCGCGGTCTTCAGGAATGTCTCCTAAACTTTGTTGAAGTACCTCTCGCCCTGTTGAAATCTAACCATCCTCAAAAGCCTTTTCATATTCATAGGCCGTTCGGGAATGGTTCAGTAGTGCTTCAAGCTCGTCAATCTTGTGCTGAAGGTATAGTTTGTCTATCATCTTATTGCTTTTTCCCCTATATTAGTTGTTTAATACACAAATGCATTTTGTCGTGAACCCGGAGCCTAGACCGTGTTGACATATAATTACAACGTTAGGAGTACGCAGCTATACTTTACAGTGGATAGATTCGTGAATTCTTGGTTTCATTAGTACTAATGCTAACTACTTGACATTTAGAACTTTAATGCATTAAAACCTCTTCCTCTAAACTCACGGATCTATGCGCCATGAAGTATAGCTATATGCCAGAAGGCCAAGAAATTACGCGCTGTTTTCTCATATCGAGTAGCCAATCGTCGGTAGTTTTTGGCTTTATTATAGAAACGCTCCACTTTGTTTCTATCGGCATATAAGTTTTCATCGTATTCTCTCTGATTAATCCGATTGGCTTTTGGTGGAATAACCGCTTCTGCCACCATTTGAGCGATTAAGGCCAGAAACTCGTCGCTATCATAAGCCTTGTCTGCGGTGACCGCTTCTGTATCTTCTCCTTGAATCAAATCAGGACCAGTGACTACATCAGATGCCTGTCCCGGGGTTAAAATCTGCCGACGTGGATTCCCTAACGCATCTACGCTAGCGTGTACCGCGCCGCGGCGGCCTTGGTACTTGTACCGCCTTTACTCTTGCCTTGGCTTCGTCTCCTTGTCTATGCTTTTTTCTGTCCTGCCGAGTGCTGACGGTCGCCGCGCGATGAGCACGAATACGGTACTATCCGTCATGATCCACTCTAAATCAGGCTCTTGCAAAGCTTCAAATACGCGCTTCCAAACCCCCTTTTTAGACCAGCGGTTAAAGTGCACATACACACTGTTCCATTCACCAAAACGTTCCAGTAAATCCCGCCAGGGAGCACCACTGCGGGCAATCCAGAGTACTGCATGAACAAACGGACGGTTATTTGCCGCTCTACCTCGGTCAGAGGCTGTGCCCGGTAGTAAGTATGCAATTTTCTACCATTGATCTTCCCGTAAATCGTATCTTCGCATGTTCTTTTATAGCAAAATACGCAATTTATCATCATATGTCAACACGGCCTAGCATGAGCAAAAATGATTTCCATCGTGACAACCATTATATACCCTGTGTTTATCTGAAGAATTTTGCTGATACAGATTCAAAAATCCAGACCTATCGTACTCTTGTCTCTAACCCTAAAATTCCTGAATGGAGAAAGTACTCTACGAAAGGTATTGCTTATCATGCTCATCTTGACTTGATAGGGTTTTGTGTTTCCTGATTTCGGTTGGAGATTCAAAATTTCCTCTATTCCGTTTTTTGTTAAAATACGATGGCTTTCTTTGATCCTTTCTTCAAATCCCAATCTGAGCAATAGATTCCGCAACTCCTCAAAATCTATATTTTTATCTGAACTCCCTCGCAGTATCTTGATCAACAATTTTCCGTGTTTACTCATATAGACAAATCTAATCAATCTGCTCTAGATTTATCCGTATTTTTTCTTCATTCTATGCCTGCTAACGGTTTGGCCAGCAGACGGCGAAGGCTTTAGCCGAAGCTGGATGCTGAGCGTTGTTGGGCACAGTATTTTAATGTCCACTGTCATTTATCGCTTTCTCATGACCAGCCATGATTAAGCTGTAAAATGACTTATCTTTATTTTGAATTTGATTAAATTCATTAGGAATCTTCTCGTATTAAGGGTGTATCCCGTGAAAGAAAAAGTAAAAGAAAGATTCAATCTCTTCATTTTCTTCTCCCCTAGAATCTCATAAACCAAAGCTACATTGCTCAATATCAGCGGCCTTAAATTATGTTGAAAAATATTCACTGCGTCTGCTTCCCATTTCCCATGGATTCCTATTTCTACTGATTTCTTTACCTTTTCTTTTATTGAGATTTTATCAAGGGAAAAGAATTTACTGAGTTCAAGTCATAAGTGCGAAACATTTCCTGTGTAGGA
>JBBSOG010000099.1:0-14774 GCA_038259985.1 Cytophagales bacterium
GCCATTAAATTCATCAAAAAAAATATTGATTGGGCCAAAAAAGCCCCCCTGCTTTCGGACATCATCAGTTGTGGTGAAGACTTTCGGGTGAGCATTGAGAACTACCTCAGCCAGTACATGAACTACTATGTAGTCCAAAGTCGGGCGGAGGCGATGGAAGCCATCAACTTGCTGAGCGAAGCCTCAAAAGGAAAGGCTAACTTCTTTATTCTGGATGAGTTCGCCCATTTTCAACCAGCTGCCAGCAAATCTTTTGCGAATGCGGTAGCTGCCGCTGAGGTGGTGGAATACGATCCGGCCTATACTTCGCTGGTACAGCATGTACTGGACAATGCTTATATCATCAACGGTGATTTTACGCTTCCTGACGATAGAGAGGCTTCTTTTATCACCAAAGACGGACGTATCGTGCAGCATCCCTTCAGTCTGGCGGGCGGTTCGGTAGGTTTGTTTGAAGGCAAACGTATTGGCCGCGCCAAAAACCTGGAGACGCTCAAGGTACAGCTTAAAGACCTGGAAAAGCAGGTAGAAACGCAACAGCAATCCATTCAGGAAAAGCAGTTACAACTTTCTGCCCTGAAGCAAAGTTCTCCCAAAGAAAAAATCGCAACACTACAAAGAGAAATCAGCCAGACTAGCCAGGAGTTCGTATCGGTCAAGACCAAAAAAGAGCAGTTGGCGGAGATGCTTCACAGCAGCACCTTAAAACGTGAAGACACCCAAGATCATATCCAGGAACTGCACGAAGCCTGTGCGGAACTAGAACCCCAGGTAAATGAAAAAGAACAGCAACTCCTTAGCCTGGAAAGCAAGATCAAAGACCTGAAAGAGCAATTGGCAGAAGAAAATGAAGTGCTGAGCGAGAAATCAGCTACTTACAATCAGGAAAACATACAATTTTACCAGCAGGAAAACCGCGTCAGCAGTATCTCGCAGGAGATTAATTTTAAGGAAGAAGCCTTCCAAAGTAGCGAAACCAATATCGCCCAAAACCAGCAGGCACTCAAAGAAAGCGAAACCAGTATCAGGCAGTTGCTGGAAAGCAGTGATGTCGGTGAAGATGAACTCCTGGATATGTATGAGGAGAAAGAGCAGATTGAGATCGGCGTCAATGAAGCGGAGAAAGAGTACTACTCTGTACGGGGTGAGATTGATAAAAGCGAAAAAGAAACCCGCGAAATCCGCAATCAACGCGAGAACAGCGACGCCCTGGTGCTGGAAACCCAAAACCAGGTCAACGGCACCAAGCTGGAACTGAGCGGCGTCAAGGAAAGGCTTTCGGTAGAATTTGAGTTGGACTTGGATGAGCTATTGAAAGAGCCACTGTCCGAGGAAGAAAAGGCGGAAATTATACCGGACGAACTCCGGGAAAAGCTCAGCAAGATCAAAGAACGCCTACAGCGCATCGGGCCGATCAATCCCATGGCGATGGAAGCTTATGAGGAAATCAAACAGCGCTATGACTTTATCAGCAGCGAGAAAGAAGACCTGGTGCAAGCCAAAGATTCGCTGATGATGACCATAGATGAGATTGACACCGTAGCCCGGGCTACTTTTATGGAAGCTTATGAGAAGATTAAGGAAAACTTTGTCAAGGTCTTCCGCTCACTTTTTACCGAAGAAGATGACTGCGACCTCAAGCTGACTAACCCTGATGACCCTTTGGAATCCAGCATTGACATCATTGCACATCCAAAGGGAAAACGTCCCCTGACCATCAACCAGCTTTCGGGAGGGGAAAAGACGCTGACCGCGACTTCTTTGTTGTTCGCCATTTACCTGCTCAAGCCCGCGCCATTCTGTATCTTTGACGAAGTAGATGCGCCGTTGGATGATGCCAACATTGATAAATTCAACAACATCATCAAGACTTTTAGCAAAGATTCACAGTTCATCATCGTGACCCACAACAAGCGCACGATGGCCAGCACGGACGTCATCTACGGCGTCACCATGATTGAGCAGGGTATCTCCAAAGTGGTACCGGTAGACCTGCGGGAATGTGAGTTGGAAGCGGAGTAAGGAATAAAATACCGTCAGATTACCACGCCCAAACAGGTTTTACCGAAAGTTTGTAAGCCAATACATCATGCCCCAGCAAAAAGATAACATTTATGACAAATCCTATAAGCTGCTGCTGGAACGACGCATACCCGATATGCTCAGTCGCCGGGGGGATATTAGTGTTGTACGGGCAGAATCGGTAGCTGTTGATCTGCAAAAAATCATTGAACGTAAACCTGACTTCCTGGTTCGCTGCTACGATGAAAACGGAAAGGCTTACATGCTGCACGTGGAGTACCAAACGCGGATTGACCCGGACATGGTATACAGAATGCATGAGTATGCTGCGCTGATTTGTAGGAAGTTCAAACTGGATATCAAACAGTTCGTTTTCTACGTAGGCAAAGCTTCTTATGCTGAAAAGGATACCCGGCTTACACTATCAGACTACGAATACCGCCACAATTTGTGGGACATAGGACATACGGACTACGAGGATTTGCTGGCATCAACCTATCCTGAAGAAGTTTTACTTACGATCCATAGCAATTTCAAGGGACTGCTTCGGACGAAGTAGTCAGAAAAATATTTACTCGGCTCAAGGAATTATCAGACGATGAACAACTGTTGAAAAAATATGTCAGGCACTTGGCAATCATCAGTAATTTGGATAAATTAGAGGGTACTGTGATCAAAATACCAAAAGAAATGGAAATCTTAAACGAAAAGCTTTTTCCCAGTTATAAAAAAAAAGGGAATGAAAGAAGGAATGAAAAAGAGTAAAACAGGCGCAGCTATTCGTCAGCTTACCCGAGGCAAGCTGACTGACGAAGAAATTGCCGAAGACTTTGACCTTACTCTTGAGGAAGTTCTGCATTTGAGGAAGACGCTTGAGAAGCAAAAAGAAAATTGAGTTTTATATGATGAAATGTGTTTTGCGCTTCAGTCTGAAGCCTTTATGTTTCTTAGCGTGTGTCCTTTGGTTTCCTACTCAATTGCTGGCGCAGCAGTCGGATACACTAACCGGTCATTCGCCAAAAAGATGGGTGCATTTTAAAGCAGGGATTTCCCATAAAGTGGAGGCCAGTAAAGTAGTTGATGAAAACTTTTTGCCTCAACCGGGCGATGCTACTGCTTACACAGATGCTAAACAGAATATTCTCGGGCCTACACTTAATCTAGGTGCGGAAATCAATATCTATTCCTGGAATACTGCTCTGGAATATCGTATGGGCATCCGTTATGATCATGTGTATAACAAATCAGAAATTGGCAGTATTTTTCTTGAATCTGTAAATCAGCTACTTTACGAACATCATTTTCTTGTCAACCAATCTTTTGGCAGAGGGGCGCTACAGCCTTTTCTTACCACAGGTGTTTCATTCCTGAACCGAGGCGCAGTTTATCAGGTAAACATAAACAATAGATTAATTGAGTACGACCTGAAGTATACTGCTTTTAACTTAGGTCTAGGTTTCCAACTGAATCAGTTTTCCGTTGCCTTTCGCAACTATATGGTGGGCAGCGGAAGCAATCCCTTTATTGAGGAAAGAAGCTTTGAGAGCTCACCAAACTTAAGCATTCAAGAATTCTCCCTACACTACACCTTTTGAAAATATACATAGCCAAAATTTTTGCTTGAGCTTTGTCTTCTTACTTATCGGGCACAGATCAGCTTTTATTTGTCAACAATAACCAATTATAAAACCCTAAAAAGCTGCTCCCAAGCTGATGTATAGGCCATCGGGATAACCCGCACCGTAACGAAATACAAAGTGCTCGTCTGGCTTCTGAAAGCGATAGCCCAAAGAGCCTGCCGGAAAAAAGTCAACATAATCCGATTTGACAGCGTTGTAGTCCGGTCCGTATCCGTATAATCCGGTTTTGTCATCCTTGTATCTATGTTGGTCGTATATGCGGACGGCGCTAATATTTACCTCAAAGTGCCCCTTGCCTGTTCCCGTCAACATGGTGACACCGGCAAGCTGAAAAGGACCTCCACCTCCCGGATCGCCCCACTCTCCCAGCGAGGCCCTTGCCCAGATACTATTAATCCCACCTTTGCGAATATCAAAAAGCATCCTTTCGTAACTAAAGCCATAAGCTCCCCATATAGGAATGGGAATAGGAATGAAACCCACAGAGGCATGAATGACATTTTTATTTAAGCCCTCTGGTGTAGCACTACTTTCAGTTTCCTGAGCATAGGAGGCCAAGTAACCAAAAAATGAAAGTAAAGCGATGAGCAATATCCTTTTTAACATCAGTTGTATTTTTTATCCTAATGAGCACATAATTTACTAAAATTTCAATCGCCCAGATGGAAATTATTTGTTCTATGACTGAGCAGAGTGTCTCAAAAGTAGTTCCTGTAGACTTATTTGAACCTGAGTAGAGGCATGGTAAAAGCTTTAAAGAGCAGCAATCCCCAGACCTAGGTAGACCGCTTCAAGCTACCCGGCACCACCACGAAAACAATGCAGTCTATACAGAAGTTGATATAAAAATTCCTGTAACATTTAACTCATAACTTTCAACCTACTTATGCCATTTCTCACCAACAAAAAAGCCAAAGAAGTAGTAGATATCTATTTTGAAGACTACGGCACCGGACAGCCCGTGATCTTAATTCATGGCTGGCCGCTGAGCCATCGTGCCTGGGAAGGTCAGGTCACTGAGATTGTAGAGGCCGGTTTCCGCTGCATCACTTATGACCGACGGGGCTTTGGGGTCTCTTCCGCACCCTGGGGGGATTATGATTATTCCGCCTTAGCCAGCGATTTGAATGAAATTATTAGTCAGCTAGAACTCAAGGACTGCATTCTTTGTGGATTTTCTATGGGCGGCGGGGAGGTTGTCCGTTACCTGACTGATTATGGCGCTGATAAAATAGCGAAAGCCGCCCTGATCAGTTCTATCATTCCCTTGGTGAAACAGAAAGATGACAATCCGGATGGTGTACCGGAAAAGGCGCTTAAAGAAATCATGCAGGCGTTGAAAGATGACCGGGTAGGCTTTTTGGAAGGTTTTCATAAGAATTTCTACAATTACGATGATCATAAAGACAAGGTCAGTGAGCAACAGCTACACTATGATTGGTGTATCGCTTCCTATGCATCGCCCCGTGCTACAATCAAGTGTGCTGAAGCCTGGGCGGAAACTGATTTCCGGCCGGAACTTAAGAATGTGACAGTACCTACACTTATTGTCCACGGAGATGCCGACCAAATTGTACCCATTGATACTGCTGGAAAGCAGGCTGCCAAGGGTATTGCAAATAACCAATTTGAAATCATCTCTGGTGCGCCTCATGGACTGAATGTCACTCATCGGAAGGAGCTAAATAAGATTCTGTTATCATTTTTAAAGAAATAAACCTCAGCTTAATGAATGTGGACTGGTGCGCGTTTTCTCAACGCGTGCCTTTCTTTTTGGTTGACTTTGAATCCCCTGTTCAATAAATCCATATTGCTTTCTCCTTCCTCTAATTAAGTGTTGATAATGTTTTCCGCAGAACAGTACACTAAAGAAATTGGCGTCCGCAAAGTATTAGGGGCCAAGGTAGTCCATATCGTAGGGTTGTTGTCCAAAGACTTTCTTCAACTCATCATTATGGCTTTTGTCATTGCCGTGCCGGTGGCTGCTTATTTGATGCACCAATGGCTACAGGAATTTGCCTATAAAGTGGCGCTGTCATGGTGGATTTTTGCCCTTGCCGGTGGTGTAGCGGTGTTCATTGCCCTGCTGACTACCAGCATACAAACCATTCGTGCCGCGCTCGCCAACCCGGTAGACTCGCTGAGGAATGAATAGAGGAAAACACAATACCATTTGCAAAACAGGTCTGTACTGTGTATCTATGTTTTTCTTGTATCAATAGTTAGTAGAAAGAAGTTGGAAACAATAGAAACCGAAGCACAATACCTAAAAGCGTTAAAAAAAATTGACGCATTGATGCTTAGTGTAGGGGATAACCAGCATTATGATAATCCTGAGCTTGTTATGCTAGACCGTCTATCTGATTTAGTAGCGGATTATGAAGATAAGTACTACACCATAGAACTCCCACCCTGGTTGACGTAATCAAACTCAGAATGTATGACCAGGGATTGAAACAGGATGACCTGGCAAAAATACTTGAAGTTCCTAAAAGTAGGGTCAGTGAATACTTGAGGGGACGACGTGATATTACCCTGGAGGTTGCCAAAAAGCTACATAGCAGGTTACAAATAGACGGTGATATCATTCTTCAATAAACTCTCACTACCGGGCTGGATAGCATGGTAAGATTTACTTCTTCTGCCTTCTATAATATGCCAGTCCATCGGAAACATCAGCCGCGCTGATGTTGATGTCGTAGGTAGCCTGGCCAATGCGTTCCAGCAAGGTACATTTTACCGTGCCCCCTTCATTCTTCTTGTCCTGCAAAGTCAACTGGATGATGGCCTCTTCATCTTCCGGGCTGATTTTCCGGCAGCCGTAGAGGTCCAGCAGAAAACGGTTGACTTCATCGGCTTCCGCTTCCGGCATACCACAGTACTTGACCGACAAGAGATTCTCTGCCACCATACCGATGGCGATGGCCTCCCCATGTAAAAGTCGTTTATCCGTTTCCAGGTAAAAGCTCTCCACCGCATGGCCGATGGTGTGGCCATAGTTTAAGATTTTTCGCAGCCCGCCTTCCTTAAAGTCAGCAGCTACTACCGAGGATTTGATGTCAATGGAGTGGGCGATGTGGGCGGTCCAGTCGGCTACTTCCAGGCCCTGTGCTTTCACCTTAGGCCAGTAGGCCGCATCTCGGATGAGGCTGTGTTTGATCACTTCGGCAAAGCCGGAACGTACTTCTTCCCGCGGCAAAGTCCAGGTAAAGTGAGGATATACGAACACGTGTTCCGGTTCCTGAAACAGGCCGATATGATTTTTATAGCCCTGGAAGTCAATGCCCAGCTTCCCTCCTACCGAGGCGTCTACCTGCGCCAGAAGTGTCGTGGGCAGATTGATAAAAGGGATTCCCCTTTTGTAAGTTGCCGCGCAAAAGCCCCCCATATCGCCGATTACGCCACCGCCCAGATTAACGAGCAGCGCTTTACGGTCAAAGTGCGCAGCGGTCATACATGCCCAAATATCTGAACAAGTAGTGAGGTTTTTGTTTAACTCACCACTTCTGATCTCGCATATGGTATGTGCGGGCAAGCTGTCTTTGACCAGCGGATAGCAGTGCTCCAGTGTATTTTCATCTACCAGCACTCCCACCTGGCTGGGTTGGTACTGGCTGAAATAAGCCTTGAGGGTAAGCTTAATATCCTGGGTAAGCGTGACGTTATTGGCAGGCATAATTGGTTTGAAAAGTTGAAAGTTAAAGGTTTACTGGTTTTCCTTATAAACCTTTAACCTGCAACATTTAACTTTTAACTATTTTCTCTTCTTCATCAAACTTATCCATCACTTCCGTTTGCTTCTTGATAGACTCTACGTGCAGGAGGTTGAACAGCTCGGTGATGAACTTTTCACGAAGACCGAGGGATTCCGCCCA
Organism: Cytophagales bacterium; assembly: GCA_038259985.1. Classification (GTDB taxonomy): domain Bacteria; phylum Bacteroidota; class Bacteroidia; order Cytophagales; family Cyclobacteriaceae; genus Catalinimonas. Next base: position 7,538 of record JBBSOG010000099.1, read on the forward strand.
TTCCTTGCGGCTGCGGAAGACTTCATTCCAGCGGTCTAGCTGAAAAGCAGCTACATTATTTTTCTTTTTCCACTCCCCGATCTTGGCGACCAACTCCATGCGTTGCGCCAAAGTTTCTACGACTTCCCGGTCAGCATGGTCTATCTGGGTACGCAGTTCTTCCAGGTGGGTGATGTACTCAATATCCTCCGAAGAAGATTTTCGTATTTGTAGGTTTTTGATGATTTCACCCAGAGAAGCCGGCGTTACTTGCTGGCGGGCATCACTCCAGGCTTTTTCGGGGTCGCGGTGGGTTTCTATGATAAGTCCGTCAAAGTTGACATCCATCGCTACCTGGGAGATTTCGGCAATCATCTCCCGCTTACCGGCAATATGGCTGGGGTCGCAAATGATAGGCAAATCGGGAAGCTGGCGCTTGAGTTCTATAGGAATCTGCCACATAGGGATATTTCTATAGCGGGTTTGCTGATGGGTAGAAAATCCCCTATGAATCGCTCCTAATTTCGTAACCCCAGCTTGGTTGAGCCTTTCCAGCGCACCGATCCACAGCGCCAGATCGGGGTTGATCGGGTTTTTGACCAAAACCGGAATATCCACCCCTTTGAGCGCATCGGCGATCTCCTGTACAATGAATGGGCTTACCGTACTACGAGCACCGATCCAGAGAATGTCAATGCCGAAGTGGAGCGCTTCTTCCACATGCATGGCATTGGCAACTTCTACGGCAAACTTTACTTTCAGGTCTTTTTTCACATCGCTGATCCACTGCAAGGCTTCCTGACCTACGCCTTCAAAAGTATTAGGACGGGTGCGCGGCTTCCATACACCTGCCCGGATAACGGAAACGCCCTGCTCTTTTACTGCTTTGGCCGTTTCGTATAGCTGTTCTTCGGTTTCGGCACTACAAGGCCCGGCAATGATAAGGGGGTGGGTGCTACCTGCATTCCATGCATCAATACTTTCTATTTTCATTGTTAAATTCTTTATAAAACAATTCTATTGTGTTTTGTAGTTAGGGTAACAGCATAAGCGTGAAAATAATTGCCACAGTTTAAACCAAACGCCGCATGTTCACTGTCCAAGCAGTATCTTTAGATAATACAGAGATTGCCTTTTCCTATAAATCTGATCAGGAATTAAAGAAAACTTTCCTGATATTTTCTGCGATCAATTCGCCCCTACTGACAAAGGTAGGCACAAAGTTGGTAAAAATCGCTTTAAAATTAAAGCTCCCCACCCACGGTATTTTGCGCAAAACCATTTTCTGGCAGTTCTGTGGCGGCGAAAGCATCAGCGAGTGTGAGCCTACCATCGGGATGCTAGCCTCGCATCATGTCAAAACTATCCTGGATTATTCAGCCGAAGGGGAGAAAACCGAAGCCGGGTTTGAACAAGTGACCCAAGAAACGCTGGCTACGATTTCTCGCGCTAAAACTTCTGAAAACCTTCCGTTTTGTGTGTTCAAGGTTACCGGAATTGGCGATGCGGCTTTGCTGGAGAAAGTGCAGGAGGGCCAAAGGCTTACCACCGAAGAGCAAGCAGCCTTTGAACGGGTGAGGCAACGAGTGAATACCCTTTGCCAGGCGGCGTATGAAGCTAAAACGTACATTCTTATTGATGGAGAAGAAAGCTGGATACAGGAAGTGATTGACGAACTCGCCGAAGAGATGATGGCTAAGTATAATCGGGAAAAAGTAATCGTGTTCAATACCTACCAGATGTACCGCAAAGATATGATGGAACTTTTGAAGAGCGCTTTCCAAAAGGCAGCTACACATCAGTACATGCTGGGTGCCAAGCTGGTAAGGGGCGCTTATATGGAAAAGGAAAGGGATCGCGCGGAAGAAATGGGCTATCCCGATCCCATACAGCCTAACAAGCAGGCTACCGACGATGATTATAATAAAGCGCTACTGTACTGTATTAATAATAAACAGCGGATCACCTTGGTATCCGGTTCTCACAACGAATACAGCAATCAATATCTGGTGCTACTGATGCAAAAACACAGTATGCGCCCCGATGACCCGCGGGTATATTTCTCGCAGCTTTATGGCATGAGTGACAATATATCGTTTAATCTGGCCCATGCAGGCTATAATGTCACCAAGTATCTGCCTTACGGCCCCATTGATGCTGTGATGCCCTACCTTTTCAGGAGAGCTGAGGAAAACACCTCCGTTGCCGGACAAAGTAGCCGGGAATACCGGCTGGTGAAAAGTGAACTGCAAAGGAGAAAGTTAGCAAAGAGGGGCGAAAACTGATGTAATAAGTAACGATGCATTTAAGTTTAATCTGTTGATATTTTTTTTCAAAAAAGCTTATCAATACATTATTAGAAATAAATTTACGTTTCTAATGGAGTAGATAATTAATATATGCCCACAAAGTTTTTCCATTCCAAGCATAATGTAATTGGTATTACTTATGTTTTGGTCAGTTTCATCGCTATTATAGACTTTAGGACTGGATATGAAGTATCTACTTCCATACTGTATTTGGTGCCCATCTATTATTTATCTTCTCATAAGCTCACTTCACGCAGGTCCGCGCTCTTCCTAGCGGCTGTATGTAGTATTGCCTGGTACAGCATAGAAGTGCTCACCCGCTATCCCTATTCCAATGAATGGATACTTTACTGGAATGGACTGGTGAGGGCTGCCATCTTCTTTTCCCTGGCAATTTTTGTACATGCGCTCAGTGTAGAACAAAAAAAACTCAAACAGGCTAATGCTGAGCTACTAAAATTGAATGCCGAGAAAAACAAATATATTGGCATCGCTGCCCACGACCTCCGTAGCCCAGTAGGTAATATATTTAATCTTTCTGATCTTTTGCTGGACGCTGAGAGTAGCAAAAACCTCACACACACCCAACTTGAGTTCCTGACCTTGATCCACAGGACAAGCCACAATGCCTTAAGCCTGCTGGACAATTTGCTGGATGTATCTCAGATAGAAGCCGGTACACTGAAAATCAATAAAGTGAAATATGACTATCTGGAATTTATTGAGGAAATCATCAGCCTTAATGCGCTTATGGCAGCTAAGAAGGAGCAGAGTATTTTCTTGGAAAGTAGTGAACCTCAAATTGAACTGGAGTTTGACCGCTCCTACCTGGGACAGGTACTCAACAACCTCCTGACTAACGCCCTAAAATATTCTTTTCCTAAAAGTAGGATAATAATCAGGGTCAGTGTCCATGAAGAACATTTGAAAACAGAGGTGATTGATCAGGGTATGGGCATCAAAGAGCAGGATAAAGATAAAATATTCCATCCTTTTGAGAAGGCGCAAAACGTACCCACCGGCGGGGAACGTTCCAGCGGGTTAGGGCTGGCCATTGTGCGGAAAATCATTGAAGCACACCAGGGAGAAATCGGATTCAGTAGCACTTATGGCAAAGGAAGCACTTTCTATTTTTTCTTACCCATAAAGAAAGGCCAGGAAAATTCGTTAGTGCTTACATTCGCATGATGCGCATAGATTAGCTGGAAAACCTATACGCATCCATCGTTTTCTTCAACCGCATCACTTCCTCTTGTAGCGCGCCTACCTTGATGCTTAGTTCAGCCAAATTCACGGGTTGCTCGCTTCCCAAAGGCAAAGTCTGCACAGGTTCCCTGCTAGACACGTGGAGAATAACTTCCCAGGCTTCAATCTCCTTACCCAAAACCGAAAGTTCTATGGGCCCATTTCCCTGATGATCAGCTTCCAACAGTAAATTTCCCGCGCTTTTGATATGGTTAAACACCCGACGAAAAAGTATGCCCTCATGGCGGGTAATCAAAATATGCAGCTTACCGTCTCTAATACTTTGGATATTTTCTATTTTCTGTCCCACCACAAAATCCCCTGGGTGGATAAGCTGCATAGCATCATTCGTCAACTCAAACGCCCGGTATTGTACACCAAAAATTGAAGGCAAGGGCAAGATCAACTCGGGCAGGTTTTCCAGGTATTCTTGCTCAACGGACTTAAAAAAGTATTGCTTAAACTCCTTTTCAGGCACTAAACGCAAGCGTTGTAACGACTTGTTTATTTCCGTCGAGGGAAAATCTATTTTTCGAGGTGGCAAATAAGAGGTAACAGGCTGTGAAGGTTTGGCTTCTTTATCCCTTTTGTGATGACGAACAGGTCCATGTTTTGGGCTGAGCGGCATATCCACTGCGTAGGGATACTTTTCAGTTTCAGTAGGGTGTTGTGAAAGAAATGCTTCTGATATTTCTTTGTCCTCCCCTATATGTTCAGAAACTAACTGATCTACGGAAATGTTGAATAGTTCAGCTGCTTTGACCAACACCTCCAAGCGTGGATTTGCCCGGGCTTCCTCATACGCTCCCAACAAGGATCTTTTGATACCCAGCTTATGGGCCATTTGTTCTTGAGTAAGCTGGTGCCTTTTTCTCAGGTCCCGCATGTTTTGATTAGCCGTATGCAAGGCGGTGGATTTTAATCAGCAATTAGCTAAAATACTGAGTAAGTAACAAAATGTTTCCTTCTTAACCTTGAAATGAGTTCCAATAACCATCACGAAAAACAAAATTCGGCAAAAAGTAAAGCAGACAAAGGCGAAAGCCTTTCGCTAAAAGAAAGATTTCAGGCCCTGAAACACTTGCCCGCATTCTTCCGGCTGGTCTGGCAAGTGAGTCCTAAGATGTTTACCATCAACGTAATCCTGCGTGTCATTCGGGCAGCGATTCCGGTGACTACGCTATACATAGGAAAGCTGATCATAGATGAAGTGGTGCGCCTTACCCAGACTTCGGGGGAAAACGACCTGACTTTGCTTTTCACTTACATCGGAATGGAGTTGATACTAGCTGTCGTGTCAGACGCGATCAACCGTGCTACCGTATTGCTGGATAGTTTGCTGGGGGATAAGTTTGCCAACGAGTCTTCAGTAAGACTAATCCAGCATGCTGGCACTTTAGATCTGGCCCAGTTTGAAGACGCTGATTTTTACGATAAACTGGAGCGTGCCCGGCGGCAAACCGTGAGGCGCACCACCCTGATGACGCAGGTACTTAGTCAGTTTCAGAGTATCATTACCATCGGATTTCTGGCCGCTGCTTTGGTAGCCTTCAACCCCTGGCTAATCCTGCTCATCTTGGTGGCGGTGGTACCTGCTTTCCTGGGAGAATCACATTTCAATGAGCGTAGTTATTCGCTCAATACCCAATGGACACCCGAGCGAAGGGAGCTAGATTATTTTCGCTTTATCGGCGCCAGTGACGAAACTGCCAAAGAAGTCAAGATTTTTGGCCTCTCGGATTTTCTGGTTACCCACTTTAGCAAGCTGGCGGACAAATATTACCTAGCCAACCGTAAAGTAGCGGTAGCCCGCGCCCGTTGGGGAAGTGTATTTGCGACCATTGGCAGCGTCGGGTATTATGGCGCTTATGTCATGATCATTTTACAAACGGTCAATGGGCAATTGAGCATTGGTAGCCTTACCTTTCTAGCAGGTTCCTTTTCACGTCTGCGGAGTCTGTTAGAAAACGTGCTCAACCAGTTTTCCAGCATGGCCGAAGGGGCGCTGTACCTACAGGATTTCTTTGATTTCTTTGAAATGAAACCACTCATCGCCACCCAGAAAAACTCCCTGGCAGTTCCCCAGCCTATCCGTCAGGGATTTACTTTTGAAAACGTAGGCTTCAAGTATCCCAATACTGATATCTGGGCGGTGCGAAATTTATCTTTCACGCTGCATGCCGGGGAAAAACTAGCCTTGGTAGGTGAGAATGGTGCTGGAAAAACTACTATTATCAAGTTACTCACTCGCCTTTATGACCCGAACGAGGGACGCATTTTGCTGGACGGCTATGATCTGCGGGAGTATAACCCAGTAGCGTTACGCGAGGCTACCGGAGTCATTTTCCAGGACTTTGTGCGCTACCAGATGAACGCTTCTACCAACATTGCTGTGGGCAAGATTCAGGAAAAAGACAATCGTACTAAAGTGGATGACGCCGCTTACCGGGGCATGGCCGATCAGGTCATCAGCAAATTACCCAAAGGATATGCCCAGATGATTGGCCGTCGTTTTGCCGATGGCGTGAACCTGTCGGGTGGGGAGTGGCAAAAGATTGCCATTAGCCGAGCCTATATGCGCGATGCCCAGTTATTGGTACTGGACGAGCCTACCGCTGCCTTGGATGCACGGGCAGAGTACGAAGTCTTTCGCCGTTTCGCTGACTTGACCGAAGGCAAAAGTGCAGTATTAATTTCCCACCGTTTTTCTACGGTACGTATGGCTGACCGGATTTTGGTGCTGGAAAATGGAGGTATGCTGGAAATCGGCACCCATGAGGAGTTGTTGATCAAAGGGGGTAAGTACGCCGAGTTATTTGATTTACAGGCACAGGGCTATCGTTAGCCGAAATTCTGCATGTTGATCTTGCATAATTGTAGGTATATTCCGTACCTTTGCAGCTCATTTGAGATTAATACTCAAGGGGATCAGGGTAGCTGCAAAGCCTCTTAACATTTTGGTCTCATAGCTCAAGGGGAGGAGAGCAACTGTAGAGTTTCTTTCTTCTTAATTAACGGTCTCATAGCTCAACTGGATAGAGCAACTGCCTTCTAAGCAGTAGGTTTCAGGTTCGAGTCCTGATGGGATCACTTTATAATAAGCCACTTACGAATAAGGTCGTGAGTGGCTTTTTTATTTGTACCAATAATTCGGCCTATTAAACATTTCTCTCATTACTCAAGTTGTACGCTCTTGTTTGCATTTGGATATGGATTTCCCCCATCTTGAGATACAGCTTTTTGAGGCTTCTTTTGTTGATTTGAGAAGAAAATCAAGTTATAAAAGGCAAGTAAAGTCCCTTCTGATTACGATTGGCTCATGCATATCTTCATCAAATTAGTAGCTTGCCTGTTCTCAATGGCTAATTTCTAATACCCTTGATTCGCATTATAAATATAGCGTTAATAACAAACGTATTTTTATAGCAATACTCATTCTTCACAAAAACCGCCGGAAAACCCATTCACTCCCTTAATGTTCGCGCCTGGCCAAATAGTCGTTTACATCCTCTTTAGTGATGGCCAGTTTCTCCGGGTACTGATCTATCCAATTCCTGAAATCTTCCTTGATCACTTCTGTCCAACCACCATGAATCTCACCGGTCAGGTACTTATTTTCCTGGAGGCGTACCCGCTCAAATTCATCCCGCAAGGCAGTCATCTCCGAAGCGGTGACCAACTCTTCTACCAGGTGCGCAGGAATA
>JBBSOG010000100.1:0-14722 GCA_038259985.1 Cytophagales bacterium
AAAAGTAAAGAAAAATAAAGAAGGGTAAAACTTACGCTTAAACCATAAAGTCAGAATAGACATATATGTTTTTATTTATTCAACCAAAATGCCACTCATCAGGCTATTCCCCCATTCATCCTGAATTTATGCCTGTCCAGTAATAAAAAATATAGCTTCTAAGTTTTGAAGCATACTTTAAGCGAAGTAATCAATAAGCAACAAAAAGTATGGAACTCCTTCGCAACATCAATTTGACTTTACATGTCTCTGCTGGTTTTATAGCGTTGGTAGTAGGTGTGTTTGCTTTTGCCTCACCAAAGGGAGGAAAAATACATCGTTTATCGGGTAAAATATATGTAGTTGCCATGTTGGTAGTAGCTTTCTCTGCTTTCGTTTTAGCGCTAATCCGCTACAATCCTTTTTTGTTTATGGTTGGCGTATTTACCCTTTACATGACTGTAACTGGCTATCGGGGACTAGGCAGAAAACAAAGAAAACAGTCAAAAAAGCTGGAATGGGGGTTGATCGGCTTTTCTATGTTGATGACGGGATATATGCTTATTAATATATATTTCGTGTTAGACAAAACCCATTCAGATTTTATTCCGGTAGTAATCGTCTTCTCATCAGTCTTGTTGATGTTTATTATCAAGGATATCTTAATCTACACTGGAAAAACGGAAATGAATGCTAACAAGTGGCTACTCTACCATATAGGACGTATTTCAGGAGCTTATATCGCCACCTTCACGGCATTTCTGCTGACCAACATCAACACTGACCCCGCTTACATTGCTTGGTTATTGCCAACGCTGGTAGGAACCATCCTGATTATATATTTCCAAAGAAAATACAAGACGAAGGGTATGGGGGTAACATCAACTTCCTAACTACAATGAAGCAATAAGTTGAGCATAATTTTGAAAGAAAACTAGGTGAGACGGTTTACTTAATCAACAGGCTATAGAAGAACTAACAAAAAAGCGCCTCAATAGCGCTTTTGTTTGCATTATGCCGTTTCCATTTTTTCTTTGCTTTTATTCCGCTGGTAACAACGTCCCATAAAGCTGTTTTTAAACTTTTCCTTTTCCTCAGGGGTCATGTGCTCCCATTTATCTTCAAACTTCTTTTTCCAGGCCTGTCGGCGAAAGCGCTGCCCGCCACCCCAGCCTCCACGCCCAAAGCCGAGCAACACTTTTGATAGCGCCAGTAAGCCTACTGCCTGTACAAAGTTAATTTGCGGGCCGTTAAAAATCTCAGGGACAAGCCAATTCCAGAGCAGCATCACTGCCAGACTGAATGCCAGCGCCACCGCAAGGGCGAAGCTTATGAATTTCAAAAACCATCTATATTTCATGGCTAAAGATCGTTATAGATATCTTTTAATTTTTTTCTCAAAAATTGTATGGCGTAGCGTTTGCGAGACAGCAGCGTATTAATGGATTGGCCGGTCATTTCTGACATCTCACGAAAGCTGACATCTTCAAACTCATGCATCACAAATACATCCCGCTGCGCTTTCGGCATCTCTCCCAGGGCGGCTTCTAAGGCTTCCCAGATGACATTGCGCATCATCGTATCTTCCGGATCTATATTCATATCCGGGAGCAATTCTTCCAGGCCCAGGGCTTCATTGTCTTCCGCATCGCGGGGGCGCATCTGGCTGAAAGTTTCAGGTTTCTTTTTACGATAGAGATCGGCAATCTTGTTTCGGGTCACCCGAAACAGCCAACCGGTTACCCGTTCTATAGATTCTATCGTGCGGTACGCCTGGGTAAACTGGAAGAAGACATCCTGTAAAATATCTTCCGCATCGTCACGGTCAGGCACCCGCTGACGGATGAAGTTGAGCAAACGCCCGCGCTCCTGGCGCACTGTGCGTTCTATCTCTATATTCCGTCTATCGGCTAATGAGGTAATTGATATCGCGTCCATTTAAATTCTTAGTCGTGGGTTTACATGCTTTTATTGTACGGGATAATGAAAAATAAGATAGGAAGATGGTAGATAGATAGGTTGAGGGTTTAAGGTTACAGGTTAAAAGAGTTAGCACAATTTCATTTGGGAACAATTTCGCAACATAATTTGGTTTATAATGTAAACTACTTTATATTTATCATACTAAATTTTAAAATCATGGCACAACAAACATTCACCGAAGCAGAATCATGGGGCATTATCCAGGAAATGATTGCTAATGCTAAGCAAGAAATGCGAAACGATCGGTTTTACTTTTTACTATGGGGTTGGCTGGTATTGGTTGCAAGTCTGGCGCATTTTGCCTTACTACATACCACCTACGAGCATCCTTACATCGTCTGGCTTTTGATGATCGTGGGGGCAGTGGGCACCTTGTACAGATCCATCAAAGCCCACAAAAAGCATAAAGTCCGCACCTATGTAGATAAGTTTATTGTCAACTTATGGATTGCGGTGTCCGCAGGAATTGTCATCACCCTCCTGGCTGCAGGATTTGCTACCGGATGGCATGCGGCCTATCCTTACCTGATTCTGCTATATGGTATAGGCACCTTTCTTTCGGGTGTAATTTTCAAGTTTAAGCCTTTGGTTATTGGAGGCTCCATCAGTTGGTGTATAGCCCTGATCGCTTTTTTTGTTAGCTTTCCTGTTCAATTATTGCTGCTTGCTTTTACGGTGCTGGCTGCCTACCTCATTCCCGGCTATCTCATCAAAAAATCGTAGGCCATGTCAGATTTCAAAAATCTAAACCCGCTTTTGCACTCGCAGCTCAGGCTGGCAGTGATATCCTTGTTGGTAGGAGTAGAAAATGCGGAGTTTACTTATATCAAAGAAAAAACAGGGGCTACGGCAGGCAACTTAAGTGTGCAGATCAATAAGTTGAAAGAAGCGGATTATATCAAAGTAGAAAAATCTTTCAAGGATAATTATCCGCTGACCAAGTGCAGTATTACTCAGAAAGGCGTGAAAGCATTTGAAGAGTATGTCCGGGCACTACGATCTTATATTGATCAAAATCCTAAAAACGATTAGCCATGCACCAACTTTATGGGCTGATGATGATTGTCTATTAATATGAGCATACACATAGGCACTTCGGGTTGGGGTTATAATCACTGGGAGCATGTTTTGTACCCCCCGGGTACTCCTCCTTACGAAAGGCTTTCTTATTATCTTCAGCATTTTAATACGGTTGAACTAAATAGTAGCTTTTATCGCTGGCCCAAAGTTGCCACTTTCAAAAGCTGGCGCAGGCGGCTACCCGAGGGTTTTTTGATGACCGTAAAAGCACCTCGTGGCCTGACACATGCCAAGAAACTCTACTGCCCGGAGAAATGGCTGCAAACCATACAGGCAGGCTGGCACGGCTTGCTGGAAAAACGGGGTGTTTTCCTGGTACAGCTTTCTCCGCTGATGGAATATGATTACGAGCGGCTGGCTTACTTTCTGGAAAAAATTCCCTGGTGGATGCGTACCGCTGTAGAATTTCGTCATCCCAGCTGGCATCGGGAGGAAGTTTTTCAGTTGCTGGAGCAGCATCAGGCCGCTTACTGCATAATGAGCGGGGCTTATCTGCCTTGTGTGTTGAGGACGACCGCGCCTTTTGTCTATGTACGCTTTCATGGTCCCGACCATCATCACCTTTATGGCGGTTCTTATTCAGATACCGATCTGAGCTGGTGGGCCGACCGTAGCCGGGAATGGCAGCAGCAGGGCAAAGAGGTGTTTGCTTATTTCAATAACGACGGTGATGGAAATGCAGTAAGGAATGCGTGGAAGCTAAAGGAATTCTTGCAATGAAACGCTTTCATCAAGATGCAGAAGCAATTCATTATTTGTAAAGCGTGAATAAATGCCGGAAAATATAATAGCTGACATCCAATCGGATTTGATCGGGATTGGGTGTTTCTCCTTCGCCATCGGTATTGGTAATGGCAATACAAGCAGTTTGAGAAGGCGGATGAATATAAAAAAAAGAGTAAAATGATTTTTGGGTTCCGGTATGACCTATCACCTGCATTCCGTCAAAAGCTTCTGGAAAAAAGGAAAGCGCAACGGAGGAGGTTATGCCATTTTGTTTGCTGATCGGAAGTTGTACCTGCCACATTTCTTCCAAAGAAGAACGTTTTAGAATTTCTTCATCAGTCGGCTGACCGGTGAGAAAGCTTAGGTATTTAACCATATCTTTCAGCGGGGCATTCAATCCACTGTTGGAAGCCGTAATGCCCGTATCAAAATCCAATCCGTTTGACTGAGGTTTTCCATTGCGGATGGTGTAGTTGTTAGCCCGATATTTCAGCAGATGATAGGGCGTGATATCAAAATAGGCATCGTACATTTTCAGTGGTTTGAGGATATTTTTATCAATGCATACTTCATAATCATCGCCGCTAAGTATCTCAATGATGCGCCCCAGAAAGATAATAGCCGGATTGGAATAACTGAATTTGGAGCCAGGCTCAAATAAAATTTCGGTATAAGGCAGCATGGCTACAATTTGCAACCATTCAGTAGGTTCAAAAGGATGCCAGTCTTGGTTGCCACCCCAGGGCCAGGTAGGATCGCGAAAACCTGCCGAGTGGCTGAGCACCATCTTGATCGTGATATCATCCATACTGCCGAAGGGATTGTGCACTTTCATCAGTTCTGGCAAATACTTGGTGAGCGGATCATCCAGCGAGAGCAATCCGCGGTCGCGGAGCTGCATGATAGCGATGGCGGTGAAAGTTTTGGTAATGGAAGCCCAGTGGAAGATGGTATTTTCATCTACTGCCCGCTGCTGACTGATATCTGCCTGACCGTAATAATGGCTACCCTTGACTTCTCCCTTTTCCAGAAAAAGCAAAGCGCCCCCCACAATCTGATTTTCCTTCAGGGTATTTTGGAAGTAAGCCTCTGTTTCTTTCCATGCTTTAGCAAAGCCCTGATCTGATTGTGCATATACAGTATTTATGCAAAGCGATAGGAGAATCAAACACACAATCCATAATAAGTTCAACTGGGAGGTAGTCATATAGGTCAAGACTTAGGTAAGGTCACAAAAAGCCAAATTTACTGATTTATTTGAGGCAGGAAACATGACAAGTTTCCAAATCATTCAGCATTCAAAAATCATGGCAAAGAAAAAATTAATATATAAGATTGCAATATATTAAAGATTTATATATAATTGTCTTATGTATTCACCAGAACTGATCAAAGGGACCGTGACGCCCCTCATTTTAAAGTTATTATCCGACAACCAACGCATGTACGGATACCAGATTACGCAAGCCATCAAAGAAGCCACCGAAGGAAAAGTGACGCTAACTTTAGCGGCCATCTATCCAGTATTGCATAAACTGAAAGCCAGTGGGGAATTGACCACCGAGAAAGAGAGTGTAGGCAAACGGGTACGCATCTACTATTCGCTCACTGAGCAGGGCAATGACACCGCCCGGGAGAAGCTTAAAGAATTTGCAGATTATCTGTCCACCATGAAATCATTGCTGGATCTCAAACCCGGATTACAAAAATGCCTGACCCTGTAGCCTCTCTCAGCAAGGAGCAGATCAAGCAGATCAAAGAAAAGATCAGCGAAGAGGGCGTGGTTACGTCAGCGCTTTTGGAAGAGCTGGTGGATCATTTTTGTGTGGCCATTGAAGAAGACATGATGGAGGGAAAATCGTTTCAGTCTGCTTTTGAACAGGCATTTAATAACCTACAGGAAGATGAACTAAAAGTAACGGAGATGAAAACAAAAGAATTGACGGAAGGAAAAGAAATCTTTTATCCAGATCTCTTGCAAAGTTTTCTGATGGTACTGGCGGCTTTCTTGATCAGTTGGTTAGTAAGCCTAACGGTTCAAGCCATTGCTATTGGCGAGGAAAATGTGGAGGTGCGGGCACAGTGGTTACAGAAAAATCTTCTATGGATACAAGTAATCAGTGGATTATTGACCTTGGGAGGGCCTCTCGCATTCGCCATCTGGAAAAGAAAGAAAACAACGGCTAATGTTCCGGTATTTTCATTTCGTTCGGTACCGCTTTACGTATATGGAGTAACGCTGCTCATTGTCGTTGTCAGTGGCTTTTGGTTGGAACCACTCACCTTATTTTTCCCCTATTTTAAGGAATTTAGATCGGTGTATACTTCGCTATTAGAAAATTACAGCCCTCTTCTGCTTATAATACTCACTATCTTAATCATGATATTAAAAGAACTGTTGCTCCGTGGCATTATCCTGAAGGGACTGTTGATGACTACAACACCGCTTAGGGCAATACTCTGGAGTAGTTTATTCTGCGCCTTGTTTTCCTATGCTTACTTTGCTGCCATCTTTGTGGTTAGTGTAATGCAGGGGTGGCTCTATTGGAAAACCCGCTCACTGAATCCATCAATCTTTTTGATAGTCGTTGGATATGTTATTCATTATGTTGCTATGCTATTCGTAGATCAACCCAAAGACTTCTTCTTTCATTTTAGCTGGTGGGGATATGTTGAGCATAACTTGATGATATACCTTCCACTGGTTATTGGTTCATTCCTACTAACGTTGGGTCTGTTCTACTATCTTCACAAAAGATTAGGGGTGGCAACTTCAATATCAAAAAGGTGATATTCTGGCTAGAAATGTCTATCATAAGGGCATATTTAGCCAAATACACCACCTTATGAGCAACAGGTTTTTCCAGCAAGTACTGATTGCAGGAGCATGCATAATCTACCCTGCATTGTTCTACTCTTGTGATTCAGCCCAATCTACCAAGCAAGAGAGAGTTTCCGCAGCAGCAGACCTGCGCCCCAACATCCTCCTGATCATGGCCGACGATATGGGCTATTCGGATATTGGTTGCTATGGCGGGGAAATCAATACGCCTAATTTAAATCAATTGGCTGCCAATGGGCTACGCTTCTCCCAGTTTTACAATACCGCTCGCTGCTGCCCCACTCGCGCCAGCTTGCTGACCGGCTTGTATCCTCACCAGGCAGGCATAGGGCGCATGACTGATGACAGAGGAACCGATGGTTATCGTGGCGATTTAAATAAGCAAAGTGTGACCATCGCTGAGGTACTAAAAGCATCCGGCTATGCGACCTTTATGAGTGGCAAATGGCATATCACCAAGCACGTAGGGCAGTGGATCGAGGACAGCACGATGACTTCCCAACACAACTGGCCGATGCAGCGGGGTTTTGAGAAATTCTACGGCACCATCACCGGGGCAGGAAGCTTTTATGATCCGATCACATTAACTAATGGCAATGAACCGACTGAACCCGATACGGAAAACTATTACTATACCGATGCCATCAGCAGAAAGACAGTGCAGTTTATCAACGAACAGAAAGATGGAGATCAGCCGTTTTTCGGCTATGTAGCCTACACCGCGCCGCATTGGCCCCTTCATGCACTTCCCAAAGATATTGCCCGTTATAAAGGGCATTACGATATAGGTTGGGATAGTCTGAGACAAGAGCGATTGGAGCGTATGCGAGAAATGCAGCTCATCAAAACAGACTGGACACTTACCAAGCGTGACGAGAGCGTATCAGCTTGGAAAGATGCTGAAGATAAGGCATGGCAAGCCCGACGGATGGAAGTGTACGCTGCCCAGATAGACCGTATGGACCAGGGCATCGGTAAGATTATAGCAGCATTAAAAGAGCAAGGGGAACTGGAGAATACCCTAATATTTTTCCTTGCCGACAACGGTGGCTGTGCCGAAGAACTATCCACCGGATGGGGAAAGCAACTTTTTATACCGGAAGAAACCAGGGGTGGCGGAAAAGTGATCTTGGGAAATGAGCACGGCGTGATGCCCGGTCCGGAGGAAACCTACCAAAGCTACGGCGTACCCTGGGCCAACACCTCCAATACCCCATTTCGCCTGTATAAGCATTATGTACACGAAGGAGGCATATCCACGCCACTTATTATACATTGGCCAGCAGGCATCAGTAAGAAGGGGCAATGGAGAGAAAGCCCCGGCCATTTGATAGACATCATGGCTACCTGCGTGGATGTAGCTGAAGCAAATTACCCTAAAACTTTCGACAACGAAAATATCCAGCCTATGGAGGGGGTAAGTTTAATGCCCTCCTTTACGAATGATACACTACAAAGGGAAGCCATTTATTTTGAACACGAGGGTAACCGTGCCATCCGCCGGGGTAAATGGAAACTGGTGGCCAAGGGCAGGGATGGCGAATGGGAACTTTATGACATGGGAACAGACCGCAGTGAAACCCGCAATCTGGCTGGCGAGCACCCTGAAATAGTAGAAAAGCTTTCAGGCATGTGGCAGCAATGGGCAAAGCGGGCCAAGGTCATTCCCTGGCCGATATAAAAGTTTGGCTTTCAGTTTGGCTTTTTCGGCTTTTCAGTGGAATTCGGGGAAAAGAATGAGATATTTGGAAGGTTTATAAATCATGCTGCTCCAATCCTTGTTGTATGCATGATAATCCCTAACCTATTTTTTGTTGAATTGAAAACCTGAGTGAAATGCTAAGAAAAAAGATGTTGCTGTGGGCGCTTGCCTGCTTCAGCCTACTCACAACCTCCGCTACGGCGCAAAATGATCCCTCCAAACGGCCCAAACTCGTCGTGGGCATCGTCGTAGACCAGATGCGACAAGAATATTTATTGCGATTTTACGATAAGTTTGGTGAGGATGGATTTAAGCGTATGATCAACCAGGGTTTTATGGCACGGAATGCACATTACAATTACATTCCTACCTACACCGGTCCCGGACACGCTTCGGTATACACCGGTACCACGCCAGCCACACACGGTATTATTTCCAACGACTGGTACAGCCGCGAACTGAAGCGTACGGTTTATTGCGCCGAAGATACTACCGTATCGGCAGTCGGCGGTTCGGAAGATGAAGGACACATTTCGCCCCGAAATATGCTGAGCAGCACCATTACCGATCAGCTCAAAATGGCCACCCAAGGTAGAAGCAAGGTCATCGGAATTTCTATCAAAGACCGTGGGTCGGCGTTACCTGCCGGGCACAGGGCCGATGCGGCTTATTGGTACGATGGGCGTACCGGAGAGATGATGACATCGACCTTTTATATGGAGCAATTACCAAAATGGGTGACACAGTTCAATCAAAAAAAATTACCGAAAGAATATTTGAGCCAAACCTGGAACACGCTGCTGCCCATAGAAGAATATACCGCCAGCGGTGCTGATGATAGTGAATATGAGGTTAGGTTTTCAGATGATAGAGCTTCTATATTTCCTTATGACCTTAAAGAACTCAACAAAGGCTCAGATAGCTTTGGTTTGCTAAGCTCTACGCCTTTTGGCAATACCTTAGTGTTGGATTTTGCCAAGGCAGCTTTAGAAGCGGAATCTCTGGGAAAAGGCGGTGAAACGGATTTTTTAGCGGTCAGTTTTTCTTCTACAGATTATGTAGGCCATGCCTTTGGCGCACAATCAGTAGAAGTAGAGGATACATACCTCAGGCTGGACCGTAATTTAGCAGAATTATTCAACGCACTGGATCAACAAGTAGGAAAAGGCAATTATCTGGTATTTCTTACCGCAGACCATGCGGTATTGGATGTCCCGAAATTGTTGATGGACGCCAAAATGCCGGGTGGATACCTGAGCATTGTTAAGATTGGGAATATTATCCAAGAGGAACTTGTGGAAAAATATGGAGAGGGAAAATGGATAGAACATGTCAGTAGCCAACTTCTTCTTGATCATAAGTTAATCGAGGAAAAAGAAGTAGACCTTGAGGAAATTCAGGACTATGTAGCTGATCGTATGATGGACTTTGAAGGGATTAAGGAAACTTATACTGCTACTACCTTGCGCAAGTTTGAATACACCCGGGGACAACGGCAAATGTTGCAAATGGGCTATAATTTTCAACGTTCGGGAGATGTGTTGTTTACTCTAGAACCAGGTTTTCTGAACAGCAGTCGTATGCAGGGCACTTCACACGGTACGGGATATAATTATGATACGAATGTACCTATGTTGTTTTACGGATGGGGAGTAAAAGCAGGTGAAAGTGTACGCTACCACCGGATTACGGATATTGCCCCTACTATTTCCATGTTGCTAAATATCACTTTGCCGGATGGCGCTGATGGACAGCCGGTGGAAGAAATATTTGAATAGAGGACAGGAACTTTCCGGATGTTGAAAAGCCGAAAAGTTCTTTTTTTACAAAAACTCTGAACGTTTAGTTTATTGAGGGGCTCTGTATTTCTCCACCAGGAGGGCAAGCATCTTATACATCGGATATTTTTCGTTGAGTAGGAATTGTCCTGCTAGTCCATCTATGGTAGCAAAGAGCAGTATGGCTTCCTGCATCGGCTGGCGATAACCCATGCTTTCTAAAACCAGGCTGAGTTCCGTTAACATATAGCTTTTGCTGGCTTCTTGTTCTGCCTTGAAGTTTTCCATGGCAGCGTCCTGCATACGTATACTGTGCATGAGCCGCCAGTGCTGCTTCTTTTCCTGGAGAACCCGGAATACATTTTCCATCAAAGTACGAAGCGGTTCTTCGGCATTTTTAGGAAAGGTAAAAGACAATTTAATGTTTCCCATCCCGTTTGCCAAAATATCGGCAAGTAGGGCTTCTTTGCTCTCAAAATAATTATACAACAATCCTAAAGATATATCTGCTGTCTTAGCGATTTCCCGAATAGAAGTCTTTTCATATCCATTTTTGCTAAATAGCGTCAGTGCAACCTCAGTGATATGATCCTTAGTAAGCATAGTGGTAATTGAACGATTGTTTAAAAGTAACACCAGGGTTTCAATAAACAATGGCTTAAGCATTAAAGAAACATTGTCATTATATTATACTAAAATCTCATGTATCAGTAAATATGAATTGCGCTTTGCATTATTTATTTATCCGACAGCCATCTGCGCAGTCACGGTATACGGATTTAGCTTTAGCCAATTACTGTCTGATGAAAAAGTTTACTGCTTATCCCTAATCAGTATGAACCTGGTACACTTTATTTCCTAGCTTACTGGAAAGAGGATCTTCAGTAACTAGAAGCTTTATAGTGAATGCCCAGTTCCTTGTATAAATTTCCATTAATCTATTTTCCCAACTTCCCAAAGACACTGCGTTTGGGAAACAACATAGGGACTTCCTGTTGATACTTTTTGTAAGATTCCCCATACTGTTCTGCTAATTTCTGCTCTTCCCAACGAATGCCCATCAGGATATAAAGTATCAGCATAATGACAGTGATTAGATTGGCTAAGGTGGGTGAAAACAGCCAAAAACCCAAGATGATCAGCAACCCTCCGAAGTAAAGCGGATGTCGGACTGCACCTGAAATTCCTTCCGTATAGAATGGCTCGCTTTCTTCACTCCTCAGTTGTTTTAAACCCAAAAACTCTTTGAGAGAATACTGCCGGAAAGCTAACCGCATGACAATCACACCGTAGGTAGCCAATGCCAGTCCCAGAAAACTTAGCACATCTTTCCAACTCAGGGGAATGAGCACTTTAGCGGAGATCAATGCATTGTAAAACAAAACAGGGAGCAAACTGAGTACTGCGAATATATTGTAAATAAGACGATAATGGCGGGCATATTTGCCCAGCTTGTGCTTTAGAAATTGCTCAACCCGATGGGCAGCCAGTATGCTGTGGATCGTGAAGTAAACTATCCAGAGCAGAATGAGTATAAGATAAGGCAGGGGATTTTCCATGGGCTAAATTGCCCTGGCAATATATGAAAAACAGACAAATTTTTTTAAGCTTGAAAATGGATTGATGGCTGAGCATAAATTATTGATATGAAGGAAACAACACAAACATTGACCGACGAAATGCAACAGGTGCTACAAACCCTGAAAATAGATAGCACTAATTCATGCTTCAGCACTGGCCAACATTTTGGCAGTGCCACAGAGGGAAATGCCACGCGTGAGATTCACTCTCCGGTAGACGGTAAGCTAATTGCTGCCATAAAAATGGCTGATAAAGCAGTATATGAAAAAGTAATTGAACAGGCGCAGAAAGCTTTCGCAGTTTGGAGCAAAATGCCCGCCCCGCAGCGAGGCGAAATTGTCCGGCAGATCGGGCAAAAGCTGCGCGAATATAAGGAGCCTCTAGGTAAGTTAGTTACTTACGAAATGGGCAAGATCTATCAGGAAGGACTAGGCGAAGTGCAGGAAATGATAGATATCTGTGACCTAGCCGTAGGGCACTCCCGTCAGCTTTTCGGCTTTACCATGCATTCCGAGCGGCCCAATCACCGCATGTACGACCAGTATCATCCACTGGGTATTGTGGGTGTAATTTCCGCATTCAACTTTCCGGTAGCCGTGTGGGCATGGAACGCGATGATCGCCGCGGTCTGTGGCAATGTCGTCATCTGGAAACCTTCTGAAAAAACGCCCCTGACTGGCATCGCCTGCCAGAAAATAGTAGCTGAGGTGCTGAAAGAAAATAATCTGTCCGAAGGAATTATCAACTTAATACTAGGTGATGCTGAGATTGGCTCGCTGATGGCACATGACCGCCGTATTCCGCTCGTTTCGGCCACTGGCTCCACTCGCATGGGCAAGAAAGTAGGCGAAGCGGTAGGCGCACGACTGGGTAAATCCCTACTGGAACTGGGCGGCAACAATGCCATCATCATTACTGAGCACGCCGACCTGGAATTGGCCATTCGCGCCACGGTATTTGGTGCCGTGGGTACTTGTGGGCAACGCTGTACCAGCACCCGCCGACTAATTATCCATGAGAAGAGGTATGAGGAAGTGAAAAGCCGTTTGCTCAAAATTTATCCTTCTTTATCCATCGGAAACCCACTGGAAGGAAAAACGCTGGTTGGTCCCATGATTGACCGGGAGGCGGTAGAAAATTTTAAGGTTGCCCTAAAAAAAGTAGTGGATGAAGGTGGTAAACTTTTGATAGGTGGCGAAGTACTAGATGGCGATGCCTACCGCAGTGGTAATTATGTCAAACCTGCCCTGGTAGAAGCAGAAAGCCACTACGAAATGGTGCAGGAAGAAACTTTTGCCCCCATCCTGTATCTTATCAAATACCAAGGGGATGTAAAAGAAGCTATTCGGATTCAGAATGATGTGAAACAAGGGTTATCGTCAGCCATTTTTACCCAAAACCTGCTGGAAGCGGAGACTTTCCTCTCCCACCGTGGCTCTGACTGTGGTATTGCCAATGTCAATATCGGGACTTCCGGTGCAGAAATCGGTGGTGCCTTTGGAGGGGAAAAAGATACTGGCGGTGGCCGCGAGTCTGGCTCCGACGCCTGGAAGTTCTACATGCGCCGCCAGACCAATACCATCAACTACGGCACTGAGCTACCGCTGGCACAGGGGATCAAGTTTGATATTTGATAAGGTTCAATCCTGTTTATTGAAATAACAAAGTCTGCGCTATTTTCTAAATAAGGCAGATATAGGCGGCTAGAGGTCATCTTTCATCCGGGAGATGGCTTTTTGTATTTATGTAATTGCTTTAGTTTGATAAATCTACATCACTCTTTATCCTGTATATGGGTTTGATAGGTAGTAGGAAGATTTTTATCTACCGTTTGTAGAGTATGGTTGATCGCTTTGATTGCATCGTCCAATTCGTCAGTGCTAACGGCTAGTTTTTCCAGTAAATATTCATGCTGATGTGTGGGAGAAAGACTAATTAAATTTACCAATCCCATAATCCTGCACAGCGGCCCCCTGACTTTGTGTGAGTTGTAGAAGGCATATTCCATAAGTTGCTGGTTCAATCCCTCCAGTTCCCGGGTCCGGTTTGCCACACGCTGTTCCAGCGTTTGATTAATCTACATAATAGCCTCATTCTGCTGGTGGATAATCTGGCTTTTTTCCACCAGAGCTACCGATTGTTCATGAAGCATGTCCCTTTCCTGATCAAATTTGGACTTGAGGTGAAAAGCAAGATAGGCAATGGTAAAAGTCGAAATGATGTATACCACCGGTACACCCTTCATGGCAGATGCGGTAGGAACGCTAATTATTTGATAGCTATAAGCCTCCACCGCTACCAGTACTATTGTGATAAAAACAAATAAACAAGCCACAGGAAGCCGGGAATTAGGTTTACAGATCACAATAGCCACTAGGGTAGCAAGCTGAAAAAGGTAGGGTACCGCAGTATGAATGCCCCCCATGTTTAGCCAGAAAAAAATGAGTAGTGCCAACAAAGAAGCAATTAAAGGAAGGATAACCTTATCAAATCGTTGCTTTACTTCCGCGACATAAAAAAGAAATGAATAGAAGCACCAGGCACAAGAAACAACGACAAGGTTTAGAAACTTCCCTCCATAAATGATATAATGTATAATTCCATAGGTATTTAGAATGAGAATGGTAACGAAAACGTAACGAGCCAGATTTTGCTCAAACTTTCTTTCGGCTGTATACTTCATAAAATGTAAATGGGCAATTGGAAATTCATGCAACAAATACGATCGCTTCGCTTTAATGCCGGGCGGTTCTATTTGGTAATATTTAAAATTACAAATTATTTCTTATGAAGATTAGTTCATAGGCTATTTATCTATCTGTTATTCCACAAATGAACAATTTATGTAAGATAAAACTCTATATGACAAATTTTCCAGTTTCATATTTTTTGGCATATGAGGTTTACGTTTGATGGTTTGCATATTTCAGGTAAAAAAACGAAGATTGTTTCCTTATCATTTTCTTTAATAATTGCTACAATAACCTATTTTAAAAAATAACCAAAGCCTCTTGAACTCAAATCTTACCCAACTTTTTGAGCAGCATATAG
>JBBSOG010000101.1:0-14695 GCA_038259985.1 Cytophagales bacterium
ACAAATGGACCCCCGGCATTGCATTGATTCCAGTTCCGAAACCTATGATGGAGAGCAGTGGGTGACTGCAGAG
Source organism: Cytophagales bacterium (assembly GCA_038259985.1). Lineage (GTDB taxonomy): Bacteria > Bacteroidota > Bacteroidia > Cytophagales > Cyclobacteriaceae > Catalinimonas. The sequence goes on from JBBSOG010000101.1 coordinate 74, forward strand.
CTCATCGTGTTGGGTGATTCACTGATCACGCATTTAATCAATGGGGATACGGTGTTGCAGTATACGAAGCCACAAATTGGCGGTGGCGTAGTGGAAGGCTACCCCGAAGCTATTAAACAGGATGGCAAGCTGCTAAAAGAAGGTTATATCGCCTTGCAGAGTGAAGGTCAACCGGTAGACTTCCGAAACGTAGAACTCATGGAACTAGATAACTGCCGGGATCAATAATTTGATAAAGAAATTACTAATTATCCTTCGTAAAGAATTTACTACTCAGTAGCTTTCTTCGCTAAGCCAGCGAGTGCAGTACCTATTTTGCTGATCACTTCGTCTTTTCCCTTAATACCGTGGCGCTGGGCAATATACACAGGATCATTGTAAGCCAGCCAGGTGTCTCCCTCTTGATCTTCCCAAACCAGCATTTTCTGAGGCAAGTCAATGCCAGTCGTTTGAGCGGCTTGCATCAAGGGAGTTCCTAAGTTAGGGTTGCCAAATATAATAAGCTTAGTTGGTCTGAGTTCCAAGCCCACACGGGCAGCATTAGCCGCATGGTCCAGTTCAGCAACGATTTTAAGGTTCTTGTTACTTTCAATGGTTTTTTTGAGGTCATGGTAGGTTTCTCTCGTTCCTTTTGAGCTTTTTACAATGACTAAGCCTTCCCTGAGCTTTACCTCATGTTGCCGGGGCCATTTTACATCTGAAGCGGTAGCACCGCTTACCAAATTCATTAAGGCATCATTGATTTTGGGTAAAGTAGCCGCAGCACCCACTCCGTGGCGACTGGCCAGATACTCAGTACTGTTATAGATAGCATAGACTTGCTTTCCCGAGTTTTGATAAACTTCAATTTTCGGAGGAAGGTCAATACCAGCAGTCTGGTTTTCCTGCATCAAGGCAGTACCTAACTTGGGATTGCCAAACAAAACCACCCGGGTAGGTGCAAGATTAAGACCCACTGAAGCAGCATTTTCACGATGGTTTACCTCGGCTACAATAGTAATCGCATCATTACCATTGAGCGAGGTGATAAGGCTTTCATAGGTCTTGTCAAAGCTTTTTTCACTAAGCGCATAAGCCAGGCCAGGTACATCCGGCGTATGTTGCCTATCCTTAGACTCAAGTTCTTCCAGGATATGTTCCAGATGTTGACAGCCAGTGAAAAGAAAAATGAGGGCAAAAGAAAAGAGCAAACGAGGCATAACAAGAATTTGGTTAAATGAACATGCTAAAAATCTAACAAAATTTTATGGCTTTTGTTAAAAAAAAATAGTTCACAAGATATACCATTAACAATCACAACTGAAGTCAGCAATATGCGCATATTGAGGGGCATAAAAGTGGTCTATTCGGACAATGTTTTTGAGTTTGATTTTTTCTCCAGTATTCAACAATAAAAATGAAACCCCATCAATTTCCAAAAGTTGTTCCGTTACAGACATGACCGTCATAAATTCATGTATGTCGGTGAAGTATTGCAGCTTGACATACTTATGCTGGCTGATTGAAGCAAGCAAATAAGCATCAAAAGCTTGCTGCACCTCTTTCATTGAAGTATCCATTATTAGTAGATTACAAGTTTTAGTCTTTTAACCATTCTAATGCCTGCTGTTTTTCCGAAAAATGAAAAGTTTTAACGTCCAAACCCTGAGTGTCATCGGCAAGTTTTGTAGCTTCTTCCAGCCAGTCTTTTGACGTGACTATGGCTGCTTTGTCAAAGCTGTTGAGGTTGCCAAAATTATATTTCAGGGATTCAATCAAAGTGTCAACCGTAAAATCGTTCACGTCAATATATTCCACAAATAGCCTGAGCTTAGTCAGTTGCTCAAGTTTTTCTTTCATTTCAGGCAGAAAAGGTTTTAAATCTGCCTCACTGAATGTCCCATCAATTCTCAATGCAATAATGTGACTGTGTTGGGTTTCTAATGTTTCAATCATTTCTTTTGGGTCTTATAATCGTATTAATATATCAATTTGATATCCCAATTAGGAATTATACTAATTACCAAATAATATTTGGTAGTTCAAAGTAGTATAAATTTTTGGTATTCAGAAAAAAGCTTTGCTCATTATGTGGAAGAAGCTAGAGCAAGGGGGGAAGGCCGTTTTCAAGTTGAAGGACTGACAACGTTTTCTGTTTATATGGACTTATAATTTCCTGAATTTTTATAAGTTTGAAAGAAATAACCAACCAATTATACTACACAATCAAGTGATGAAAAAAATTCTATTATTATTAAGCATAAGCGTCATATTAACTGATGTAAGTATCCTGCATGCGCAAAACCAAGGCAAGCTTTCCGACATTGCGTTTATTGCCGGGCAATGGGAAACTACCGCAGATGGCAAAGTGATTGAAGCTTTTTGGACTGAACCTGCCGGAAACAATATGGTGGGCGTTATTCGGATGAATAGCGAAGGCAAGGCTACGTTGTACGAAATGTTTGCCATTGAGATGACTGAAGATGGACTTGAAATCAGGGTAAAGCATTTCAAGCCTGGGCTTCTGGGACTGGAAGAAAAAGATAAATTTGATTACTACAAGTTTTTGGAAAGTAGCGATGGCCGGGCGGTTTTTCAAAAACAAGGTGCTGATGTACGGGTGATGTACGAGAAGCGAGGAAAGAAATTTGCCATTGTGATTGGTAAGCCAGCCAATGGTGAATGGAAGTATGAGGATTTCTGGGTATTCAGCCAGAAGAAATAAAAGCCACTTTTTTTAGGTGAAGAGTTGCTCAACCGATGAAGTTGAGCAATTTATTTATACCAATTCAAGTAGGGCAATTACTCCGGTATAAGAAATGATACAGGAGAAAAGCAGGGCACTGATCAGTCCGATATTAAGGCCTAAACCTGCTTTATACTTTCCCATCAGGTCACGACGGTTGACTAAATAAAAGATACAGGCAATTACCAAAGGTAGCACGAACACCCCAGCTACCTGCGTGACAATTTGTGCAGCGATAGGATTAGCCCCCATAATAGGCACTGTCAAACCCATCAGGCAAGCTACTGCAGTTAATAGTTTAAACCTTAAAGAATCAGTATCCAATTCACCATCCCGATAATCAGCGACCAACAATGGGGCGACCATCAGGATAGGAAAAATGGAAGACAGACCGGCACTTAGGGCACCTACCATAAATACCACGACAGCGAACCTGCCCGCTACAGGTTCAAGGGTATTTACCATGTCCAACACTTTTTCTATGGTTTTGCCTTCATAAAACATGGCTCCCGTGGCCGCTGCCATGATCGCAATATTAATCGCAAACATTAGGATGGCCGCAATAAGTGCATCCCGTGATTGTTCTTTGCTATTTTCGGCGGTCCAGCCCTTGCCTTTCATCAGGAGCGGGCGTACCACAAAGGTAGGTGCTGCCATCGTGGTTCCCACAAAAGCGGCGACCAGTAATTTTCCCCCGGCTACTTCAGGAATAGTGGGCACCAACCCTTTGACAATATCTACCGGTTGGGGGAAAACCACAAAAAGGGAAACCATGAAAGATAAGCCCATTAGGGTAACAAATACAATCAACACCTTTTCAAAAAAAGAATATTTGCCTACCCACAACATAGCATACATGATCAGGATAATGGTGATGGCGATGCCCAGTACTACCCAATAGTTTTCTGCCGGTAATGCGGGAAAAAAGAGGTGAACCGTTTCGTAAATTGCGTTGGCGCTTAATCCCAAAATTCCGGAAAGCGCATTCCATTGGGCAATGATAATGCCGATAACCACTAAAATGGCAATAAGCTTTCCTGCCTTGAGTTTTGTTTTGAAGCTATAGATGGAAGAAAGCCCGGTCACAATGGCGAAACGGCCGTAAGCTTCCATCAGCACCCAGGAAAATATACAGCTCAGCAGGAGCACCCAAACGAGTTGCATACCAAACTGGCTCCCGGCTTTGGCCATAGAAGTAACGCTGCCAGTACCGATTGTGTAGCCAATACAGAAAATACCGGGGCCGATACTGAGCATCGCAAGCCAAATTTTCTGCATGAGGGATGGCTTGTGCCCCTGTGTTTTTTCAGACGACATGCCTTAATGATTAACAATGAATCCTTGTGCCCTGAGATAATCCACGCTTTTTTGCATATTCTCAAAAGCGAGTTGCTCATTATCTACCGCCTGCAATTCAATAGCAACATAAGGTACATCGTGAGAGGCCATGATCTCAAATACAGTATCAAAAGCCAAAGGATTTGCCATCAAAGTAGTTTGTGCCTGTCCATTATTTGCTGATTTCAGATGGATGTAGTACAAGTTATCTGCATGGTCCTCCAGAAAAGCCTGAATACTATCGGCGGCTGGATGTACGCGGGAGACGCTGAAAGGATTGGCGGTATCAAATTGCCAGCCTACGTGTTCATTGGTCCTGGCAAATAATTCGGCGATGCCAAAGTATTCATTATTACCAAAAAATGATTCGGAAGCATTTTCAATCACATACTGCAGACCGTTTTCTTGCGCAATGTTGGCTGCGCTATCGGCAAAGGTTACCAACTGGTCAATCTCTGCCTCTGTCCAGCCATGTTTGGTGGTATCGGCAGTGAACTCCGCGAAACTGCCTAAGGAACGGAATACCCCTGGCCCTTTGAATATAGCTGCATTTTTTACGCCTTTATTAAAGGTAGGCCAGAAATCATCGTCCAGAATGCCTTTTTGGATAGCATAGCTTACTTCAATATTATTTTGCTGGGCATAGTCAGCGATCTGCTGTGCTTCTTCTAAGGTGAGTTTGGCGTCAGGGTCACGAAGTTCTAACCAGGAATAGCCTTCGTTGGCAGCATAGTCAATCAGTTTTTTTGAGTTTTCCAGGTTGACCGGCATCACTTGAAGAAAGTTTTGGGTTGTAAAGCCTAGCTTGAGATCCTGATAATCAGCGAACTGCATTTTTTTAGTAGTATTCATTTCACTGGATTCATTTTTCTCATTGGCTTGGCCACATCCCCAAAGGGAAAGTATACAGAGGAAAGCAAGCGTTTGAAAAAGAGGGAAGTGGTATTTAGGTTGTACATTCATAGGTTGAGGTAAGTGGTTGTTTGAGTGCCTGAATATAGAAAGGTTCAGCTAAATGTCTGCATTTTTTCTGAGCATAAAAAAAACAACCAAAATATGAAATTATCATTTACCTCTTCAGGACGTAGCATTAATATGAATAATTTAAAGTAAATACAACTGTTTCATTTGGTTTAGCAGATATGAAACGATTTAATATTTTGCAATAATCTTGACAAGTAGGTTTAATTTGGTTTAAATCTAAAAAAATTATGCGCGCCTTGTATTCATTGAGAAAAAAAGTAAATTCATCCATCTTAAGCAGTTTTTCTAAGCAAATCATTTTCCTATAACCCTATGAAAGATGAGCCTAATCAGTTTGAAGATGAACGACTTTGGGAAGGCCTCAAAGCAGGAAATCCGATGGCTTTTGAAAATATCTATCATAAAAACGTACAGGCATTATTTGATTATGGCATGCACCTCCATGCCGATTCAGATTTAATTAAAGATGCCATTCAGGAATTGTTTATCCATATCTGGCAGCGTAGGGATTTTCTGGGTGATGTAAAAAACATACGCAACTATCTGATGGTGAGCTTCAGGCGATGTGTAATCACTCATTTGGAGGCGCTTGAAAAATCCCATTCTCCTTTGCCAGAAGCGATAGATTATTGGGTAGAAGCATCGCACGAAACCCATCTTATCGCCAATGAAGTGTTTATCCGGCAGGAAAACGCTTTGCTGACAGCTATTGAAAACCTGCCGCCCCGACAAAAAGAAATTATTTATCTGTTGTTTTTTAAAAAGCTTCCCCAGAAAGAAATCGCTAATATCATGCTCATCAACCTGGCTTCGGTATATACCCTTACCTCAAAAGCCATCAAGAACCTAAAAATGCAATTGAAGTAGGCTGCTGCAATTTTAAAAGCCTAGTTTCCCTTATTTTATTTTGAAATAAAGGATATTCTGATTTTATTTTATGAAATGGAAAGAAGAAAATATTGCAAAATGCTAATTGTCATTCCGTACCACCGCGAAGGAATCTTTACCAAGTCGCAGAAAAGCCGACTTTCTTAGTGGTCGCCATAAAATGACCGCAACGGAGTGGTAAAAATCCCTACGGGATGACTGAAAACTTGTTTTTCCATTTTTAATGATACGAGCTGTAAAAAATCAGAATAACCTTTAATGTATTCCTAGCCTGGTGCGGGTAATTTTTTGCTTTACAAAGTTTTTTTGAAAATAAATGAAAAAGGAAGGATAGGTTTCTATGTTTTTCCCATCCTATATATGAAAGCCAAGCATATGAACTATCATCAGTACGCTGTAGAAGATTTTTTGCTGGATAAAAAATTCAGGGACTGGGCAAAGAACCCTGATGAAGATTTGAATGCTTTTTGGCAAGCGTTTATAGAAAATTATCCTGAGAAGATAGTAGAAGTCAGTAAGGCAAAAGATATGCTACTTGAGATGAAGTTCAGGAAATTTACTCTGAATGAAGAGGAAGTAAATTATTTGTGGACTGGTATTCTTGAAGGAAATAGCGAAGCAGCTTCTCATGAAGCAAATGATAAGGTGTTTTCTTTGCATTCTGATGTTTCATTGATTCAAGAAAGAAGGGGAAGTAAATTTTTACAGCGCAACTATCTGACACTGGCCGCAACTATTTCTTTGGTTTTTCTGCTCACCATAGCATTAGTCTGGTTAAGCACTAAGCCAGGCGAGGAAATTTATACGACGGCTTATGGAGAAACTTTGACTGTACCATTAATGGATGGTTCATTGGTGACCCTGAATGCCCACTCCAGTTTACGCGTGCCGGCAAATTGGCAAGAGGCGCAAGACCGGGAGGTCTGGCTGGAAGGGGAAGCTTACTTTCAGGTGAAAAAAATCAGTCAAAATGACAATTTGAAATCACAAATGCCTCATAAGTTTGTGGTGCATACCCAGGGGGTGGCCGTTGAAGTATTAGGAACACAGTTTAACGTCAATACACGAAGGGAGAAAGTACAGGTGGTACTTAATAGTGGAAAAGTCAGGCTGAGATGGCAGGAACAGGAAGTCATGATGAAGCCCGGGGAATTGGTAGAAGTAAGCCAGCACGGGAATGAGCTCTCTCAAAGGATCGTAAGGCCGGAGACTTATTCTTCCTGGAAAAACAACCAGCTTTTATGTGATGCTACCCCCTTGTACGAATTAGCCCAGGTGGTGGAAGATAGGTTCGGCTATACGCTGGTCTTTCAGGATGAGGGTTTGCAAGCTATCAAGGTTTCCGGAACAATTCCCCTGGATAGTATAGAAACTTTTAAAATGGTGATGGCAAGTTTGATTAAAGCAAAGATTGAATTGAGAGAGGATAAGCTGAATATCAGTCGGTAAGAAAATTACTTCGTTAGCTCAGCATTGAGCGAAACGTTTTTGATAGCGTTAACCTTAAATTTAAATATTATGTCGCACAATCTACACCTAATGAGCAGGCTGCTGATGGTTTTTTTGATCATTGGCAGCTTACAACACCGGGCATCAGCCCAGTTAGCGTTCAACGACCGCATCAACTCCGGAGACCAGGACCATCAACGATCATTGAAATCGGTGCTTTTAAAATTTGAAACCCAACATAAAGTAAGCATCGTATTCCAGGATCAGGATGTACAGGATAAAACAGTGGATGAAAGCCATATGGATTATCAGAAACTGGAGGAGGCGCTTTATCTTTTACTTAAGCCACTTGGCCTGAAGTATGAGAAGGTAAAAAGCAATGTTTTTGTGGTACTGGAAGAGGAAGCCCCCCGTACAATCCATAAAGTTGAGAACAGAAAAGCCAATACTGGTGACTTTGTTCAGGCAAACAATCTCATGCTGCCTCCCCCTCAGGTATATTTTAACACAAGACAGACTACCCAAGAAAAACTACAGGAGCAATCCATCAGCGGAACAGTGACCGACATGGAGTCGGGTTCAGCACTTCCCGGGGTAAATATCTTAGCAAAAGGGACTAACTCAGGTACGGTGACCGATATCAGTGGTAATTATAAACTTACCGTGGCAGATGATATTAGTACTTTAGTATTCTCCTCAATTGGGTACGTTACCGAAGAAGTGGAAATCAACGGCAGAAATGTTATTGATATAGCACTCAGCCAGGATGTTCAATCTTTATCAGAAGTAGTGGTTACCGCATTAGGTATTGAAAGAAAAAGAGAAGCATTAGCTTACTCGGTCTCAGAAGTAAAGGGCGAAGAGTTCACCCAAGCCAGGGAACCTAATATCGCCAATGCACTTACTGGTAAAGTAGCAGGCGTAAATGCTACCGGGCTCGCTACCGGGCCGGGTGGTTCCAGCCGGGTGATCATCAGGGGAAATGGCTCATTAGTAGGTAACAACCAACCTTTGTACGTCGTCAATGGCATGCCGATAGATAATACCATCCCCGGGGGCGGGTCTAGCACTGGTGGGCAGGGTATCAATGTGGATAGGGGAGATGGCATTGCGGGAATTAATCCCGATGACATAGAGTCTATCAGCGTGCTGAAAGGCGGGGCTGCCGCTGCTTTATACGGTTCACGGGCGTCCAACGGGGTGATCTTGGTAACGACCAAAAGAGGAAAAGGACAAAAAGGCATCGGGGTGGAATACAATGGTAACCTTACTTTTGACACGCCTTCTATGTTCCCTGACTATCAGTACGTATACGGTCAGGGATTTGATGGCAGAAAACCTTTGACCCAGGCGGAAGCGCTGAGTTCAGGCCGTTTATCCTTTGGTGCCCTGATGGATGGGCAGCCGTCCATACAATTTGATGGCGTGGAGCGGCCTTACTCACCGGTGAATGTCAAAGACAATATCAAAAACTTCTACCGAACCGGGACTTCGTTAGTCAATACCGTTGCCTTAAGTGGCGGTAGTGAAAATGTAAATTTTAGGTTATCACTCTCGGATATGGACGTAGAAAGCGTGGTGCCTAACTCATCTTTTAACCGTAAAACTACCAACCTTAACTTGAATGCGTTTTTAGGAAAAAGATTAAGCTTTGAGACCGTGGTGCAGTATAATCTCGAAAAGGCGGATAATCGTCCGGGAACTGGATATGCTGATTACAACGCCGGTTGGGCCACCCATTTGGTAGCCAATACGGTAGATATTAGAAGCCTTGCCCCCGGCTATGATGAAAACGGAAGGGAAATAGAGTGGAACCCTGTTCCGGTAGCCAATAACGCTTATTGGGTAACGAATCGCTATCAGAACAATGATGAGAAAAACCGCTTCATCGGGCAGGCAAATATACAATATGACATCCTGGATAATCTGTATCTCCGGGGAAGCGTCAGCCGTGATTTTTATAATTTTGAATATGAAGGAATCACCCCCTATAATACAGCCTTTGAACCACAGGGAAGATATGAATCTTTAAAGTCGGATGTATCAGAAACCAATTCTATGCTTACGCTGAATTATAATACCTCCTTTCTGAATAATTTTAACATCATCGCGATGATCGGGGGAAACCGGCAAAAAGGAGTGAACAACTCAACAGCTATTAATGGCAGTCAGTTTACTATTCCTTACTTCTATAGCTATACAAACCTGGCTACTTTAGCAGTTACGCCCAATAACCTGGTTACTGCTACTAATTCACTGTTCGGTTCGGCTGACCTGGATTATAAAGGGATTGTATATTTATCATTCACCGGTAGGCAGGACTGGTTTTCTACACTTAGCCCGGAGAGTAATAGCATTTTTTATCCATCCGTGGGCGGAAGTTTTATTTTATCAGAAGCTGCTGAGCTACCAAGCACCATCAACCTGGTCAAATTAAGAGGTTCATGGGCACAAGTGGGCGGTGCTACCCCCGATCCATACCTTATCAACCAGACATTTGACATGGTGCAGGGAGGACATAACGGAAGACCTGTGCAGACCATCTCCTCCAGTCTGGTAACTAACCCTGACCTTCGGCCTTTGACTTCCACTACTTATGAAGCAGGCGTTGATGTTCAGCTTATGGAAAACCGTCTGGGTTTAGACTTGACTTTTTATAACCGTACCACTACTGATGATATCGTACAGACCAATATTTCCAATGCTTCCGGGTATACCAGGGCGTTACTCAATGTGGGAGAACTCAATAATAAGGGCGTAGAAATATTAGTTACTGGTAATCCGGTAAGAAGAGGAAACTTCAATTGGAATATTAATTACAATATGGCCTACAACAAAAGTGAAATTATCCAATTGGCGGAAGGTTTAAATACGGTACAGGTAGGCAGTGGCATCGGGGGCGGTACGATTCAAAACGAAATCGGCAGGCCTTACGGTATTATCAAAGGTTACCGGATGAAAACCAATGAGAATGGACAAAAAGTTTTCAATGCCAATAGCGGATATGAAGCAAGAAGTGAAATTGAAGAATTGGGCTTAGGCGTTCCACCGCTGACCATGGGGATGACCAACGATTTCAGGTACAAAAATTTCTCCCTGAACGTTTTGCTGGATGGTAAGTTTGGCAATTCCATTTACTCTAACCTTGCCCAATATTCCCATCGTTTTGGTTTAACCAAAGCTACTTTGCCAGGTAGGGAAAACGGCTTACAGCTGTCAGGCGTGGATGAAGAAGGCAATCCTTACGAAAGGCTGGTGCCTATAGAAGGCCTGGACACCTACTATGATAACCATAAAAACTACACTGAGATTTTTGTGTACAACGGTAGCTTCGTCAAGCTTCGCCAGATAATTTTTACCTATAACCTGCCGGTAAGCCAGCTTAGTTTTATCAATTTGCAGTCGGCATCCATTTCTTTTGTGGGTCGCAACCTGGCTATTCTCTACAAACATACTGATCTCTTTGATCCTGAATCCAGCTATACTAACGGCAACGCGCAGGGGCTGGAGGCATTTGGTGTGCCCAGGACCAGAAGCTTCGGTATCAACTTAATGGTAAAATTCTAATCATTAAAATCTACGATGATGAAAAATCTATTCTTCAAAAACATATATATACTTGCCGCATTACTTTTCACTTTGCTTCCGGCATGTGATGACGGGCTGGCTGAATTGAACGAAAACCCCGATGCTTATTCTGAAATCGTTCCTGAGTTCTTGTTTACCAAAGCCCAACTGGATGCGATGGATATTAGCTACTTTGGCACTGCGGCACTTACCATCGGAGGATCTATGCAGCAATTCGCTACCTACAAGGAAGTACCAGCTGCCGGGGACAAATATTTTAATGATGGCTATTCCAAGTCTTATTTTAGTGAGGCTTATCCCAGTGTGGTCAATGAGATACAGGAAGTTATCCTGGCAGTATCCGATGATCCGGAGGATGTCAACCGACTGGCAATGGCACGTATCTGGAGAACGTATGCTTTCCACCATCTTACTGATCTCTATGGCGATATACCGTACACCGAGGCTGGCAAAGGGTCTATTGAGAAAATCTATACTCCCAAGTACGACGAGCAGGCGTTTATCTATAACGATATGCTAACTGAGCTGGAAGAAGCAGCCAATGCCCTGGATGCGTCTAAAGAAACTTTTGGTAATGCGGATTTGATTTACAGTGGTAATGTAGACCAGTGGAAAAAGTTCGCCTATTCAATGATGCTGCGCTTGGGCATGCGGCTATCCGAAATTGATCCTGCCGCCGCCCAAACCTGGGTTCAAAAAGCCATTGCTGGCGGCCTTATCCTTGAAGATAGCGACCTGGCAGCCATTGACTATGTGGATGGGTCACAAATTGATAGCCGGAACCCTGTTGCCTGGGCCTTGATGAGAGGCGATTACCTGGACCCGCAAAATGAGGATAACGTAGAAGGCGGTAAGCTTGCCAAGACTTTCATAGATCATTTGGTAAATACCGGAGATCCACGTCTGAACGTATTTTCAGTACTGTGGGTACAATCCCCCACCGGTGAATATGTAGCCGATACCGCTACCGCTTTGCAGAAAGGGATGCCAAATGCGGAGTTCAACAGTAAACCCGCCGACTTTGCTACCTATTCTGAGCCCAACCCTAACACCATATTGAAATACGATGCCCCTTTGCTGGTATTTACCAATGCAGAAGTACATCTGCTGCTGGCCGAAGCAGCGATCAGGGGCTGGTATAATGGGGATGCTGCTGAAGCTTATCAGGCAGGAGTAAGGGCGGGAATGAGTCAGTGGAGCCGCTTTGGAAGTGGGGGAGAAATTTCTATTGAAAGAATTGTAAATTATCTGAGCAACAACCCTTTTCCGACCTCTGGTACTTTTGAAGAAAAGATGGAAGCGATACATACCCAAAAATGGGTTAGCCTGTTCTTGGATGAATACGAAATATTCGCGGAATGGAGGCGTACCGGCTATCCCACGCTGATGCCTACCAATTATCCGGGAAATTTAACGGGAGGTACGATTCCTACCCGTTTTGTCATACCGGATTCGGAAGAGATCATTAATGGTCCAAACTTTCTGGATGCCGTAAACCGCCAGGGGGAAGGTAACCTGCTGACCAGTAAAGTATGGTGGGATAAATAAAACTTTGAAAACTGGAGTAGGGAGACAGGAAACTGAAAATTTCGGTTTCCTGTCTCGTACTTCTCTTCGCGACCCGGTCTTCGCGACCCGGTCTCTATTAAAAAGTCTGTCAATACCAGCGATGATACCATTTATCATCGCTGGTAGTGGCACTATTCACTTTCTTTTTTGCTTGCATCCTGCTAGATTGCTGCCCGGTTTTAATCCTAATTTACAGTAATGAGCATTAATATATCCTTGTTAAAAAACATTTGTGAAGTTGCCGGGGCACCTGGTTTTGAATCCCGTATACGCCAGTTGGTCATCAAGGAGGTTGAGCCGCTGGTAGATAGCCTGGAAGTAGATAATATGGGCAGCGTGATTGCGGTCAAAAAATCCAAACAGCATCCCGACGGCAAGAAAGTGATGGTAGCCGCCCACATGGATGAAATCGGCTTTATCGTTACCCATATAGATGACAAAGGCTTTATCCGGTTCCATACCCTCGGTGGTTTTGACCCCAAAACCCTTACAGCACAGCGGGTCGTGGTACACGGCAAGAAAGATTTGATAGGTGTCATGGGCAGTAAGCCCATCCACGTGATGAGCCAGGAAGAGAAAAATAAAAACCCTAAGATTAGTGATTACTTCATTGACCTGGGAATGCGTGCTGACGAAGTGAAGGAGGTAGTGAGCATAGGAAACCCCATCACCCGCGAACGTGAACTGATTGAAATGGGGGATTGTGTCAACTGTAAGTCCATTGATAACCGGGTGTCAGTATTCATCCTGATAGAAACCCTGCGCCAGCTCAAAGAAGTACCTTATGATGTCTACGGCGTATTTACTGTGCAGGAAGAAGTGGGTTTGCGAGGTGCAAATGTAGCTGCCCATAATATTAATCCTGATTTTGGGCTAGGTTTGGATACTACCATTGCTTTTGACCTCCCAGGGGCGCAGGCGCACGAAAAAATTACCTGTCTGGGCGAGGGTGCAGCCATCAAAGTGATGGATGCCTCCACCATTGCAGATTACCGCATGGTAGAATTCTTAAAACAGACTGCCGAAAAGAATAATATCAAATGGCAGCCAGAAATACTTACTGCCGGGGGCACTGACACCGCCGGGATACAAAGGATGGGCAAACAGGGCGCCATCGCCGGGGCTATTTCTATCCCTACCCGTAACCTTCACCAGGTGATTGAAATGGCCAACAAGAAAGACATAGAAGCCTGTATCAATCTATTGCAAGCTTCGCTGGAAAGCATAGATCAGTTTGACTGGAAGCATCAGTAGGATTTAAGAATTTGGTGTGCTGGAATTGAAAGTCCGGGGTTCATTATTCTAAACCCCGGACTACCAAGCTTTATCCGAACGTATGATGTTAGTGGCGGTATCTTCTTCTGGCTGGGTCATCTTGGTATCCAAAGCATGAATTAAGCGCTCAATTTCCCCTTGCATCTGCATATCAAATGCTTCATCAAGCTTTGACCATTCCTGTTCGTTGCTGATTAGATTTTCTAAGGACTTCTTTTTTCTTTGAACGGCTTCGTACTTACCGTAACGGTTGCGCTCAAAGGGTAGGTACGAAAAATCTTTATACAAGTACCTATATCGCTCATGTTTAAACTCCAGCAAAAGCTCAAACTGTATCTCAGCAGAAGGTTGTTTAGAAATGATACCTTTTTCATAAAGCGAAAAAGACTTTGAGCTTATCAAAGTCTTTTTCTGATTATCTTTCTTCAATCTGCCTTCTTTGTTTTTATCAGAAGAAAAAAAACGGACTGCCAAATCAAACAACTCATCTTGATTAAGACTATCTGTTTCAACCACGTCTGCAAATACGAGCAATCCTTCAGGCGTATAAGTATAGCCTGAAGTTTGCGCACTTGCTTCAGGCCATACTACCAATGATAAAATTATAGAAGTTACTAAAAGTATCAGTATTTTAGAAGGCATAGACAACCGCAAATAACAATTGGGAAGCTGTTTTAGTCGGTGCAAAATCACTGTCCAGGAATATTTCATCTTCACCATTATCAAATCTGATCTCGGGAATAAAAGTCAACGGACCAGCGGTAAAGTTCCCTGACAGTGTAAAGGCATTAACTGTACTTCCTTCA